>JAOAFL010000070.1 GCA_026416295.1 Burkholderiales bacterium | reverse complement strand
CCCGGATCGAAGAAGTGCGGCACCCAGCTCCAGCGCTGGATCACCTTCATCTCGGTGTTCGAGCGGCGCGCGCAGTCCTCGACCGCGGCGAGGAACTCCTCGGCCATGCGGTCGGCGCTCGCCCGGTCTTCGTGGCGCACGTCGCCGGTGAACTGCGCCCAGTCGGAAAGGATCCCCGGCTTGTTCGGCCAGGCGACCAGGCGCGCGGCGGTCGCCTTGCCCTGCGTCGCGTGCCAGCGCCAGCCGATGTCGTTCATCGCGCAGGCGAGCATCGCGGCCCCCACCAGCGCGTTTTTGCGCTTGTCCATCGGCCAGGGGCCGGCGTGCGCCGTCTCGCCCGCGATCTCGACGATGAAGCCGTGCGTGGTGTAGCCGTGCGTGACCACCCCCACGGGGATGCCGCGCGCATCGAGTTCCGGCCCCTGCTCGATGTGCAGCTCGAAGTAGGAATCGATCGGGTGCCCCACGGGCGCCTCGCCCGCGTAGCCGATGCGCGCCAGTTCGTCGCCGAGCCGCTTGCCCTCGTCGTCGCGCCGATCGAGCACCCAGTCCACGTCGTAGGCGCCGGCGAACGCGCCCGAGGCGACCATCGGGGGCGAAAAACGCGCCCCCTCCTCGTTCGTCCAGGAACAGATCTCGATCGGCCGCTCGGTCTCGATGCCGTGGTCGTCGAGCGTGCGCACGACCTCCAGCGCCGCGAGCACGCCGACGATGCCGTCGTAGCGCCCGCCGTTCACCTGCGTGTCGAGGTGGCTCCCGAGGAGCACCGGCGCAAGCGCCGGCCGGCGCGCGCGGCGGCGCGCGAAGATGTTGCCGACGCGGTCCACGGTCACGTCGAGCCCCGACTCGCGGCACCAGCACACGAACTGCTCGCGCATCTCGCGGTCTGCGTCCGAGAGCGCGACGCGCGCAAGCCCGCCGGGGCGGCCGACGCCGATCTCGCCCGAGCGCTCGATCGTCGCCCACAGCCGCGCGCCGTTCGCCGCGAGCGGCGCCCGTGCGGTCACAGCGCGATCCCCGCGAGCGAGACGCGCAGGTGCGCGAGCGGGATGAACAGCACCTGCAAGACGACGAGCAGCACGAGCGGCGAGACGTCCACGCCGCCGAGCGGCGGCACGACGCGGCGGATCGGCGCGAGAAAGCGCCGCGTGAGCGCGTCGAACAGCGGCGCGAGCGGGCTGTAGGGACTCGTCCAGGAAAGAAGCGCCTGCACGATCAACGCGAATACCAGGATGTGCAGACTATAGCGCAGCAGATCGAGCGCCGCGAGCAGCGCGAGCGCCGCCGGCTCGAGGGTCGTCGCGCGCACCGCGGCGAGCGCCGCGAGCGCGAGCGCCTGCCCGAGCCACGCAAGCAGGAGCGTCGCGAGATCCAGTCCCGCCGCAGCGGGCACCACGCGCCGCGCCGGCGCGACGATCCAGTTCGTCGCCGCGATCACGAATTCACCCACCGGGTTGCGGAACGGCGCGCGCAGCCACTGCATGTGAAACCGCGCAAGCAGCAGATAGACGAGAAAGTCCGCCGCGACCCGGATGAGATAGGACAGGATGTCGGCGAGCATCAGTCGCGGTCGAGCGCGCGCCCGAGCTCGTCGCCGCGGGCGCAGGCGGCGCGCACCGCCGCAAAGAATCGCTCGGCGAGGCGCTCCTCGGCGAAGACGGCGAGCGCCGCCTCGGTCGTTCCGCCCTTCGAGGTGACGCGCGCGCGAAGCAGCTGCGGCGGCTCGCCGCTTTGCGCCGCGAGCTTCGCCGCGCCGAGCACGGTCTCGAGCGCGAGCGTGCGCGCCGTGTCGGCGGCGAGCCCGAGCGCCTCGCCCGCCGCGGCGAGCTGCTCGATCAGCCAGAACACGTACGCCGGGCCGCTGCCCGAGACCGCGGTGACCGCGTCCATCAGGCGCTCCTCGCCGACCCTCACCGTGCGGCCGACCGCGCCGAGGATCGTCTCGGCGGCCGCGAGGTCGGCCTGCGCGCAGCCGGGGCCGGCGCACAGCGCGGTCACGCCTGCCCCGACGAGCGCCGGCGTGTTCGGCATCGCGCGCACGATGCGCCCGTAGCCGCCGAGCCAGCGCGCCAGAGTCGCGATGCGCACGCCGGCGGCGATCGAGACGACCAGATGACGGTCGCGACCGAGCGCGGCCGCGCGCGCCGCCTCGCGCAGCTGCTGCGGCTTCACCGCGAAGAGCACGACGTCGCCCTCGCGAAGCGCCGCGCGCGTCTCGGCGTAGGTAAGAACGCCGGCGTACTTCGCCTGCAGCCGGGCGCGCGCGGCGGCATCGATGTCCACCACCCGCAGCGCCGCCGGCGCGACCCCTTTCGCGAGCAGGCCGCCGACGAGCGCGTCGGCCATGTTGCCGCCGCCGACGAAGGTGACGTTCACGGCGCGCCGGACGTTTCCGCGCTCGGCTGCGGCGCGCTCGGGCGCCGCGCGGCCGCGGGGCGCGGGCCGAAGATCGCGGTGCCGACGCGCACCATCGTCGCGCCCTCGGCGATCGCGAGCTCCATGTCCTCCGACATCCCCATCGACAGCGTATCGAGCGCAAGGCCCTCGCGCACGAGCGCCGCGAACAGTTCGCGCAGCCGCCGGAACTGCGCGCGCCGGCGCGCCGGATCGCCGGGCTCCGGAATCGCCATCAGCCCGCGCAGGCGCAGGTTCGGCAGCTGCGCGACCGCGCGCGCGAGCGCCGCCGCCGCCTGCGGCGCGACGCCGCTCTTCGACGCCTCGCCCGAGACGTTCACCTGCACCAGCACCTCGAGCGGCCCGCGCGCGGCCGGACGCTGCGCCGCGAGCCGCTCGGCGATGCGCTCGCTCGCCACCGTCTGCACCCAGTCGAAGCGCTCGGCCGCGAGCCGGGTCTTGTTCGATTGCAGCGGTCCGACGAGGTGCCATTCGAGGTCGAGGTCGCCGAGCGCGTCCATCTTGGCGAGCGCTTCCTGCACGTAGTTCTCGCCGAACGCGCGCTGTCCGGCGGTGCGCGCTTCGCGGATGCGCTCGGCCGGCTGCTGCTTGGAGACGGCGAGCAGCGCGACCGTCTCGGGCGCGCGGCCGGCCGCGACCGCCGCCTGCGCGATGCGCGCGCGCACGGCTTGCAAGTTCTCCGCGACTCGCCGCATACTTGTTCGAACGCCCCCTCGGACCGGAGGATTGTAATGGAAGCCGCTCTCGCCAAGGACGCGCCCGCCGCGAAGGATCTGCCGGCGATCAAGGATCTCACCGAACTGCTCGCGTTCGTGGTGAAGAACAAGGCCTCCGACCTGCACCTGTCGGCGGGCCTGCCGCCGATGATCCGCGTGCACGGCGACGTGCGACGGCTGAACGTCAAGCCGCTCGAGCACAAGGACGTGCACGCGATGATCTACGACATCATGAACGACGCGCAGCGCAAGTTCTACGAGGAAAACCTCGAGTGCGACTTTTCGTTCGCGGTGCCGAATCTCGCGCGCTTTCGCGTCAACGCGTTCGTGCAGCAGCGCGGCGCGGCGGCGGTGATGCGCACGATCCCCACGAAGATCCTGTCGCTCGACGAACTCAAGTGCCCGAAGGTCTTCAAGGAGATCGCCGAGTACCCGCGGGGTCTGGTGCTGGTGACCGGCCCGACCGGCTCGGGCAAGAGCACGACGCTCGCGGCGATGCTCAACCACATCAACGAGAACGAGTACGGGCACATCCTCACGATCGAGGACCCGATCGAATTCGTGCACGAGTCGAAGAAATGCCTCGTCAACCAGCGCGAGGTGGGCCCGCACACGCTCTCGTTCGCCAACGCGCTGCGCAGCGCGCTGCGCGAGGACCCGGACGTGATCCTGGTGGGCGAGATGCGCGACCTCGAGACCATTCGCCTCGCGCTCACCGGCGCCGAAACCGGGCACCTCGTGTTCGGCACGCTGCACACCTCCTCGGCGGCGAAGACGATCGACCGCATCGTCGACGTCTTCCCGGCGGCGGAAAAGGAGATGGTGCGCGCGATGCTGTCGGAATCGCTGCGCGCGGTGATCTCGCAGACGCTGCTCAAGACCAAGGACGGCAGCGGGCGGGTCGCCGCGCACGAGATCATGATCGGCACGCCGGCGATCCGCAACCTGATCCGCGAGAACAAGATCGCGCAGATGTATTCGGCGATCCAGACCGGAGCGCAGTTCGGCATGCAGACGCTCGACCAGTGCCTGCAGGACCTCGTGCGGCGCAACGTCGTGTCGGTGGCGGAAGCGCGCAGCAAGGCGCAGAACAAGGACCTCTTCGTCGGATAGGAGCGGCGCCATGGAACGCGAACAGGCGACCAAGTTCATCTACGACCTGCTGCGCGCGCTCGTCGCCAAGAAGGGCTCGGACCTTTTCATCACCGCGGGCTTTCCGCCGGCGATGAAGGTCGACGGCAAGATGACGCCGGTGTCGCAGACCGCGCTCACCGCGCAGCACACCGCGCTTCTTGCGCGCTCGATCATGAACGACCGGCAGGCGGCCGAGTTCGAGGCGACCAAGGAGTGCAACTTCGCGATCAGCCCCGCCGGCATCGGGCGGTTCCGCGTCAACTGCTTCGTGCAGCAGGGCTGCGTCGGCATGGTGCTGCGCGTGATCACGACCACGATCCCGAAGTTCGAGGACCTGAAGCTGCCGCCGGTGCTGAAGGACATCGCGATGACCAAGCGCGGGCTCGTGCTCTTCGTCGGCGGCACCGGTTCGGGCAAGTCGACGTCGCTCGCGGCGATGATCGGCTACCGCAACGAGAACTCGCAGGGTCATATCATCACGATCGAGGATCCGATCGAGTTCGTGCACCCGCACAAGAACTGCATCGTCACGCAGCGCGAGGTGGGCGTGGACACCGAGAGCTGGGAGGCGGCGCTCAAGAACACCCTGCGTCAGGCCCCCGACGTGATCCTGATCGGCGAGATCCGCGACCGCGAGGTGATGGAGCACGCGATCGCGTTCGCCGAGACCGGGCATCTGTGTCTCGGGACGCTGCACGCGAACAACGCCAACCAGGCGCTCGACCGCATCATCAACTTCTTCCCCGAGGAGCGGCGCCAGCAGCTGCTGATGGACCTGTCGCTCAATCTCAAGGCGATCGTGTCGCAGCGGCTCATTCCGCTGAAGGAAGGCAAGGGCCGCGCCGCCGCGGTCGAGGTGCTGCTCAACTCGCCGCTCATTTCGGACCTCATCTTCAAGGGCGAGATCCACGGCATCAAGGAAGTGATGAAGAAGTCGCGCGAACTCGGGATGCAGACCTTCGACCAGGCGCTGTTCGACCTGTACGAGGCCGGCCGCATCAGCTACGAGGACGCGCTGCGCTTCGCCGACTCGACCAACGAGGTGCGGCTCGCGATCAAGCTGCACGGCAAGGAAGCGAAGGACAAGGACTTCACCAAGGGCATCGAGCACCTGGACATCGTCTAGCGCGCGCCGCGCCGGCGGTTCGCGCCGGCGACCATGCGGAACTCGTACAGGCGGCATTCGAGCGCGCCATTCCACAGCGGCACCCGGCGCGAGGGGGCAAGGCGCAGCCGCGCGGGCAGCGTCCGGTCGGCGCTCAGCAGCCAGCAGCGCCAGCCGGCGAAGCGCCGCTTGAGCGCGGTTCCGAGCCGCGGATAGAAGTCGGCGAGCGCCCGGCGCGAGCCGAGGCGCTCGCCGTACGGGGGGTTGGCGATCAGCACGCCCGAGGGCGCGGGCGCCGGTCGCTCGAGCACGTCGGCACGCTCGAGCCGAACCCAGCGCGCAAGGCCCGCTGCCTCGAGGTTGCGCCGCGCGGCCTCGAGCGCGCGCGGGTCGATGTCGCTGCCGAGAATCGACGGCTCGACCGGCGGGCGAGGCGGCGGCATCGCGCGCACCTGCGCCCAGAGCGCCGGATCGTAGTCGGCGAGCCGCTCGAAACCGAAGCGGCGCCGCGCGCCCGGCGCCCGCGCGCGGGCGATCGCCGCCGCCTCGACGAGCAGCGTCGCGCCGCCGCACATCGGGTCAAGAAGCGGCTCCTGCGGCCGCCAGCCGGCGAGCAGCACGAGCCCGGCAGCGAGGTTCTCGCGCAGCGGCGCGGCGACGCGGCCGGCGCGCCAGCCGCGCTTGAACAGCGGCTCGCCGGAGGTGTCGAGGTAGAGCGCGCCGCGGCGGCCTTCGAGGTAAAGGTGCACGCGCACCTCGGGCGCCGCGCGATCGACGTCGGGTCGGCGCCCGAAGGCGTCGCGAAAACGGTCGCAGATCGCGTCCTTTGCGCGCAGCACCGCGAACTCGAGGCTGCGCAAGGGGCTTCCGCGCGCCGCGACGTCGACGCGCAGCCGACGCTCGAGGGCGAAGTATCGCGGCCAGTCGATCGCGCGCGTCGCCTCGTAGAGCGCGCGCTCGTCGCGGCAGTCGAACTCGGCGATGCGCCACAGGATGCGCGAGGCGAGCCGCGACCAAAGGTTCGCGGCGTAGCAGGTCCGGCGCTCGCCGCCGAACGCGACGCCGCCCGGCACCGCCTGCGGCGCGTGCGCGCCGAGCGCGGCGAGCTCGTCCGCGAGCAGCGCCTCCAGCCCCCGCGGGCAGGGCGCGAAATACGCCTCAGAAGGGCTTGTAGACAACCAGGAACACGGCGCCGACGAGCACCAGCACCGGAAACTCGTTGAACCAGCGGTACCAGACGTGCCCGTGGCGGTTGCGGTCGCGGCGGAAGTCGAGCATCAGCTTTCCGCACCAGACGTGGTAGCCGACGAGCAGCGCGACGAGCGCCGCCTTCGCGTGCAGCCAGCCGCCGGCGCCGGGAAACCACGCGAACCACAGCCACAGGCCGGTCGCGAGGGTGAGCAGCCCGCCCGGCGTCGCGATGCCCCAGAAGAGCTTGCGCTCCATCAGCTTGAAGCGCTCGAGCGAGATCTCGTCGCGCGCCATCGCGTGATAGACGAAGAGCCGCGGCAGGTAGAACAGCCCGGCGAACCAGGTGACCATGAAGACGATGTGCAGCGACTTGACGAGCAGCATCGCTAAACGAGCAGCCGCCGGCGCGTGAGCACCGCGGCGAGGTAGTAGCCGACGAGCGCGTAGGCGGCGAGCGCCGCCGCGTGCGCGAGCGGCGCCTGCGGCGCGCGCCCGGCAAGCAGCGGCCGCACGAGCTCGATGCCGTGATAGAGCGGCAGCGCCTGCGCTAGCGCGGCGAGCGCCGTCGGAAGCTGCTCGACCGGAAAGAACACGCCCGAGAGCATCATCATCGGGGTCAGCACGAGCGTCAGATAGTAGTTGAAGAAGTCGTAGCCGGTCGCGAGCGCGTTGATCGCGAGGCCGAGCGCCGCGAACGCGAGGCCGACCAGGCCCACCGCCGCGAGCGCGCCGAGCGCCGCCGGCCAGCGCGCAAGACCGAGCGCCGACACCACCGCGAACATGCACGCGCCGGCCGCGAACCCCTTGGTCGCCGCCCAAAGCCACTCGCCGGCGAGCACGTCCTCCAGCTCCATCGGGGCGTTCACGATCGCCTCCCAGGTGCGCTGCACGTGCATGCGCGAAAACGCCGAGTAGAGCGCCTCGAAGGTCGCCGCGTACATCGTCGAGGAGGCGAGGAAACCCCCGGCGAGGAACGCAAAATAGCTCGTGCCCTCGAGCGTGCCGATCACCGCGCCGAGGCCGTAGCCCAGACCGAAGAGCATGAGCAAGGGGTCTGCGAGGTTGCCGAGGATCGAGGGCAGCGCGAGCTTGCGCCAGACGAGGAAGTTGCGCCGCCACACCGGCACCAGGCGCCGGCTGAGCGTCGGCAGGGCGTAGAGCCGCGCGCGCCGCACCTTTTTCAGTCCCTCAGGTCGCGGCCGGTGAGCTTGAGGAACACGTCTTCGAGGTTCGCCGGCCGGTGAAGGTAGAGGAGGTCGGGTTCGGCGGCGACGTCGGCGAGCGCCGCTGCGACGTCGGTGCCGTAGCAGAACGCGGTCTCGCCGGCGCGTTCGACGCGCGGCACGAGCCCGCGCGCGCGCGCAAGCCAGCGCTCGAGTCCCGGCCCGTGGACCTCCAGCACCTGCGGCTCGATGTGGCGCGCGATCAGTTCGCGCGGCGCGCCCTCGGCGATGATGCGGCCGCCGTCCATGATCGCGACGCGCGAACAGAGCCGCTCGGCCTCCTCCATGAAGTGCGTGGTGAGAAGGAGCGTGCGCCCTTCGAGCGCGAGGCGCCGCAGCCGCTCCCAGACGAGGTGGCGCGCCTGGGGATCGAGCCCGGTGGTCGGCTCGTCCATCACGAGGAGACGCGGATCGTTGACGAGCGCGCGCGCGAGCGCAAGGCGCCGCTTCATGCCGCCCGAGAGCGCGCGAATCGGCTGGTCGGCGCGGCCGGCGAGCCCCGCGAACTCGAGCAGCGCGGGCACGCGCGCGCGTATCGCCGCATCCCGCAGCCCGAAGTAACGCCCGTAGACGAGCAGGTTTTCCGCGACGGTGAAATCCGGATCGAGGCTGTCGGCCTGCGGCACGACCCCCACCGCGGCGCGCGCCTCGCGCGCGCGCGCCGGCACCGGCAACCCGAGCAGGCGGATCTCGCCGCCGTCGGGCTCGGCGAGCCCGAGCACGAGCCGCAGCGTGGTGGTCTTTCCGGCGCCGTTCGGCCCGAGCAGCCCGTAGCACTCGCCGGGCGCGATCTCGAGGTCGACGCCGCGCACTGCCTCCGCGGCGCCGAAGCGCTTGCGCAGCCCGCGCGCCGAAACCGCCGGAGCGGGCGGTGCGGCCCTCATCGCCAGTTCGCGGTCACGATCCGGCGCAGCAGCGCGAGCCGCCGATGAAAGAAGTGGTCCGCGCCGGGCACCACCACCACCGGCAGCTCCTGCGGCCGCGCCCAGTCGAGTACGTCGGCGAGCGGCACCGTGCTGTCGGCCTCGCCGTGGACGACGAGCGAGTCGGGGGGCACCGCCGGCACCTCGAGCAGCCGCACCGCAGGGGCGACGAGCACCACCCGCTCGGGCGGCTCGCCCGCTTCGACGAGGCGCGCGGCAAGGCGCGCGGCGACCGCCGCGCCGAACGAATAGCCCGCAAGCACCGGCCGGCGCGCGCCCGCGTGCGCGAGCACGGCGGCGAGGTCGTCCACCTCGCCGCGCCCCTCGTCGTAGGCGCCGGCGCTCGCGCCGACGCCGCGAAAGTTCGGCCGCCAGGCGACGTAGCCCAGCTCGACGAACGCGCGCGCGAGCGTATGCACCACCTTGTTGTCGAGAGAGCCGCCGTAGAGCGGATGCGGGTGCGCGACGAGCGCCGCGCCGCGCGGCGTGCCCGCCGGCTCGTCCACCGCGCATTCGAGCGCGCCCGCCGGCCCGACGATCGTGCGCGTCCGCGAGCGCGGCGCGGACATCAGATGCGCAGCCGCTCGACCACCCGCCCGTGCTGCACGTGCTCGACGAGGATCTCCTCGACGTCGGCGCGGTCGACGTACGTGTACCACACCGCCTCGGGATAGACGACGAGGCAAGGGCCCTCTTCGCAGCGGTCGAGGCAGCCGGCCTGGTTGACGCGCACCTTGCCCGGGCCATCGAGCCCGAGCGCTTTGACGCGCTGTTTGGCGTACTCGCGCATCTCGCTCGCGCCGCGCGCATTGCAGCAGCTGCGGCCGCTCGCCGGATCGCGCTGGTTGCAGCAGAAAAAGACGTGTCGCGCGTAATACGACATCGGCGGGCGATTCTACCCGAGGCGCGCCTCGCGCCGCGCCGCGAGCACGATGAGGTACGCCGCGGCGGCGAAGGGCCACGCCGCCGCGACCAGACGCGTCAGGCCGTTGAAGTGCAGGAAGTGCCCTTGCTGCCAGACGCGCAGCGTCTCGGCGATGTAGGGATTCGGCGGCGCGAGGTTGACGAGCGCGGTGGCGGCCATCGCGAGCACCGCCGCGAGGGCAAGACGCGCGGTGCGCGCCAGTCCCGCGAGCAGCGCGACACCGAGCGCGCCGGCGGCGAGCCCGGCGAGCGCCCCCGGCGTCGCCCAGGCGAGCGCGCGATGCGTCTCCATGAGCAGCGCGTAGGCGGCGCTGCGCACCGCGAGCGCCGCGAGCGCGAGCGCGAACACGAGCGTGCGCACCGGCGCGCCCGGCGCGGCGATCGCCGACACGAGCAAGCCGAACACGATCAGGTTCGCGGCGGCGACCGCCGCTTCCAGGGCGACGAAGAACTCGGCGGTATGCGCGCCGCCCGCGGGCGCGGCGACGAGATCGCGCAGATCGCCCGCGCCGAAGAGCAGCGTCGCGGGATTGAGCTGCGCGAACAGCCACAGCGCGACGAGCGCGAGGCCGACGTGCGGCAGCGCCGCGGGCTCGAACAGTGCGGCGCGCCAGCGCGCAAGCCGCCCGTCGGCGCCGAGCGCCGGCGCGAGGCGAACGCCGAGGAGCGCGCCGACGAGCGCGCCGGCGACGTTCGCGGCGACGTCGGCAAGCGAGGGGATGCGCGCCGGCAGAAACGCCTGCGCGGTCTCGAGCGCGAGCGACAGCGTCGCGCCGGCGGCTGCGCTCGCGAGCACAGCGCCGATCGCCCCCAGCCGCGCGCGAAGCGAGAGCGCGGCGAGGACGCCGAAGGGCGCGTAACCGGCCACGTTCGCCCACAGGTCGAACGCCGTTCGGTGGCGCGGCCAGCCGGCGGCGAGGAATTCGAGCGCCGAGCCGCCCGGATCGCGCCAGCCCGAGAGCGGATAGAGCGTCGCGTAGACGACGAGCAGGACGTAGACGACGAGCAGCAGCCGCCGGGCGGGCGGCACGCTAGGCGTGCCGCGCCCGCGCCGCCGGCAGAAACGCGCCGAGCACCATGCCGAAGATCGAGAACGCGAGCCCGACGAACTGCGGGGGCACGGTCGCGTCGGCGGCGACCGCCTCGGCGATCAGCCAGGAGACCAGCCCGAGCACGAACGAAAGCACCGCGCTCGCCGAGGTCGCACGCCGCCACCACAGGCCGGCGGCGAGCGGCACGAGGCACGAGACGAGCGTCACCTTGTACGCGTTCTGCACCATCTCGTACATCGTGCTGCGCGAATTGACGGCGAAGAGCAGCGCGGCGAGGGTGAACGCGACCAGCACCACGCGCAGCAGCAGCAGGAACTGCCGGTCGCTCATGCGCGGCGCGAACGGGCGGATCACGTTCTCGGTGAAGAGCGCGGTCGGCGCCATCAGCGCCCCGGAGGCGGTCGACAGGATCGCAGAGAGCAGCGCGCCGAAGAAGAGCACCTGCGCCCAGGCGGGCGTCTTCGCGAGGATCAGGTCGGGCAGGATGCGCTGGATTTCGCGCGCGTCGTCGGCTTCGAACAGGGCGCCGTAGCCCGGCTCGATCACGAGCGCCGCGTACGCGATGAACATCGGCACGAACGCGAAGCAGAAATAGACCGCGCCGCCGATCAGGCAGCCGCGCACCGCGGTCTTCTCGTCCTTCGCCGCGGTGACGCGCTGGAACACGTCCTGCTGCGGGATCGAGCCGACGGCGAGCGTCATCCAGGCGGCGACGAACGCGAGCCACTCTTTCGCGCCGCCGTCGGGAAAGAGCCGGAACTTGCCCGCCTCGGCGGCCGCGGCGATCACCGTGCCAGCGCCGCCCGCCATGTCGCCGATCAGCCAGGCGACGAGCACCAGTCCCACGAGGATCACCGCCGACTGCACCATGTCGGTCATCGCCACCGCCCACAGCCCCCCCATCACGGTGTAGACGAGCACGACCGCGGCGCCGAGGTAGATGCCGGTTTCCAGCGGAATCGCGCCGCCCGAGAGCACCGAGAACACCAGCCCGAGCGCGGTGAGCTGCGCCGACGTCCAGCCGAGGTAGGTGACGGTGATCGCGACGCTCGTTGCCACCTCGACCGGCTTGCCGTAGCGCTTGCGATAGAAGTCGCCGATCGTGAGCAGGTCCATGCGGTAGAACGCGCGCGCGAAAAAGAGCGCGACGAACAGCAGGCAGAACGAGGCGCCGAACGGATCGGCCGGGATGCCGACCAGGCCGTCGCGGGTGAAGGTCGCCGAAACCGACAGCACCGTCTCGGCGCCGAACCACGTCGCGAAGACGGTCGCCGCGCTCATGTAGAGCGGCAGGCTGCGCCCGGCGAGCACGAAGTCCTTCGCGCTGTGCACGCGCTGCGCCGCCCACAGGCCGATCGCGATTGTGACCGCGAGGTAGGCGAGGACCGAGGCGACGAGCATCGCGGCGATTATAGCGAGGCGCGCTGCCGCGCCGCCCGGCTCAGGCGAGCGCGACGATCGCCGCGAGCGCCGCAACCGCGACGAGCAGCGCGAGCAGACGGTTGCGCCGGGCGCTTTCGCGCGCGAGGCTCGCGATCGCGCGCTCGAGCGCCGCCACCCGGTCCTCGGCGAGCAGCCGGTGCGCGAGGCGCGGAAGCTGCGGCAGCGCGCGCGCCCAGTAGGGCGCCTCGGCCGCGACCGCGCGCGCGAGCGCCGCAAGGCCGACGCGCTCGCGCATCCAGCGCTCGAGGAACGGCTTCGCCGTCTGCCACAGGTCGAGGTCCGGATCGAGTTCGCGCCCGAGACCCTCGATGTTGAGCAGCGTCTTTTGCAGCATCACCAGTTGCGGCTGAACCTCGATGTTGAAGCGGCGCGACGTCTGAAAAAGCCGCACGAGCAGCTTGCCGAAGTAGATCTCCTTGAGCGGGCGCGCAAAGATCGGTTCGCACACCGCCCGGATCGCGGCCTCGAAGGCGTCCATGCGGATGCCGGCGGGCACCCAGCCCGCCTCCACGTGCGCGCGCGCCACCGCCTTGTAGTCGCGGTTGAAAAACGCGAGGAAATTGCGCGCGAGCCATTCGAGGTCGGTGTCTCCGAGCGTGCCCATGATGCCGAAGTCGAGCGCGACGTAGCGCGCGCGCACCGCGCCGGCGGCGTCGCGGCTGACCTCGACGAGGATGTTTCCGGGGTGCATGTCGGCGTGAAAGAACCCGTCGCGGAACACCTGGGTAAAGAAGATCTCGACCCCGGCGCGCGCGAGCTGCCGCAGGTCCACGCCCGCCTCGCGCAGCCGCTCGACCTGCGAGATCGGAATGCCGTGCATCCTCTGCATCACCATCACGCGGGAGGCGCACAGGTCCCAGTACACCCGCGGCACGACGAGCAGCGGCGAGTGCGCGAAGTTGCGCGCAAGCTGCGAGGCGTTCGCCGCCTCGCGCAGCAGATCGAGCTCGTCCTCGAGATGCCGTGCGAATTCGCCGACCACTTCCCGGAGCCGCAGGCGCCGCGCATCCGCCGAGAGCCACTCGGCGGCGCGCGCCGCCGCCTCGAGCAGCGCGACATCGCGCGCCACCGCGCGCTCGACGCCGGGCCGCAGCACCTTCACCGCCACTTCCTCGCCGCCGGGCAGGCGCGCAAGATGCACCTGCGCGATCGAGGCGCTCGCCTCGGCCTCGCGGCCGAACTCGGCGAAGAGCGCCGCGAGCGGCCGTCCGAGCGCGCGCTCGATTTCGGCGACCGCCTCTTCCTGAGGAAACGGCGGCACGCGGTCCTGGAGCTTCGCCAGCTCGTCGGCGAACTCGGCCGGCAGCAGGTCGCGCCGCGTCGAAAGCACCTGCCCGAACTTGACGAAGATCGGCCCGAGCGCTTCCAGCGCGCGCCGCAGCCGCACCGCGAGCGGCGCCTGCGGTCGCGGCGCAAGGCGCGCAAGCAGCCGGCTGTCGGCGAGCGCCGGTGCGAGCTCGTGCAATCCGAAGCGCAGCGCGACGGCGAGGATGCGCGCAAGGCGCAGGGCGTTCCTCACCTCAGCCGCCCTGCTCCAGACGCTCGATGCGCTTTTCCAGCCGCTCGACCGCGTCGCGCAGCGCCGCGACCGCCTCGGCGTGCTCGGCGAGCGAGGCGCGCGAAACGAGCATCGGCCGCTCCTCGACCGCGTACTCGACGGCGCTTTCGGCGACGCGCCGCACCGCTTCGACGAGCCCCGCGGCGAGCCCGCGCGCAGCCCCCACCGCGCGATGCGCCGGCGCATCGCCGATCCAGCGCGCGAGGTCCTCTTCCACCTCCCAGCGCAGGTGCCGCAACAGGAACATCGCTTCGCGCGCAAGCTGCGCGTTGCCGGTGACCTCGACCGCCGAGAGGAGCTGCGCCTCGCCGCGCACGAGCGCGGCGAGCGCTTGCGGCTTCACCGCGATCGCGACCGAGGCCACCGCGTGCGCCGGTGCCGGCGCGAGCCAGCCGCCTCCGCCGACGGCAAACCGCAGCGCCGGAAGGGGCGCGGCGCGCACCTCGACCGTCTCGCCCTCGAAGGGCGCAAGGCGCTCGCGCGCCCACGGTTCGGCTTCGAGCAGGTGGTTCAGCGCTGCGACGAGCGGGGTCTCGATCGGCATGCGCAAGGCGCGCGCCGGCGCAAAAACAAAAGGCCACCGCGCGCGCGGTGGCCTTTGCCGCGGAAGGCGCGCTCAGTGCATCTGCTGGATGCCGGCGAGCAGCCAGCCGCTCGAGCCATCGGCGGGCTTGACGAGGTTCCAGACCTCCTCGAAACCTTCGGCCGCCGCGCCGGGCGCCTCCCGCACCGTGCCCGAGAACCGCACGCTCGCCCAGTGCCGGTCGCCTTCGGTGCCGACCTCGAGCAGCTCGGCGTGCAGCGCGGTGACGTCGGTCCGCTGGCGCGCCCCGCCGCGCGCTTCGATGTCGTGGCGCAGCGCCTCGAAAAGCTCGGGCGTCGTGAATTCGCGCAGCTCGTCGAGGTCGCCTTCGTCGTTCGCCGCCTGCAGCCGCATGAAATTGAGCCGGGCGCTGCGCAGGAACGCGGCGACGTCGAAGTCCGCCGGAACGCTCGCGTGCGCCGCTGCCGCAGCCGGTAGCGGCGCCCTGTCCGTCATCTGCGACGGCGGCGGCGCAACCACGGTCTCGGCGCCGAGGCCCGCGTACTGGACCGGTTGCGCCGCCGGCGAACGCCGCAGGAGCGCCCGAACCGCAAAGGCGACCGCGACGACGATCAGCGCGGCGAGCAGAAGGCCGACCGCAAGGCCCGCGAGACCGTTTGCCCCGAGCAGCCACCCGAGCGCGCCGCCGAGCGCAAGGCCGCCGAGCACCGGCATCCAGCGCGCGAGCCCGCTCGCCGCCTGCGGCTGCGCGACCGGCGCTTGCGCCGCCGGCGCCGCCGACTGGGCCTGCGTCGGCGCGGCCGGCTGCGCCTGCTGCACGGGCTTCGCCGGCGCCGCCGCGGGCGGCGCGGCGGTCACCGATCGCTGCGCGCCGACCGACCGACCGCCGCCCAGCCGCTTCGCCTCGGCCTCCGAGACGACGAACGCCGCCGATGCCGCGGCCACCAGGATTCCGAGCACTGTTCGCTTCATGTCTTCCCCCGCGTAAACGTCTACGCCCGGTCGAATATGCTACCGCAGCTTCCAGCCCCGGTGTAGGGCGGCGATGCCGGCCGTCAGGTTGAAATACTCGACCCGCTCGAGCCCCGCCGCCTCCATCATCGCCGCAAGCGTCGCCTGGTCCGGGTGCACGCGGATCGACTCGGCAAGGTAACGGTAGGCGTCAGCGTCGCCGGCGACCACGGCCCCGAGCCAAGGCAGCACGCGAAACGAATAGAGGTCGTACGCCGGCTCGAGCGGCTTCCAGATGCGCGAGAACTCGAGGACCAGCAGCCGCCCGCCGGTTTTGAGCACGCGCACCATCTCGGCAAGCGCCGCTTCCTTGCGCGTCATGTTGCGCAGACCGAAGCCGACGGCGACGCAGTCGAAAACGCGGTCGGCGAAGGGCAGTCGTTCCGCGTCGCACTGCACCGCGGGGACGAGCCGCCCCTCGTCGAGCAGCCGGTCGCGGCCGCGCACGAGCATCGCGCCGCTCGCGTCGATCATCCAGGTCTCGGCGCCGCGGCGCGCGAACGCCCGCGCGAGGTCTCCGGAGCCCGAAGCGACGTCGAGCACGCGCTCGCCGGCGCGCACGCGCGCGACCTCGACCGCGAACGCCTTCCACAGCCGGTGCAGCCCCGCCGACATCAGGTCGTTCATCAGGTCGTAGCGCGGGGCGACGCGCTCGAACAGCGCGCGCACGCGGCGCGCCTTTTCCGCCTCCGGCACGCGCTCGAAGCCGAAGTCGGTTTCGGCCATCGGGATCAGTCGCGGCTTGCGCCCGCGCGCGCGAGCTTTTCCAGATATTCGGCCCAAAGCCGTTCCTGGTTTTCTCCCAGCCAGTACAGGTACTCCCAGGAGTAGATCCCGGTGTCGTGGCCGTCGGAGAACACCGGCTGCACGGCGTAGGCGCCGACCGGCTCGAGCGCGCGGATCTCCACCATGCGCTTTCCGGTCTGCAGAACCTCCTCGCCGGGGCCGTGCCCGCGCACCTCGGCCGAGGGCGAATAGACGCGCAGGAACTCGTACGGCAGCCGGAACGTGCGGCCGTCGGAGAACCGGATCTCCATCACGCGCGACTTCTGGTGCAGCGTGATGTCGGTCGGCACCGGGGCGCGCGCTCGGGAATCGTCGGAGGCTCGCTCGCTCATGGCGCTTCTTCGTAGGCGACGCGTTCGAAGTCGATGCCGCGCTCAAGGAGCGCGGTGAGCCGTACGCGCACCGGCCCTTCGGTCCAGAGCTCGAGCACCCGCTTCGGCTTGAACCACCCCGAGGGCAGGACGAGGGAAGCCGGCGCACCGAGCGCCGGCACCGCTCCGAGCGAGAGTGCCTGGACGAAGGCGGCGTCGCGCTCGTTCAGTCCCGTCGGCCGCACCGCGATCGCCGCCGGCAGGCCGGGCAGCAGCCGCACGCCGCAGTAGAGGTCCCCGGCGTCGCTCTGCGCGAGCCACCGGACTTGACCGAGGAGAAAGCTGTTCCCGTCGGCCGGGCGCACCGCGACGAGCTGGCCGGGCGCGTAGCGCCGGCCCGCGCTGCCGGCCGCGCGCACCATCTTCAGGCCCTGCGCGCTCTCGTCCTCGAGCTGCCAGTGCTCGAGCGCAAAGCCGTGCGCCGCGCTGTATTCGTCCTCGTCGCGCGTGCTGAGGCGCCCGAAGGTGGCGATCTGCGCCCGCTCCTCCCGCGTGAGTTCTCGCTCGCCGGGCTGGCGAAACGGCCGCCCCCCGACGTAGTAGTGGATCGCGGCGAGGTCGCTACAACACTGCGCGGCGCCGGCGGTGCGTCGCCGCAGCGCCGCGCGTGCGGTGCGCGGCTCGCACCAGCGCCGGTAGAGGAACACGAGCAGTTGCTCGCAGGACGGCTGCACGCAGTCCTCGCCGAGCGCAAGCTTCGCCGGCGACTCGCCCCTCCTCAGCAGACCGATGCGGTTGCGCAGGCTGCGCGCGAGCTTGGCGACGTCGAGGTAGCGCGGCTCGGCCGCAGCGCCCGCGCCGCGCTCGGGCGCGCCCTCGCCGGCCAGATCGACGACGAGCGGCGGCTCGTCGCCTTCGGGCGGCTCGGTGCGCACCTCGACCTTGTGCGCCCAGCGCTCGAGCAGATACGCGGTGAACAAGAGTTGGCGCGGGCTCATCTCGTTCGGGTTCGCGATCCCCATCAGCAGCGCGCGCACATAGGCGATCCGGGGCGAGGTGTCGTGCACGTCGCGGTTGAGGTAGTCCTTCACCGCCGTCTCGGCCACGCCGAGCCGCTCGGCGCTGCGAAAGGCCTCGTGCAGCGCGCGCCACTCGCGCGCCGGCACCAGCCGATGCGCACGGTGGTAGTGGTACATCTTGAGCCCTGTGTAGGCGAGCAGCCGCTGGCAGACGAGTGCGGCCTGCGCGCGCAGCTCCGGGTCGCCGGCCGCCGCCTCGGCACAGCGCCGGTAGCCGAGGCGCATCTGTTCCCACAGCGCGATCGTGTCCAGAAAAACGGCGTTCTCGGCGTCGACCATCGGCAGCGCGCGGTTCGCGAAGCGGCGCGCCTGCTCGATCTGCACGAAAGCGACCGCCTCTCGAAGCGTCTCGAGCACCGCAAGCCGCGTCGCCGGAGTCGCGTCCGTTCGTGCGAACCGCTCGAGCTGCACGCGCAACGCCCGCTGCGCGACCGGAACGTTTGCAAGCGGCACGTGCTCCAGCCACGCGCGGGCGCTCGCCGGGTCGCGGAATTCGGGCGCCGCGTCCGGCGCTTCCGGAACAACGACCTCGTTCATCGCGCTCGTCGATGCCTGCACAGCAGCCCGATCAGCCTACCGGATCGGCGCGCCCGGCGCGCCGGCGGCGGTGCCGAAAATGTCACGATAGCTCGCGAAAAAGCTCGCGTACAGGATCGGCAGCAGCACCAGCAGCAGCGGCAACACCAGCCCCATCGCGAGCCCCCGCAGCCCGCCGTCGGCGAAAAGCAACGCGACGGTGAAGACCACGAAGGGGACGGCGACCGCAAGGAGCGCCGCGGCGAGCCCGTAACCGAGGAACGCGCGCCAGTTGACAAGGGTCGCGACGAAGCTGAAAAAGAGCGCTTTCGCAGGCGCAAGGCCGTGCCAGGCGCACAGCACCGGCGCGAACCAGTACATCATCATCACCGGCGCGTAGCCGAGGGCTGCCAGCACGAGGGCGGCGCGGAATGCTTCCGAATGCAGCGTCTGCGCCTCGGGCCGCTCGCCCGCGACCATCCAGCGCGCGAGCGCGCCGCCGTCGGCGAGCGTCGTCAGCCAGAGCACCGCCGCAAGAAGCAGCGCGTACACCGCGCCGAGCGCGAGCTGGCGCTGAAGACCGGCGGCGCGAAACCCGGCGAACAAGTCGGCGATCGCGGGCGAGGCGCCGCGCGCGGCGCTGCGCGCCGCGGCCATGAAGCCGACGGAGAACGCGGGCACGAGCACCACGGCGACCGCGACCCCGAGCTGCGCCGGCGCGCCGAACGCGGCGACCGAGCCAAGGAGGCTCATCAGCAGCCAATAGACGAAGACGATCGCGATCCAGGCGAACGGCGCGGCGCGGAACAGCCGCCAGCCGTCGCCGATCCAGCCGGCGCCGCGGCGAAAGGACACCACCTCGGCTTTCACGACAGCCAGGGCGCCGCGTGCGCGGCGCGCAGCTCGAGGATCTCCCGGAAGTGCTCGGGGTCGTGCACGCGAACGAGCACGCCCGGCCGCGGCAGATGAAAGTCGTACAGCCGCGACAGCCAGAAGCGCAGCGCCGCCGCGCGAAGCACGAGCGGCCAGGCTTCGGCCTCGGCGGGCAGAAGCGGCCGAAGACGGTGATAGGCGCCAAGGAGCGCCCGCACCCGAGCCGGATCGAGCCGGCGGTCGCGCTCCGGATCGACGAGGCACCAGTCGTTCGCGCACACCGCGAGATCGAAAAGCAGGCAGTCGACGCCGGCGAAATAGAAGTCGATCACGCCGACGAGGCGCCCGCCCTCGAAAAGGGCGTTGTCGCGGAAAAGGTCGCCGTGCACCGGGCCGCGCGGCAGATCCGGGTGCCGTTGCGCAGCGAGGAGCGCGATCTCGCGCTGCAGGCGCTCGGCGAGCGCCGGCGCAAGGTGCGGGAGGAGTTCGCCGGCGGCCTTCTTCCACCAGCGCGGCCCGCGCGGGTTCTCGAGGTAGCCGTCGAAGGACCGGCCGGCGAGATGCATGCGCGCAAGGAGCATGCCCAGTTCGGCGCACTCGGCCTCGCCGGGATGCTCGAGCGAGACCCCGGGCAGGCGCGTCACCAGCGCCGCGGGCTTTCCGTTCAGCGTCGAAAAATACCGGTCGGCGTGGTCGGCGACCGGCGCCGGGCACGGAATGCCGTGGCGCGCAAGATGCGCCATCAGCTCGAGATAGAACGGCAGCGCCTCGGCGGGCAACCGCTCAAAGAGCGTCAGCACCCAGCGGCCGTGGGTGGTCGTCACGAAGTAATTGGTGTTTTCGATGCCGGATTCGATCGGCGCGAGCGCGACCAGCTCGCCGACGGAATACTGGGTCAGCCAGGCGGCGAGCTGGCGCTCGGAGACCGGGGTGTAGACGGACAAATCAGTCGAATGACCAGATCGTCCACATCGGCACCCGCACCCCGTCGTCGAGCGAGTCGCGCCGCACCCAGTTGCCGTTGCCGGTGGTGTCGACGAGGTAGTAGGGTATGCCGCCCGGCGGCGTCACCTTCAGCATCACGACGCGCCCGTTCTGGCGAATCTCCTCGACCCGGTCTTCGCCCGCGGGCGGGGCGATGCGAACGCGCGGCTCGTCGGCCGGGGCGTCCATCAGACCGGGCGGCGCAGGCGGCGGAGGCGGAAGCGGCTCGAGCCGGGGCGGCTGTTGCGCGAGCGCGGCCGCGCAGGCGCCGGAGAGCAAGACGGCGAGCAGGCGGCGCACCATGCGGCGCATTCTAGCAGAGGCGATCCGCCGGCCCTCGCCGCGCGCTCAGAGGTTGAGCAGCACCTCGCGCTCGGCGGGGCTCGGCTCGAAACCGCGCTTTTCGTAGAACGCGAAGATCGCCTCGACCACGCGCTCCGGTTCGTCGATCACCTGAAGCAGCTCGAGGTCCGCGGCGTCGATCATGCCCTCGGCGAGCAGCCGCGCGCGCAGCCAGTCGAGCAGCCCCTGCCAGAAAGGCGCGTGCATCAGGATGATCGGCATCCTGCGCGTCTTTCGCGTCTGTACCAGCGTGAGCGCCTCGAACAGCTCGTCGAGCGTGCCGTAGCCGCCGGGCAGCACCACGTAGGCGGTCGCGAACTTCACGAACATCACCTTGCGCGCAAAAAAGTGCCGGAACCGCAGACTGATGTCCTGGTATTCGTTCGCGTGCTGCTCGCGCGGCAGCTCGATGTTGAGCCCCACCGCGAGCGAGCGGCCGGCGTACGCGCCCTTGTTCGCCGCCTTCATCACGCCGGGGCCGCCGCCGGAGATCACCGCGAAGCCCGCGTCCGAGAGCAGCCGCGCGGTCTTTTCCGCGAGCGCGAAATAGGGCGAGTTTTCGTCCGCGCGCGAGCTGCCGAAGATCGAGACCGCCGGCCGGATGCCGGCGAGCCGCTCGGTCGCCTCGACGAACTCTGCCATAATCCCGAACACCCGCCACGCCTCGCGTGCCGAGAGCGCGCCTTCCGGATACGCGGGTTTGGGCAGCTTGTCGTGTCGCATCGCGTCACCGTGTCGGGGAACAATCGCGAAAAGATGCTGCTCGTCGTGGACGGCTCGTCCTACCTCTATCGGGCCTACCACGCGCTGCCGGAACTGAAGAGCCCGCGCGGCGAGCCGACCGGTGCCGTCTACGGCGTCGCGAACATGCTACGGCGGCTCGCCGCCGACTACAAGGCGCAGGCGCTCGCCTGCGTGTTCGATGCGCCCGGCCCTACGTTCCGCGAGCGCGAGTACGCCGAGTACAAGGCGAACCGGCCGCCGATGCCCGAGGATCTTGCGCGCCAGATCGAGCCGCTCAAGACACTCGTCGCCGCGCTCGGCTGGCCGGTGCTCGCGGTCGAAGGCGTCGAAGCCGACGACGTGATCGCCACGCTCGTCGAACAGGCGCGCCGGGCCGGCTGGCGCGCGCTCGTGTCCACCTGCGACAAGGACCTCGCGCAGCTCGTGGACGAGCGGGTGACGCTCGTCAACACGATGTCGAACGAAACGCTCGATCCGGCCGCGGTGCAGCGGAAATTCGGCGTACCGCCCGAGCGCATCGCCGATCTGCTCGCGCTCACCGGCGACGCCGCCGACAACGTGCCCGGGGTCGAAAAAGTGGGCGCAAAGACCGCGGCGAAGTGGCTCGCGCAGTACGGCTCGCTCGAGGCGCTGATCGCGCACGCCGGCGAAATCGGCGGCGTCGCAGGCGAGAACCTGCGCAAGGCGCTCGACTGGCTGCCGAGGGCGAGGCAGCTTCTCACGGTGCGCCGCGACGTGGCGCTTCCCCTGTCGCTTGCCGATCTCGCCCCGCGCGAGCCCGACCGCGCGAAGCTGCGGGAACTTTTCGAGCGTCTCGGATTCCGCTCCTGGCTGCGCGAGCTCGAGAGCGGCGCAGGCTCGGGAGCGCCCCCGCAGAGCGCGCCCCCGCGCGCCGCCGAGCCGCCGCCCGATGCGAGCGCGCCCGAAAAGGCGCCGCGGCGACGCTACGCGACGATCCTCGGCGAAGCCGAGCTCGAAGAAGCGCTCGCGCAGCTCCAGGCGGCGGAACTTTCCGGCTTCGACACCGAAACGACCTCGCTCGATCCGATGGCGGCGCGCCTCGTCGGTCTGTCCTTCGCCGCGGGCGACACCGCCTGGTACCTGCCGCTTGCGCACGCGTACCCCGGCGCGCCGGCGCAGATCGGCGCAGAGCTGGCGCTTGCGCGGCTCAAGCCCTGGCTCGAGGACCCGCGCCGCGCGAAGGTCGGCCAGAACCTCAAGTTCGACTGCCACGTGCTCGCGAACCACGGCGTCGAGCTTCGCGGCATCGCGCACGATACGCTCCTTCAGTCCTACGTCTACGAGGTGCACGAGCGCCACGACATGGATTCGCTCGCCGCGCGGCACCTCGGCTGGAAGACGCTCACCTACGACGAGGTGACCGGCAAGGGCGCCTCCCGCATCCCGTTTTCCGCGGTCGAGATCGGGCGCGCGACCGCGTACGCCGCCGAGGACGCCGACTTTGCGCTCGCGCTTCACGCGGTGCTCTATCCGAGGATCGCCGCCGACCCGAAACTGCGCCGCGTCTACGAGGAAATCGAGCTGCCGGTGATGCCGGTGCTCTTCCGCATGGAGCGAAACGGGGTGCTGATCGACGCGGCGAAGCTCGCCGCCCAGAGCGAGGCGCTCGCCAAGGCGCTCTTTGCGCTGGAACAGAAGGCCCACGCGGCGGCCGGACAGCCGTTCAACCTCAACTCGCCGAAGCAGATCCAGGAAATCCTTTTCGAGCGTCAGGGGCTGCCGGTGAAAAAGCGCACCGCGACCGGCCAGCCCTCGACCGACGAGGACGTCCTTGCCGAACTCGCGCTCGACTATCCACTGCCGAAGCTCCTTCTCGAATACCGCGCGCTCGCGAAGCTCAAGTCGACTTACACCGACAAGCTGCCGCGGATGGTGAATCCGGCGACGGGGCGCGTGCACACCACCTATTCGCAGACGACCGCGGTCACCGGCCGCATCGCCTCGAACGATCCGAACCTGCAGAACATTCCGGTGCGCACGCCCGAGGGCCGGCGCATCCGCCAGGCCTTCATCGCGCCGCCCGGTCACGTACTGATGGCGGCCGACTATTCGCAGATCGAGCTGCGCATCATGGCGCACCTCTCGGGCGACGCGGGCCTGCTGCACGCGTTCGCCGAGGACCGCGACATCCACCAGGCGACCGCGGCCGAGGTGTTCGGCCTCGATCCGTCGGCGGTCCCCGCCGACCAGCGCCGCGCGGCGAAGGCGATCAACTTCGGCCTGATCTACGGCATGTCCGCGTTCGGCCTCGCGCGCCAGCTTGGCATCGAGCGCGGCGCCGCGCAGCAGTACGTGGATCTGTACTTCGAGCGCTACCCCGGCGTGAAGCGCTACATGGACGACACGCGCGCACAGGCCCGCGAGCAGGGCTTCGTCGAGACTGTGTTCGGACGGCGGCTCTACCTGCCCGACATCCGCTCGCGCAACCAGGGGCTGCGCCAGTACGCGGAGCGCAGCGCCATCAACGCACCGAGGCAGGGCCCCGCGGCGGACATCATCAAGCGCGCCATGCGCGCCTCCGCCTCCTCCCGCGGGATGCCGAGCTGCCGGGCGAGGCCGAAGGCGCTCATGCCGTAGATCAGGCCGAAGTTGATCGCCTTGGCGGCGCGCCGCTGCTCGGGGGTCACCGCCTCGATCGGGACGTTGAAGACCTCGGCCGCGGTCGCCCGATGCACGTCGCGGCCCTCGCGGAAGGCGGCGAGCAGGCCGGGATCGCCGGAGAGATGGGCCATGATCCGCAGCTCGATCTGGGAGTAGTCGGCGGAGAGCAGCAGGTAT
This sequence comes from Burkholderiales bacterium, assembly GCA_026416295.1. Lineage (GTDB taxonomy): Bacteria > Pseudomonadota > Gammaproteobacteria > Burkholderiales > SG8-39 > RBG-16-66-20. The sequence goes on along the minus strand of JAOAFL010000070.1, from coordinate 411 downwards.
CCCGGGGGCGCGACGAAGGCGCGGCGGATGCGCCGGCCCTCCTCGCTGCGCACCGGGATGTTCTGGAGGTTGGGATCGGAGCTCGACAGCCGCCCAGTGCCGGCGACCGCCTGGTGGAACTGGGTGTGGACGCGCCCGGTGCGCGGGTGGATGAGCTCGGCGAGGCGGTCGGTGTAGGTGCTCTTGAGCTTGGCGAGCTGGCGATACTCGAGCAGCAGGCGCGGCAGCTCGTGGTGCTCGGCGAGGGCCTCGAGGCTCTCCTCGTCGGTCGAGGGCTGGCCGGTCGGGGTGCGCCGGATCACCGGAAGCCCGAGCTCCCCGAAGAGCAGCTCCGCGAGCTGCTTCGGCGAGTCGAGGTTGAGCGGGCGTCGGGCGACGGCCCGGGCGCGGTCCTCGAGCACCATCAGCCGC
>JAOAFL010000066.1 GCA_026416295.1 Burkholderiales bacterium | reverse complement strand
GCCGGCACGTCCCAGTTGCGGTAGCCCCAGTAGTGCCCGACGCCGTTGATGACGCCCGCGGCCCAGAACGGAATCCACACGATCTGGACGAGGAAGATGAGCAGGCCCGGGACGAGCCCGAACAAGGCGACGTCGATCGCGCCCATGAGCGCGAGGCCGAGGAAGGAATGGGGCGTGTACACGTTACGCTCGAGCCAGTCGTCCGGGGTGCCGTGGCCGAAGCGCTCGAGGGTCTCGCGCTTCGCCGCCTCGTCGCGGTAGAGAAACACCCCGCCCCAGAGCACGCGATGGATGCCGTACACCTGCGGGCTGTGCGGATCGTCGGCCGTTTCGCAGCGCGCGTGATGCTTGCGGTGCACCGCCGCCCACTCCTTGGGGATCTGCCCGGGCGTCAGCCACAGCCAGAAGCGGAAGAAGTGCGAGGCGATCGGGTGCAGGTCGAGCGCGCGGTGCGCCTGATGCCGATGCAGGAAGATCGTCACCGCGACGATGGTGACGTGCGTCAGGCCGAGCGCGACGAGCGCGTATCCCCACCAAGGGAGGTCGAAATAGCCGGAAAAGATCATGGGTCCTTTCTTGTGTAGGTGCGGTGCGGCGCCGCCCCGGCGGGCCCGCCCCGGCGCATTCTACGCGAACCCCTTCGCCCGGCAAGCCGCCGCCGGCGCGCGCACGACAACGGCGCCGCTCGCTCAGGCGCCGGCGCCGGCCGGCGGCGACGCAACGTTCCGTTTCGGAAAGGGAATCTCGACGCCCGCCGCCTTCAGCGCCTCGATCGCGCGCAGCAGCACCGCCGAGCGCACGTTCTGCGTGCCGTTTTCCGGGTCGGCGATCCAGAAGCCGAGTTCGAGTTCGACGCCCGCGTCGCCCAGCCCGACGACGTGCGCCGCAGGCGGCGGATGCGCGAGCACGCGCGGGCAGCCGCGCGCGGCGTCCTCCAGCATGCGCAGCACCGCCGGCAGGTCGCTCGCCCAGGCGACCGGCACGCGCGCCGCAAGCCGCACGTTGCGGTCCGAATACGAGTGATTGAGCACGGTGCTCGTCACCAGCGTGTCGTTCGGGATGATCGCTTCGACGCCGCTCAGCGCGCGCAGCACGACGTAGCGCGTCGTGATGCCGGTCACCACCCCGTGCTGGCCGTCGGCGGTGATGACGTCGCCCAGCCGGATCGAGCGGTCGAGCAGCAGGATGAAGCCGGAGACGTAGTTCGACGCGATCTTCTGCAGCCCGAGCCCCAGGCCGACGCCGAGCGCGCCGCCGAACACCGAAAGCACGGTGAGATCGACGCCGACGAGAGGCAGTGCGACCAGCACCGCGACGAGCAGCAGCAACGCCCGCCCGAGGCGCGCGAACACGACGCGCAGGCTGCTGTGCAACGCCTCGGCGCGCATCAGTCGCGCTTCGAGCGCCGCCCCGGCCCACAGCGCAAAGAGCAGCGTGAGCGCGACCCAGAACGCGGCGCTCGCGAGCGCCCAGAGAGACACGCGCGCCTTTCCGGCAGGCAGCTCGACCCGGTCGAGCCAGTGCACGATGTCGGGCAGCAGCCCGACGAGGTGCAGCGCGACCACCGCCCAGACTGCGAGCGCGAGCGATCGCTCGAACGCGCCGAGCCAGCGGCTCGAGGCAAAAGCGATGCGCAGCAGGTACACCGCGAAGCGAATGCCGGCGAGCGCCGCGAAAAGCGGGATGGCGACCGAGAGCAGATTGACGCTCTGCACGCGCCCGAGCGCGGCGCGCGCGGCCGCGAGCAGCGCGACCGCGATCAGCGGAAACGCGACGCGGCGCAGCGCCGCCGCGCCGCGCCGCACCGCCAGGGCGCTTTCTTCCGGCGCACGCCAATGCAGCCGGCGCGCGAGCCACCACGCCGCCGCGACGCACGCCGCGACCGCCACCGCCTGCCAGAGGATCGAGGGTTCGCGCAGGTCGTTCCAGAGATCGCCGAGCAGGCGACCGAACTCGCTCCGGGGCATGGCGCGCGTAGTTTACTTGCGCGCGAATGCCGCCGCGAAAAAGCCGTCGGTGCCGTGCCGGTGCGGCAGCAGTCGCAGGCGCGCGCCGGTGTCGAGCGCGATGCGCTGCGCGGCGAGCAGCTCGCCGCAGTCGAGCGGCGCAAAGCTCGCGCCGGCCTCGGCGAGAAAAGCGTCGGCCACCGCGTCGTTCTCCTCGCGCAGCAGGCTGCAGGTCGCGTACACCAGCCGTCCGCCGGGCTTCACCAGCCGCGCCCCCGCGCGCAGCAGGCGCGTTTGTTTCGCCGCCATCTCCGCGATCGTGGCCTCGGTGTGGCGCCACTTGAGGTCGGGATTGCGCCGCAGCGTGCCGAAACCGCTGCACGGCGCATCGACGAGCACCCGGTCGAGCTTGCCGGCGAGCCGCTTGAGGCGTACGTCGTTCTCGCCGGCGAGCAGCACCGGATGGATGTCCGAGACGCCCGCACGCGCGGCGCGCGGCGCAAGCTGCGCAAGGCGCCGCGCCGAAACGTCCATCGCGTAGACCCGTCCGGTGCCGCGCATGAGCATCGCGAGCGCGAGCGCCTTGCCGCCGGCACCGGCGCAGAAATCGGCCACCCTCTCGCCGCGCCGCGGCGCGACGAGATAGGCGAGGAGCTGGCTGCCTTCGTCCTGGACCTCCAGCGCGCCGGAAAGAAAAAGCGGGTGCCGCTGGATCGCCGGGCGACCCGCGAGCCGCAGCCCGGCGGGCGAGTGAGGCGTCGGCGTCGCCGCAAGCGCAAGCCGCGCGAGCGCCTCCTCGCGCGAGATCCGCGCGAGGTTGACGCGCAGGTCGAGCGGTGCAGGCTCCTGTAGCGCACGCGCGAGCGCCGCGGCCTCGGCCTCGCCCTGCTCGGCGACGAGGCGCGCCCACAGCCAGTCGGGCAGATCGTAGCGCTCGGGGGGCGGCAGCGACCGCGCGTCGAACGCGCGGATGCGCGCAACAAGCGCCGCTTCGCCCGGTTCGAGCGCGCGCTCGAGCGCGCGCTGCGAATATCCGAGCACGCGCGTCGCCGCCGCAAGGACGAGCGCGCGCGGCGCGGCGCTGCCGGCCGCCCGCTCGAGCGAGCGCAGCCGTCGCAGCACGGCGTAGACGGCGTCGGCGACGAACGCCCGCTCCTGCGGCCCAAGCGCGCGGTGCGCGCGAAAGAAGCGAGAAACGGTGCGGTCGGCGGGCTCGACAAAGCGCAGAAGCTCGCCGAGGAGCGCCGCCGCGTGCCCGACGAGCGCCGGCCGCAACGTCACGGCACGATACGCACCGCGACCTGCTCGAGCGTCGTGCCGTCGGCCTCGGTGATGCGCAGCCGAACCGGCAAGTGGCCGCGATCGGCGGCGAGCCAGACCTGCACGCGCCGCTCGTCGCCGTCGCGCACCAGCCGCAACGCGTCGAATTCGCCCGCCGGCGTCTTCACCCGCTCGCGTCCGGCGGGCGCGTACAGATGCTCGTGGCTGCCCTTGCCGTCGACCACCGTCACGCGCACCGGCGCAGCCGGCGGATGGAACGCGAAATGCCACAGCACGCTCAGCCGGTCCTGGCTGCGGGCGCCGATCCGCGTGCGCGTCGCCGCGCGGCCGGGTCGCTCCTCCTCGAATTCCTCCGGGCGCAGGCCGTCGGCGCCGATCGCCCCGCGACTGCGCCGCGTCGCCTCGCCGCGCAACGCGTACAGGCCCTTGCCTTTCCAGGTCTCGGTGAGGCGGTAGCTTCGGCCGTCGTGTTCCAGCCGGTCGCGCACTTCGGCGACGACCGCGCCGTCGCGCCGCAGCTCGTAGGCGATCTCGACGCGCGGCGGCGGCGCCGCCTGCGCGCCGAGCGCCGCGCTAAGCGCCGCAAGCGAAATAAGCCTGCGCATCGCCTCCCCGCACCCGCACGACGCCGTCGGCGAGCTCGAGCCTGTCCTCGAGGAACCAGCGCACCGCGAGCGGATAGATGCGGTGCTCCTCGCGCAGCACGCGCGCCGCGAGCGTCTCCTCCGTGTCGTCGGGGCGCACCGCCACCGCCGCCTGCACGATGATCGGGCCGCGGTCGAGTTCCGCGGTGACGAAGTGCACGGTGCAGCCGTGGACCTTGACGCCGGCCGCGAGCGCCCGGCGGTGCGTGTCGAGCCCGGGAAACGCCGGCAGCAGCGACGGATGGATGTTCATCAGCCGCCCGGCGTAGCGCGCGACAAACCCGGCGGTGAGCACGCGCATGAAGCCGGCGAGCGCGACGAGCCGCGGCGCGTATTCGTCCACCGCGCGCGCGAGCGCCGCTTCGAACGCCTCGCGCGTCGCGAAGTCGCGGTGCGCGACCGCGCGCGCCGGAATGCCGGCCGCGGCCGCGTGCGCGAGCCCCGGCGCGCCGGGCTCGTTGCTGATCGCGGCGCGCACCGGAAGGCCGGCCTCGATGAGCGCCCGCAGATTGCTGCCCCGACCGGAAATGAGCACCACGACCGACATCGCGCGGTGCAGTGTAGCAGCGCCGCGCCGCCGCGGTCTCAGCGGGGCGGGATCACCCAGAGGTGAACCCAGTGCTCCGTACCGCCCGATTCGACGCGTACGCTCGCGGCGGGCTTCCAGTCGCCGATGCCGTACTGGTGCGAGACGACGCGCGCACCGGGCTGCAGCTCGGCGCGCAGCTTCGGCGCGAGCCGCACGTTCAGCTCGGGAAACAGATAGAGCGCGACGACGGTCGCCTCGGCGAGATCGGTCAGGAAAAGATCCTGCACCGCGAAGCGCACACGGTGTTCGACGCCGGCGCGGCGCGCCGCCGCGCGCGCTTCCTCGATCCGGCGCGGATCGAGATCGACGCCGACGCCGCGCGCGCCGAACTCGCGCGCCGCGGTGACGACGATCCGCCCGTCGCCGCAGCCGAGGTCGTAAACCACGTCGGCCGGACCGACGCGCGCGAGCGCGAGCATCGCGCGCACGACCTCGTACGGCGTGGACACGTACGGCGCATCGAGCCGCAGCCCCGGCGTCGAGCAGCCGGCCGCGGCGAGCGCCGCGAGGAACGCGCGCCGTTTCACGCCCTCGGCCCGAGCATGTCCTCGGCGCGCACCCAGCGGTCGAAGTCGTCCGCGCTCACGTAGCCGAGCGCAAGGGCCGCCTCGCGCAGCGTCGTGCCCTCGCGGTGCGCCTTCTTCGCGATCTCGGCGGCGCGGTCGTAGCCGATGCGCGGCGCGAGCGCCGTCACCAGCATCAGCGAACGCTCGAGCAGCTCGCGGATCCGCGCGCGGTTGGCGGCGATGCCGCGCGCGCAGTGCTCTTCGAAGCTCGCCATCGCGTCGGCGAGCAGCCGGGCGCTCGCGAGAAAATCGTGGATGAGCAGGGGCTTGTAGACGTTCAGCTCCAGGTGCCCGGAAGCGGCGCCGATCGCGACCGCGACGTCGTGGCCGATCACCTGCGCGCACACCATCGCGAGCGCCTCGGCCTGCGTCGGATTGACCTTGCCGGGCATGATCGAGCTGCCCGGCTCGTTCTCCGGGATCGCGATCTCGGCAAGCCCCGCGCGCGGCCCGGAGGCGAGCAGCCGCACGTCGTTCGCGAGCTTGGCGAGCGCCGCGGCGAGCGTTCTGAGCGCCCCGTGCGCGACAAGGAGCGGCTCGTGGCCGGCCAGCGCGGCGAACTTGTTCGCCGCCGGCACGAACGGCAGGCCGGTCGCGCGCGCGAGCGCTTCGGCGACCAGCGAGGCGAAGCGCGGGTGGGTGTTCAGCCCGGTGCCGACCGCGGTGCCGCCGATCGCCAGCTCGTAGAGCGCCGGCAGCGCGGCCTGCAGCGCGCGCCGCGCGTGCGCGAGCTGCGCGACGTAGCCCGAGAATTCCTGCCCGAGCGTGAGCGGTGTGGCGTCCTGCAGGTGCGTGCGGCCGATCTTGACGATGTCGGCGAACTCGGCGCGTTTTGCGTCGAGCGTCGCCGCGAGCCGATCGAGCGCCGGCAGCACCTCGCGCACGAGCGCCTGCGCGGCGGCGACGTGCATCGCGGTCGGGAACACGTCGTTCGACGATTGGCCGAGGTTGACATGGTCGTTCGGATGCACGAGCCGCCCCTCGCCGCGCGGGCCGCCGAGGAGCTCCGAGGCGCGGTTCGCGAGCACCTCGTTGACGTTCATGTTGCTTTGCGTGCCCGAGCCGGTCTGCCAGACGACGAGCGGAAACTCCTCGTCGTGCCGGCCGGCGAGCACCTCGTCGGCGGCGCGCGCGATCGCCTCGGCGCGCTCGGCGTCCAGTCGCCCGAGCGCGGCGTTCGCGCGCGCCGCTTCGCGCTTGACGAGCGCGAGCGCGTGGATCACCGCGCGCGGCATGCGCTCGCCGCCGATGCGGAAAAACCGCCGGCTGCGCTCGGTCTGCGCGCCCCAGAGCCGCTCGGCCGGCACCTCGATCGGGCCGACGCTGTCGCGTTCGATCCGCGTCGTCATGCGCCGCCAAGTCTAGCGCCGGCAGGCGCCCCTGCGCGCTCGGGCTGCGGCACCGTCAAGGCAGGTCGAAGAGCAGGACCTCGGCTGCCGCGCCGCGCTCGAGCACGACCGCGTCCTCGCGGACCGCCTTCAGCGCATCGCCCGCCTCCAGGCGCTCGCCGCTCGCGAGGACCGCGCCGCGCGCAACATGCACGTAGGCGCGCCGACCGGGCGCGATGCGATGCACGAGCCGCTCGGCCCCGTCGAGCAGCGTCGCGTACACGCGCGCATCCTGGTGGATGCGCACCGAGCCCTCGGCGCCGTCGGGCGAGGCGATCAGGCACAGCCGCCCGCGCCTTGCGTCGGCGTCGAAGCGCCGCTGTTCGTACGAAGGGTCGAGGCCGCGCACCGCCGGCTCGATCCAGATCTGCAGGAAGTGGGTCGTCGCCGACGGATCGCCGTTGTATTCGCTGTGCTCGATGCCGCGCCCGGCGCTCATGCGCTGCAGGTCGCCGGGAACGATGACCGAACCGTTGCCGAGCGAGTCGCGGTGTGCGAGCGCGCCGGCGAGCACGTAGCTCAAGATTTCCATGTCGCGGTGCCGGTGCGGCGCGAAACCGGCGCCCGGCGCGATGCGGTCCTCGTTGATCACGCGCAGCGGCCCGAACCCGGTGTGGCGCGGGTCCCAGTAGTCCGCGAAGGAAAAGCTGTGGAACGTCTTGAGCCAGCCGTGGTCGGCGTAGCCGCGCTCGGCGCCGCGGCGCAGCTCGATCACGCGTCGGCCTCCCGGCGCGACGCGATCTCGGCGTGCACCTTCGCCATGTCGAGTGCCTTCGCCTCCGCGATCAGCTGCTCGAGCGCCTGCGCGGGAAGCGCGCCCGCCTGCTGGAAAAGGATCACTTTCTCGCGAAACAGCATCACGGTCGGGATCGAGCGGATGTCGAACGCCGCCGCGAGTGCTTGCTGCTCGTCGGTGTTCACTTTTGCGAACACGACGTCGGGATGCGCTTCCGAGGCGCGCTCGAACACCGGCGCGAACCCGCGGCACGGGCCGCACCACGGCGCCCAGAAGTCGACGATCACGATCGGATGGTCGGTCACGGTGCGCTCGAAGTTGTCGAGCGTCAGTTCCAGCGTCGCCATGGGGGGTCCTTTCGTCGGAGGGTAAAGGTTGCAGTGTATATTGCTCCTGTCTCTTATACACATCT
>JAOAFL010000051.1 GCA_026416295.1 Burkholderiales bacterium | reverse complement strand
ATGTGCGGGTCGGCGCGCTCGATCACCTCGCCGTCCAGTTCCAGCACGAGGCGCAGCACGCCGTGCGCCGCCGGATGCTGCGGCCCGAAGTTGAGGGTGTAGTTGCGGATCTCGGCCATCGCGCCCTACCTGCGCCGCTCGGCGTAATGCGGCTCGCGCACCACGCGCGGCACCACCTCGCGCGGCTCGATCGTCACCGGCTGGGAGATCACGCGCCGCTGCTCCGGGTCGTAGCGCATTTCGACTTCGCCCGAGAGCGGAAAATCCTTGCGGAACGGATGCCCGATGAAGCCGTAGTCGGTGAGGATGCGGCGGAGATCCGTGTGGCCGTCGAACACGATGCCGAAGAGGTCGAACGCCTCGCGCTCGTACCAGTTCGCCGCCGGCCAGATTTCGGTCACGGAGGCGACGCGCGGATAGTCGTCGTCCGGGCAGAACGTGCGCAGCCGCAGCCGCCAGTTGTGCGCGAGCGAGAGCAGGTGCACCACGACCGCGAAGCGCGGCCCTTCGCGCGGCCGGTCGCCCCAGGTGGCGTAGTCCACGCCGCACAGATCGACGAGCTGCTCGAAGCGCAGCGCCGGGTCGTCGCGCAGCCGGCGCGCCGCCGCGAGATAGTCCGCCGCCGCCACCTCGACGGCGAGCTCGCCGAGCCGCGCCTGGGGGGCGAAGCCCGCGCGCGCGAGCGCGTCGGCAAGGCGTTGCAGTTTCGGGGTCATCGCGGGGCGGGCTCGCGGATCAGCGGGCGATCGTGTTCGTTCGCCGGATCTTGTTCTGCAGCTGCAGGATCCCGTAGAGCAGCGCCTCGGCCGTGGGCGGACAGCCGGGCACGTACACGTCCACCGGAACGATGCGGTCGCAGCCGCGCACCACCGAGTAAGAATAGTGGTAGTAGCCGCCGCCGTTCGCGCACGAGCCCATCGAGATCACCCAGCGCGGCTCGGCCATCTGGTCGTAGACTTTTCTCAGCGCCGGCGCCATCTTGTTGCACAGCGTGCCGGCGACGATCATCACGTCGGACTGGCGCGGGCTCGGCCGGAACACCACGCCGAAGCGGTCGAGGTCGTAGCGCGAGGCACCCGCGTGCATCATCTCGACCGCGCAGCAGGCGAGCCCGAACGTCATCGGCCACAGCGACCCGGTGCGCGTCCAGTTGACGAGCTTGTCGAGCTGCGTGGTGACGAACCCTTGCGAGAGCAACCCTTCGATCGCCACGGCCTACTCCCAGTCGAGCGCGCCCTTGCGCCACTCGTAGAAAAACCCTGCGACGAGGATGGCGAGAAAGAGCATCATCGAAAGAAAGCCGTAGAGGCCGATGTCGGCGAGCGCGACCGCCCACGGAAAGAGGAACGCGATCTCCAGGTCGAACAGGATGAACAGGATCGCGACCAGGTAGTAGCGCACGTCGAACTTCATGCGCGCGTCCTCGAACGCCTCGAATCCGCACTCGTAGGGCGAGAGCTTTTCCGGATCCGGGCGCTGCGGCCCGAGCGCAAGACCGAGTACCACCGGCACGACGCCGACCACCAGGCCGACGAGAATGAAAAGCAGGATCGGGAAGTACTCGGCCAGCATCGCTCAGCGTATTCCGGTTCCTGCCTGAATCGAGTTGGTGCCCACGAGCAGACTCGAACTGCTACGGCTGTTTAGGCCACTAGCCCCTCAAGCTAGCGTGTCTACCAATTCCACCACGTGGGCACGCCTGCCTGACGAATGCGCGATTATCGCTCAATTCGGCACGTCCTTCGCTTTCGAGCCGGCGTCGCTCGCCGGCGCACCGCCCGCCGCGGGCGTCGGGATGTCGGCGGCGGGCGCGGTCGGCGCCGGCTGCGTCGGCGCCGACTTCACCGCATCCAGCACGCCGCCGGCGCGCGGTTTCGTGCTCGCGAGATACGCGAGCGCGAGGCTCATGATGAAGAACAGCGTCGCGAGCACCGCGGTGGTGCGCGACAGGAAATTCGCCGAGCCGGTCGCACCGAACAGGCTTCCCGAGGCGCCGCCGCCGAAACCCGAGCCCATGTCGGCGCCCTTGCCGTGCTGCAGCAGCACCAGACCGATGATCGCCAGCGCGATCAGCACGTGCACGATCACCGCAATCGTCGTCCACAACTCCATCGTTTCAGTCCTTTCGCTGCGCGGCGCGCGCGATGGCGAGGAATTCCTCGGCCACGAGCGACGCGCCGCCGATCAGTCCGCCGTCGACGTCCGGCAGCGCGAAGAGCGCCGCGGCGTTCGCCGCCTTGACGCTGCCGCCGTACAGGATCCGGGTCTGCGGCAGCACCTGCTCGCGAAGCAGCGCGTGCACTTCCTGCACCATCGCCGGCGTCGCGGTCTTTCCGGTCCCGATCGCCCACACCGGCTCGTAGGCGATCACCGCCTGCGCGAACGCCTGGCGGCCCGCGCGCTCGAGCACCGCCTCGAGCTGGCGGCCGACGACTTCGCCGGTCCGCCCCGCCTCGCGCTCGGCGAGCGTTTCGCCGACGCACAGAATCGGCACGAGCCCGTGCGCGAGCGCGGCGCCGAATTTCGCGGCCACCTGACGGTCGCTCTCGCCGAAATGCTGCCGGCGCTCCGAATGCCCGACGATCGCGTAGCGGCAGCCGAAGTCCGCGAGCATCGAAGCGCACACTTCGCCGGTCCAGGCCCCCGGCTCGTGTTCGCTCACGTTCTGCGCGCCGAGCGCGACGCCGGAGCCGGCGAGCGCCTCGGCCGCCTGCGCAAGGTACGGAAACGGCACGCACACCGCGCATTCGACGCCCGCGATCGCGGGCGCGGCCTGCGCGATCGCCTTCAGCCGCGGCCCGTTCTCCGCCCGGCTGCCGTGCATCTTCCAGTTGCCCGCGACGAGTCGGGTCCGCATCGGCTCGGGCCGCGTGATCGATCCGGACCCGGATTTTACATGCGTTCGCGCCGCGCCTGCGGCGCACGGCGGCGCCGGTGCACAGCCGTTTCGCTCGGCCTCAGAGGTAGCCGAGGGCGCGCGGCAGGAACAGCACGAGCCCGGGCACGAACGTGAGCACGAGCAGCGCCGCGGTCATCGCCGCGACGAGCCACAGGCACCAGCCGAGCGTCGATTCCATCGGGATACCGGCGAGGCGGCAGGTGACCATGAGGTTGACCGCGGTGGGCGGCGTGAACTGCCCGATCGCGACGTTGACGGTGACGACGATGCCGAGCCACACCGGGTGCCAGCCGTAGGTCTGCGCGAGCGGGAGCAGCAACGGCAGGAACACGAAGTACGTCGCGGTGGCGTCGAGCGCGGTGCCGGCGAGAAGCAGCACGAGCGTGATCGCGAGCAGCACGAGGACCTCGCTCGTGCCCGCCTGCGCGAGCCACTTCGCGAACTGGTTGAACACCCCGACCGTATCGACCGCCCAGCCGAACAGCGCCGCAAGCCCCACCATGAAGAGGATCACGGCGGAGATTTCCGCCGCTTCGGCGAGCAGATCCCAGACCTCGCGCCAGGCGAGCGAGCGATAGACGAGCAGACCGAGCAACAGGCCGTAGGCGACCGCGACCACCGCCGCCTCGGTCGGGGTGAAGGCGCCGGTGCGCATGCCGCCGAGGATGATCACCGGCGCCGCGAGCCCCCAGCCCGCGTCCCTCAGGCTCGGCCAGAACGGCGGCGCGGGCTCCGGATCGTGCGCGCCCCAGCCGTGCGCGCGCGAAAACGCGAGCGCGGCGACGAGCAGCGTCGCGCCGAGAATGAGACCGGCGACCAGCCCGGCGGCGAACAGCGCCTGCACGCTCGCCTGCGGCACGAGCACCGAATAGATGATGAGCGCGATCGAGGGCGGAATGACGATCGCGGTCGAGCCGCCGGCGGCGATCAGGCTCGCGCTGAATTCGCGCGGGTAGCCGGCGCGCGTCATCGCCGGAATGAGGACCGCGCCGACCGCCGCCGCATCGGCCGGCCCCGAACCGGAGATGCCGCCGAGGATCATGCACACGAGCACCGCCGCGACCGCGAGCCCGCCGGCGCGCTTGCCGACGATGCTCTCGGCGAGCCGCACCAGACGCGCCGCCACCCCCGAGCGCTCGAAGATCATGCCCGCGAGGATGAACACCGGCAGCGCGATCAGCGGGTATTTCGCGATCGCGCTGTAGACCGTGGTCGGCACCGACATGATGCCGAGCTTGCCGGCGACGATCGCCGCGGTGCCCGAAAGTCCGAGCGCGACCGCAAGCGGAACCCCCGCCGCCGCGAGAACCACGAACACGCCGAAGAGCAGGAGGATCACGGGTCCCTGCGGCGCCAGAGGTGGACGAACCCCTGCGCGATGCGCGCAAGGACGAGCAGCGAAAGGAGCGGCAGCCACACGGTGTAGAGCCACTGGGGCCAGCCGAGACCGGGCGAGGTCACCTCGAGCGCGTAGTCGTCCCACGCCATGCGCACGCCGTAGCCGGCGAGCAGCGCGAGCATCAGCGCGCTGAGCGCGAGGCTCACCATCAGCAGCCGCCGACGCCAGCGCCGGGGCAGCCGCTCGACGAAGTACGTGATCGCCATCTGGTTGCCGTCGAGGAAAGCGCGGCCCGCGCCGACGAAGGTGAGGAACACGAGCAGGAACACCGACAGCTCCTCGGTGAACGCGAACGAGATGTCGGTGAGATAGCGCACGAGGACGTTGGCGAGCGTGATCGCGCAGATCGCCGCCATCGCGGCGGCGCCGAGGAAGCGCTCGACGCGAAAGCGCGCGCCGGGCGGCAGGGTCTCGGGCGGCTGCGGGCGCGGCTCGAATCCGGTCATCGCAAACAAAAACGCCGCGGGCGCGCCGCGGCGTCGTCTCCCGGGCGGCGGCTCAGCTCTTTTTCTTGCGCGCGGCGACCGCCGCCTCGGCCTTCCTGACGAGCTCCGGGCCGATCTGCTTCGCCCACTTCTCGTACACCGGTCGCGTCGCCTTGACGAACGCGGCGCGCTCGTCGGCCGTCAGCCGCACGACCTTCACGCCGAAGCCTTCGATCGTCTTCACCACCGCCGGTTCCGGGCCGAGGAGCCCGTCGCGCGCGAGTTCGATGCAGTAGCGTCCGGCCTCGATCGCCGCCTGGCGCACGATCTCGCGGTCTTCCTTCGTCCAGCTCTCCCACACTTCCTTGTTCGCGACGAAGATGAGCGGGTCGGCGACGTAGCCCCACAGCGTCACGTTGCGCTGCCCGACGGTGTGCAACTTCGCCGCGGTGAAGACGGTCAGCGGGTTCTCCTGCCCGTCGACCGCGCCCGAGGCGAGCGCCGGCTGCGCGTCGGCCCAGCTCATCTGCGTGGGGTTCGCCCCGAGCGCGCTGAAGACGTCGAGAAAGAGGGGCGAGCCGACGACGCGGAACTTGAGCCCCTTGAAGTCCTCGGGGCGGCGCAGCTCGCGCTTGGAATTGGTCACCTCGCGAAAGCCGTTCTCGCCCCAGGCGAGCGGCACCACGCCGGCCTTCTCGAGGATGCGGAAGAGCTCCCGGCCGACCTCGCCCTGCGTGAGCGCGTCGATCGCGTCGTAGTCGGGCATCAGGAACGGCAGCGAGAACAGGTTGAGCTGCTTGATCTGCGGCGACCAGTTGATCGTCGAGCCGATCGCGAGGTCGATCACGCCTTGGCGGATCGCGGTGAACTCGCGCGTCTGATCGCCCGCGACGAGGGATGCGCCCGGGTACATCTTGATGTTGATCCGCCCCTGCGTGCGCTGACGCACCAGCTCGGCCCAGCGCTCGCCGGCCTTGCCCCAGGGAAACGCGGGCCCGACCACGGTCGAGAGCCGGTACTCGGCCTGATACTTCGGCTGCTGCGCGAGCGCCGGCGGGGTCGCGAGCGCGAGGAGCGCCGCGACCGCGGCGGCGCGAGCGATGACTTTCATGCGAGGGCCTCCTTCAACCGAAACTTTCGATCGCCGCGAGTAGGCGGGCGGCGTCGACGCGCGCCTCGTCTTCGAGCGGCTTCGCGTACCCGACCGGAATGCGCGGGCTACCGAGCCTTTTTACCCGAATCCCGAGCGTTTCGGCAACCTCTGCGGCGATCTCGGCGCCGAAGCCGCCGACGCGCACCGCCTCGTGCGCGACGAGCAGCCGCCCGGTGCGCGCGCAGGAGGCGAGCACCGTGTCGCGGTCCCACGGCCAGAGCGTGCGCAGGTCGATCACCTCGACGCCGATGCCGCGCCGCTGCGCCTGCGCCGCCGCCTCGAGCGCCGCGTGCACCGTGCGCGACCAGGCGACGAGCGTCAGATCGCCGCCCTCGCGCAGCACCGCCGCGCGCCCGAGCGGCACCGCCGCGTCTTCGGCCACCTCGCCCGCGAGCGACCACAGCTCCTTGTGCTCGAGGTACGCGACCGGATCGCCGCAGGCGATCGCCGCGGCAAGCAGCGCGTAGTTGTCCTGCGGCGTCGCGGGCGCGACCACCGCGAGCCCGGGCACGTGCGCGAACCACGCCTCCAGGCTCTGCGAATGCTGCGCCGCCGATCCGCTCCAGAGGCCGATCGGCATGCGGGCGACGAGCCCTGCGCGCGCCTGCCCGCCGAGCATGAAGCGCGCTTTGGCCGCCTGGTTGACGATCTCGTCCATCGCGCACAGCGCGAAGTCCACCACCCGCATCTCGACCACCGGCACGAGGCCCGCGAGCGCCATGCCGACGGCCGCGCCCATGATCGTCGCCTCCGAGATCGGCGTATCGATGACGCGCCCGGCGCCGAACCGCTCCTGAAGGCCGCGGTACTGGCCGAAGATGCCGCCGCGGCCGACATCCTCGCCGAGCACCACGACGCGCGCATCGTCGCGCATCGCGCGCTCGAGCGCCGCGCAGGCGGCTTCGGCGTAGCTCAGCCGAGCCATCGGCCTGCCCCGGTGTCCTGCACGTCGGCGTAGGCGCTCGCCCGATCCGGCCACGGCGCCGCGGCCGCGACCTGCAGCGCGCGCTGCACCTCGGCCTGTGCCTCGTCGAGGATGCGCCGCACCTCGGTCTCGCCGAGGCGCGCGGCGGCGAGCGCGAGCGGGTCGTTCTCCAGCGCGCGCGCCACCTCCTTGCCGTCGCGGTAGGCGGCCGCATCGACCGAAACGTGCCCCTTGATCCGGTAGGTCACCGCGTGCAGGAACCGCGGCCCGCCGCCCGCGCGCACCTCGGAAAGGAGCGCCGCCGCCGCCGCGTCCACCGCGAACACGTCGTTGCCGTCGACCGCGAGGCCGTCGACGCCGATTCCGCGCGCGCGCGCGAGCGCCCCCTCGCCCGCGGTCATCGCGGCGGTCGGCGTGGTCGCCGACCAGCGGTTGTCCTCGCAGACGAAGAGCACCGGCAGACGGTGGATCGCCGCCCAGTTGAGTCCTTCGAGGAACGGGCCGCGGTTCACCGCGCCGTCGCCGAAGAAGCAGGCGACCACGGCGCGCTCGCCGCGCAGCCGCAGCGCGTGCGCGGCGCCGACGGCGATCGCGATGCCGGCCGCGACGACGCCGTTCGCGCCGAGCATGCCGACCGAAAAATCGGCGATGTGCATCGAGCCGCCCTTGCCGCGGTTGGTACCGTTCGCGCGCCCGAAGAGTTCGCACATCATGCGTTCGAGCGAGGCGCCCTTGGCGATCGAGTGGCCGTGGCCGCGGTGCGTCGAGGTGAGGAGATCGGTCGGCGCGAGGTTCGCGCACACGCCGGCGGCGACCGCTTCCTGGCCGGTCGACAGATGAAGCGGCCCGCGCACGCGCACCTCGGCGGCGGCCGCGGCGGCGCCGAAGGCCGAGACGCCGCCGCGCGAGGCTTCCTCGGCCGCGTTCTCGAACGCGCGGATGCGCGCCATCGTGCGAAAGAGCGCGCGTGCGCGCTCGGGCGAAATGTCGGCTGCGCCGTGCAAGGCGGCGCGAGTTTAGCAGCGCCGGCGCGTTCTGCGCCGCGCGCGTCGCCGCCCCTAGCCGCCGGCGGCCTCGCGCACCGCGGCGGCGATCGCGTTCGCCGCCGCTTCGACCGCGGCGCGCGGCGTGCCCTCGACCATCACCCGCAGCACCGGCTCGGTGCCGGAATTGCGCAGCAGCACCCGGCCGCGGCCCTTCAGCTGCCGCTCGACCTGCGACTTCGCCTTGACGACCGCCCGCGACTGCGTCCAGTCGAAACCGCGCGGCACCGCGACATTGACGAGGACCTGCGGATAAAGCGCGAGGTCGGCGGTGAGCGCGGCGAGCGGCTCGCGCGTCTCGCGCACCGCCGCGAGCACCTGCAGCGCCGACACGATGCCGTCGCCGGTCGTATGCCGGTCGAGGCAGATGATGTGGCCGGAGCCCTCGCCGCCGAGCGACCAGCCTTTTTCGCGCATCAGCTCCAGCACGTAGCGGTCGCCGACCGCCGCGCGCGCAAACGGCAGCCGCAGGCGCGCGAACGCCCGCTCGAGCGCGAGGTTCGTCATCAGCGTTCCGACGACGCCGCCCGGCCGCTGGCGTCGCCGCAGCCGGTGCCGCGCGATCACGTAAAGCAGCGCATCGCCGTCGTAGACCGTGCCCGCCCGATCGACCATCACCAGGCGGTCGCCGTCGCCGTCCAGCGCGATGCCGAAGTCGGCGCCCCGGCGCAGCACCTCGTCCCTGAGCGCCTGCGGGGCGACGGCGCCGCAGTTGTCGTTGATGTTCAGCCCGTCGGGCGATGCGCCGATCGCGACGACCTCGGCGCCCAGCTCGTGAAAGACGTGCGGCGCGACGTGGTAGGCCGCCCCGTGCGCGCAGTCGACGACGAGTGCGAGCCCCTTCAGGTCGAGTTCCGCGGGAAAGGTGGACTTGCAGAACTCGACGTACCGCCCCTGCGCGTCGTCGACGCGCCGCGCGCGGCCGAGCTTGGCCGCGATCGTGCAGCCGGTCGGCTGCTCGAGGCGCTGCTCGATCGCCGCCTCGATCGCGTCCGGCAGCTTGAAGCCGTCGCCGGAGAAGAATTTGATGCCGTTGTCGGGGTACGGGTTGTGCGAGGCGCTGATCACGACCCCGGCCGCAAGGCGAAGCGCGCGCGCAAGGTACGCGACCCCGGGCGTCGGCAGCGGCCCGCAGAGCAGCACGTCGACGCCGGCGGCGGAAAACCCGGCCTCGAGCGCCGCCTCGATCATGTAGCCGGAAATCCGCGTGTCCTTTCCGATCAGCACCGCCGGCCGCTCGCCGGGGCGAGCCTCGCGCGCGGCGAGCACGCGCCCGGCGGCGTAGCCGAGGCGCAGCACAAAGTCGGGCGTGATCGGCGCAGTGCCCACGGTACCGCGCACGCCGTCGGTGCCGAAGTACTTCCTCTTCATCGTCCGACCGCGCGCACCGCGAGCCAGACCGCGAGCGCATCGCGCGTCTCGCGCACGTCGTGCACCCGCAGGATCGCCGCCCCGGCCTCGGCCGCGAGCAGCGCCGCCGCGAGGCTCGCGGCGAGCCGCTCGCCGACCGGCCGGCCGGTGATCGCACCGAGCGTGGACTTGCGCGAGAGCCCCGCGGCGACCGGCACGCCGAGATCGGCGAATTCTCCGAGGCGCGCAAGGAGCGCGAGGTTGTGCGCCGCGGTCTTGCCGAAGCCGAAACCCGGATCGGCGACGATGCGGTCGCGCGCGATGCCGGCCGCGAGCACCGACGCGATGCGCGCCGCAAGGTACGCCTTCACCTCGCCGACCACGTCGGCGTAAACCGGATTATCCTGCATCGTCGCCGGATCGCCCCTCTTGTGCATCAGGCACACCGCGCAATCGGCGGCGGCGACCGCCTCGAGCGCGCCAGGCGCTTCCAGCGCCTCGACGTCGTTCACCATCGAGGCGCCGGCGGCGATCGCCTCGCGCATCACCCGCGGCCGGCGGGTATCGACCGACACCGGCACCGGAAGGTCGCGCAGCGCGGCGAGCACCGGCAGCACCCGCGCAAGCTCCTCCTCCTCCGACACCGGCCGCGCCCCCGGGCGCGTCGATTCTCCGCCGACGTCCACGATGTCGGCGCCTTCCTCGACCATGCGCCGCGCGCGCTCGATCGCAGCCCCCCGCTCGAGGTAGCGCCCGCCGTCGGAAAACGAATCCGGGGTGACGTTCAGTACGCCCATGAGGAGCGGTCGGTCGAGGGCCAGCGTGAAACGGCCGCAGCGCAGGCTTGCGGGCAAGGCCGTCCGCTCCCTGCGCTCGCGCGACCTCGCGCCGCAGAGGGCGCGCTCAGCTCGTTGCCGCCGGCGCCGCCGCCCCGCCCCCTGCGGTCTGGCCGGCGGCGCCGGCCGCGGCCGCACCCGAGGCGCCGCTCGCCTGACGCGGCGGGCGCGGCGGGCGGCCTTC
The DNA here is from genome assembly GCA_026416295.1 of Burkholderiales bacterium. Lineage (GTDB taxonomy): Bacteria > Pseudomonadota > Gammaproteobacteria > Burkholderiales > SG8-39 > RBG-16-66-20. The sequence goes on along the minus strand of JAOAFL010000051.1, from coordinate 48,690 downwards.
CATGATGTCGTTGATCTGTTCGGCGTCGAGCGTTTCCATCTCGAGCAGCGCCTTCGCGAGCGCCTCGACCTTGTCGCGGTTTTCCTCGATCAGACGGCGCGCGACCTTGTACTGCTCGTCGATGATCCGGCGGATCTCGGCGTCCACCTTCTGCATGGTGGCTTCCGACACGTTCTTGTGCGTGGTGATCGAGCGGCCGAGGAAGATTTCGCCTTCGTTCTCGCCGTAGACCATCGGCCCGAGAAGGTCGGACATGCCCCACTGCGTCACCATGCGGCGCGCGATGTCGGTCGCGCGCTCGAAGTCGTTCGCCGCGCCGGTGGTCATCTGGTTCATGAACACCTCCTCGGCGATGCGGCCGCCGAAGAGCACTGCGATCGTGTTGAGCAGCCGCTCGCGGTCCTGGCTGTAGCGGTCCTGCTCGGGAAGCTGCATCGTCACCCCGAGCGCGCGCCCGCGCGGGATGATCGTCACCTTGTGCACCGGGTCGGTCTTCGGCAGCAGTTTCGCGACCACCGCGTGTCCGGCCTCGTGGTAGGCGGTGTTCCTGCGCTCTTCCTCCGGCATCACCATCGAGCGGCGCTCGGTGCCCATGATGACCTTGTCCTTCGCGCGCTCGAAGTCCTCCATGTCGACCAGCCGCTTGTTCGCGCGCGCGGCAAAGAGCGCCGCCTCGTTCACGAGGTTCGCAAGGTCCGCCCCCGAGAAGCCGGGCGTGCCGCGCGCGATCACGTCGGCGCGCACGTCGGGCGCGAGCGGCACCTTCCGCATGTGCACCTTGAGGATCTCCTCGCGGCCGCGGATGTCGGGAAGCGGCACCACCACCTGCCGGTCGAAGCGCCCGGGCCGCAGCAGCGCCGGATCGAGCACGTCCGGGCGGTTGGTCGCGGCGATCACGATGACGCCCATGTTCGCCTCGAACCCGTCCATCTCGACGAGTAGCTGGTTGAGCGTCTGCTCGCGCTCGTCGTTGCCGCCGCCGAGGCCCGCGCCGCGCTGGCGGCCTACCGCGTCGATCTCGTCGATGAACACGATGCAGGGCGCGTGCTTCTTCGCCTGCTCGAACATGTCGCGCACGCGCGCCGCGCCGACGCCGACGAACATCTCGACGAAGTCGGAGCCCGAGATCGAGAAGAAGGGCACCTTCGCTTCGCCCGCGATCGCGCGCGCAAGGAGCGTCTTGCCGGTGCCGGGACTTCCGACCATCAGCACGCCGCGCGGGATGCGCCCCCCCAGTTTCTGGAACTTCGACGGGTCGCGGAGAAAATCGACCAGCTCGGCGACCTCCTCCTTCGCTTCCTCGCAACCGGCGACATCGGCGAAGGTGACCGTGTTCGCGGATTCGTCGAGCATGCGCGCGCGCGACTTGCCGAAGCTGAACGCGCCGCCGCGGCCGCCGCCCTGCATCTGGCGCATGAAGAAGATCCAGACGCCGATCAAGAGCAGCATCGGGAACCAGGACACGAAGATGTTCATGAGGAGCGAGGGTTCCTCCTCGGGCTTCGCCTCGACCTTGACGCCGTACTTGAGGAGGTCCGACACCAGCCAGATGTCGCCCGGCGAGTAGCTGACGACGCTGCGGTTGTCGACGGTGGTGGCTTTCAACTGCCGGCCCTCGATCGTGACCTTGGCGATGCGGCCCGCCTTGACCTCCTCGAGGAACTGCGAGTAGTCCATCGGCGCGCGCGCCGTCTGGCGGGTGTTGAACTGGTTGAACACGGTCATCAGCACCAGGCCGATCACGACCCAGATGACCAGGTTCTTCAGCATGTTGTTCAAGCGACGGCTCCTTCTCGGTGTAACGGCGCGGTACCCCGGCAGTTTACGCCGTTTTCGATAGATTGCGGTGCGCGCGACAAGTTCAACCGCCGCCCGCGGCGCGCGGGCGGCGCGCAAGAAGGTACAGCTCGCGCGATTCGGCGCGCGAGGCGGCGGGTTTGCAGGTTTTCACCGACCCGAAGGCGCGCCGGAGGGCGGCGAGGATCGCGCCGAACTCCGCGCCCTGGAAGACCTTGACGAGAAACGCCCCGTGCGGCGCGAGGATTTCTTCACAGAACGCGATCGCGGCGTGCACGAGCTCGGCGGCGCGCGCCTGGTCGGTCGCGGCGATGCCGGAGACGTTCGGCATCATGTCCGAAAGCACGACGTCGGCGCGCCCGCCGGCGGCCTCGCGCAGCGCCGCGCGCACCTGCGGGTCGAGGAAGCTGCCCTGCACGAACCGGACCCCGGCCGGCGGCGACATCGGCAGGACGTCGACCGCGACGACCCTGCCCCCCTTGCCGACACGGCGCGCGGCGACCTCGCTCCAGCCGCCCGGCGCCGCCCCGAGGTCCACGACGACCGCGCCCGCGCGAAGCAGCCGCTCGCGGTCGTCGATTTCGATGAGTTTCCAGGCCGCCCGCGAGCGATAGCCCTCGGCGCGCGCGCGGCGAACGAACGGATCGGCGAGGTGCCGGCGGAGCCAGCGCCGGCTGGAGGCGCGCGATGCGATGACCCCTCCGCCTCTACCGCAGGCGCATCCTGCCCTTGACGGCGGGGCGGCGGGCCGCCCACACTGCCATCGCCGCATGAATGCCGCCACCGTCCGCATCGCCGTCGCCGCGCTCGTCGGCGCGGCAGGCTGCGCGTCCTACGACGGCCGCGGGCTCGTGCCGGGACGCTCGAGCGCCGCCGAGGTCGAGGCGCAGATGGGACCGCCCGCCGAGCGCCTTGCGCTCGCCGGTGGCGAATCCGTTTGGTTCTACCCGCGCCAGCCGTTCGGCCTGCAGACGTTCGCGGTGCGCATGTCGGCCGACGGCCGCCTGCTCGGCATCGAACCGCGCCTCACGGAAGCGAACCTCGCGCGCATCGTCGCGGGCAGCGCGCGGCGCGAGGACGTGCGCGCGCTGCTCGGGCCGCCGTTCGAGGTCGGCCGGCTGCCGCGCCAGGGGCGCGAAGTCTGGGCCTACCGCATGGAGACCGCAGCGCGGATCCGGCACGACGTCTATGTCCAGTTCTCCGACGACGGTGTCGTTCGCGAGGTGCTGCTGGTTCGGGACGTGCAGAACGAGATCGGTGCCGAGCGCGACTAGCCGCGCCTACTCGTAGCGCACCTCTAGGATCGTGTAGCGCTTTTCGCCGCCCGGAGTCTGCACCACCGCCTCGTCGCCGGCGTGCTTGCCGATCAGCGCGCGCGCGATGGGCGAGGTGACCGAGATGCGGCCGGCGCGGATGTCGGCCTCGTCCTCGCCGACGATCTGCCAGGTCGCTCTGTCGCCCGCCTCGTCCTCGAGCACGACGGTCGCGCCGAAGACCACCCGGCCGTCGGCATGCAGCGTGCGCGGATCGATGATCTGCGCATCGGCCAGTTTCGCCTCCAGGTCGCGGATGCGCGCCTCGACGAGCGCCTGCCGCTCGCGCGCGGCGTCGTACTCGGCGTTTTCCGACAGGTCGCCGTGGCTGCGCGCCTCGGCGAGCGCGGCCGAAATCTTCGGCCGCTCGACGAACTTCAGCCGCTGCAGCTCGGCGCGCAGCAGTTCGGCGCCGCGCAGCGTCATCGGGGTCTTCGCCATGGTCTCCTACGATACCTCCTCGGCGACGCGGTCCTGCGCGAGGGCCGCGTGCAGCGTCTGCAGGCAATACGGCTCGAGCGCCGCGCCGGCCCGCATGCCGGCGCAGGCGGCGCGCGCGCCGGCCACCGTCGTGTAGTAGGTGACGCGGCGCGCGAGCGCCGTGGTGCGGATCGAGCGCGAGTCCTGGATCGCGGTGCGCGAGTCCTCGACGGTGTTGCAGATGAACGCGATCTCGCCGTTCTTGATCATGTCGACGACGTGCGGCCGCCCCTCGGCGACCTTGTTCACCGGCGTGACCGGCACGCCGTGCGCCGCGAGCACCTGCGCGGTGCCGCGCGTCGCGAGCACGGTGAACCCGAGTTCGATCAGCTCGCGCGCGACGCTCACCGCCGCGAGCTTGTCGCTGTCGCGCACGCTGAGGAAGGCGCGCGCGCCGCGCTGCGGGGCGAGCGGCACGCCGGCGGCGATCTGGGACTTGACGAACGCCTCGCCGAAGGTGCGCCCGACGCCCATCACCTCGCCGGTCGATTTCATCTCCGGCCCGAGGATCGGGTCGACCCCGGGAAAGCGCGCGAACGGAAACACCGCCTCCTTCACCGAAAAATACGGCGGCACCACTTCGGCGATGCGCGCGCCGCGCGCGCGCTGCGCCGCAAGGGAAATGCCGGCCATGCAGCGCGCCGCGATCTTGGCGAGCGCAAGCCCCGTCGCCTTCGACACGAACGGCACCGTGCGCGAAGCGCGCGGGTTGACCTCGAGCACGTAGACCGCATCGCGCTGGATCGCGTACTGCACGTTCATGAGGCCGACGACGTCGAGCGCGCGCGCGAGCATCGCCGTCTGGCGGCGCAGCTCGCGCTCGACGTGACCGGCGAGCGAATGCGGGGGCAGCGAGCAGGCCGAGTCACCCGAGTGCACGCCCGCCTGCTCGATGTGCTCCAGAATTCCGCCGATCAGCACCTCGGCGCCGTCGGCGACGCAGTCGACGTCCACCTCGATCGCGTCCGAAAGATACCGGTCGAGGAGCACCGGCGCGTCGTTCGAGACGCGCACCGCCTCGCGCATGTAGCGCTCCAGGTCCGCGCGCTGGTGAACGATCTCCATCGCGCGGCCGCCGAGCACGTAGCTCGGGCGCACGACGATCGGATAGCCGATCGCCTCGGCCGCCGCCACCGCTTCCTCCGGCGAGCGCGCGGTGCGGTTCGGCGGCTGGCGCAAGCCCAGTCGCGCGAGCAGCTTCTGGAAGCGCTCGCGGTCCTCGGCGATGTCGATCGAGTCGGCGCTCGTTCCGATGATCGGCACCCCGGCGGCGGCGAGCGCGCGCGCGAGCTTGAGAGGGGTCTGGCCGCCGTACTGCACGATCACGCCCTCGGGCTTTTCCACCGCGACGATCTCGAGCACGTCCTCCAGCGTCACCGGCTCGAAGTAAAGCCGGTCGGAGGGGTCGTAGTCGGTCGAGACGGTCTCGGGATTGCAGTTCACCATGATCGTCTCGAACCCTTCCTCGCGCAGCGCGAGCGCCGCGTGCACGCAGCAGTAATCGAACTCGATTCCCTGACCGATGCGGTTCGGACCGCCGCCGAGCACCATGATCTTGCGCCGCTGCGACGGCTCGGCCTCGCACTCCTCCTCGTAGGTCGAATAGAGGTACGCGGTGCGCGCCGCGAACTCGGCCGCGCAGGTGTCGACGCGCTTGTACACCGGACGCACGCCCATCGCCCAGCGCGCCGCACGCACCGCCTCCTCGGTGGTGCCGAACAGGTGCGCAAGGCGCCGGTCCGAGAACCCCTTGCGCTTGAGCCGGCGCATCGTCGCGGCGTCGATGTCCTCCAGGCGCCGGTCGTCGAGCGCCATCTCGAGTTCGACGATCTCGCGGATCTGCTCGAGGAACCACGGATCGATGTGCGTCAGGCGGTGCACCTCCTCGACCGTAAAGCCCGCCTCGAACGCGTCGCCCACGTACCACAGGCGCTCGGGCCCGGGCTCGCCGAGTTCGCGCTCGATCGTTTCGCGGTCGGTGGTGCGCTGATCGAGGCCGTCGACGCCGATCTCCAGGCCGCGCATCGCCTTCTGGAGCGATTCCTGGAAGGTGCGTCCGATCGCCATCACTTCGCCCACCGACTTCATCTGCGTGGTGAGCCGGTCGTTCGCCTGCGGGAACTTCTCGAACGCGAAGCGCGGAATCTTGGTCACCACGTAGTCGATCGTCGGCTCGAACGAGGCGGGCGTCGCACCACCCGTCACCTCGTTCGCGATCTCGTCGAGCGTGTAGCCGACGGCGAGGCGCGCCGCGACCTTCGCGATCGGGAAACCGGTCGCCTTGGAGGCGAGGGCCGAGGAGCGCGATACGCGCGGGTTCATCTCGACCACCACCATGCGGCCGTCGCGCGGGTGGATCGCGAACTGAACGTTCGAGCCGCCGGTGTCGACGCCGATCTCGCGCAGCACCGCGATCGAGGCGTCGCGCATCGCCTGGTACTCCTTGTCGGTGAGCGTCTGCGCCGGCGCGACCGTGATCGAGTCGCCGGTGTGCACGCCCATCGGATCGAGGTTTTCGATCGAGCAGACGATGATGCAGTTGTCCTTGCGGTCGCGCACCACCTCCATCTCGAACTCCTTCCAGCCGAGGAGCGACTCTTCGATCAGGAGCTCGCGCGTGGGCGAGGCCGCGAGCCCCCGCTCGCAGATGGCGACGAATTCCTCGCGGTTGTAGGCGATGCCGCCGCCCGTGCCGCCGAGCGTGTAGGAGGGCCGCACGACCACCGGAAAGCCGAGACCGGCCTGCACCTGGAGCGCCTCTTCCATCGAATGCGCGAGCGCCGAGCGCGCGGTCGCAAGCCCGATCCGCGTCATCGCCGCCTTGAATTTCTCGCGGTCCTCGGCCTTGTCGATCGCCTCGCGCGAGGCGCCGATCAGCTCGACCCCGTAGGCCGCGAGCACCCCCTCGCGGGCGAGGTCGAGCGCGCAGTTGAGCGCCGTCTGCCCGCCCATCGTGGGCAGCAGCGCCTGCGGTCGCTCCCGCTCGATGATCGCGGCGACCGTGCGCCAGGTGATCGGCTCGATGTACGTGGCCTCCGCCATCTCCGGATCGGTCATGATGGTCGCCGGATTGGAGTTGACGAGCACCACGCGGTAGCCCTCGGCCTTCAGCGTCTTGCACGCCTGCGCGCCGGAGTAGTCGAACTCGCACGCCTGGCCGATCACGATCGGCCCGGCGCCGATGATGAGGATGGTCTCGATGTCGGTGCGCCTAGGCACGCCGCGCCTCGTCCATCATCGCCGCGAAGCGATCGAAAAGGTAGGCGATGTCGTGCGGACCGGGGCTCGCCTCCGGGTGTCCCTGGAAGCAGAACGCCGGGCGGTCGGTGCGCGCCATGCCCTGAAGGGATCCGTCGAAGAGCGACACGTGGGTCGCGCGCAGCGTCGCCGGCAGCGTCGCCGCGTCCACCGCGAAACCGTGGTTCTGGCTGGTGATCACGATGCGCCCGCTGTCGAGATCCTTCACCGGATGGTTCGCGCCGTGGTGGCCGAATTTCATCTTCACCGTCTTCGCGCCCGAGGCGAGCCCCAGCAGCTGGTGCCCGAGGCAGATGCCGAAGACCGGAATGCGCGTCGTCTCGAGGATCTCGCCGATCGCCGCGATCGCGTAATCGCAGGGCGCCGGATCGCCCGGACCGTTCGACAGGAACACGCCGTCGGGTCGCAGCGCGAGCGCCTCGCGCGCCGGCGTCTGCGCCGGCACCACGGTGACGCGCGCGCCGCGGTCGGCAAGCAGCCGCAGGATGTTGCGCTTGACGCCGAAGTCGTAGGCGACCACGTGATGGCGGAACTGCGCCGGCCTGCGGTAGCCTGCGCCGCGCGCCCAGCGCCCTTCGCGCCACTCGTACGGCTGCCGCGTGCTCACCGCGCGCGCGAGGTCCATGCCGGCAAGACCCGGAAACGCCCGCGCCTCGGCAAGGGCGCGCGCCTCGTCCACCTCGCCCGCCATCAGGCAGCCGTTCTGCGCGCCCTTTTCCCGCAAAAGCCGCGTCAGCCGCCGCGTGTCCACCTCGGCGATCGCCGCAATGCCGCGGCGGCGCAGGTACGCGCCGAGGCTCTCTTCGGCGCGCCAGTTCGAGTGCGCGCGCGGCATATCGCGGATCACCAGACCCGCGGCGTGCACCGCGTCCGATTCCTCGTCTTCGGCGTTCGCCCCGGTGTTGCCGATGTGCGGATACGTGAGCGTGACGATCTGCCGGCAGTACGAGGGATCGGTGAGGATTTCCTGGTAGCCGGTCATCGCGGTGTTGAACACCACCTCGCCGACCGCGACGCCCGGCGCACCGACCGAACGGCCGCGGAACACCGTTCCGTCGGCGAGCACCAGCACGGCGGGTTCGAAATCGGTCATGGGAACGCGCACGCGAAAAGCGGGAGGGGCGCTCGCCCCTCCCGCTCCCTTGAATGCGCGATTATAAGGGCGCGGCCTGCCTCAGGCCAAGCGCATCGAAGCAGTCGTACAGCCCGGGCGGACGCCCGCGCAGCCATTTGGCGGCGCGCAGCGCGCCGAGCGCGTAGCTCATGCGGCTCGCCGAGCGCACCGTGATCTCCAGGCGCTCGCCGCTTCCGGCGAAAAGCACCGTGTGCTCGCCGACGATGTCGCCGCCGCGGATCGCGTGAAAGCCGATCTCGCCGGATGAGCGCGCGCCGGTCTCGCCGCGGCGCCCGTGCACGGCGACCGCTTCCAGCTCGCGGCCGAGCGCGCGCGCGACGATGCGGCCGAGCTCGAGCGCGGTGCCCGACGGAGCGTCGACTTTCTGGCGATGGTGCGCCTCCAGGATCTCGACGTCCCACGCCTCGCCGAGCGCCCGCGCCGCGATCTCGGCGAGGCGAAAGACGACGTTCACTCCGACCGCGTAGTTGGGCGAGAGCATCACCGGGATGCGCGCGGCGGCCTGCTCGATCGCCGCGCGCTGCGCGCGCGAAAAGCCGGTGGTGCCGATCACGATCGGTTTTCCGGCGGCAAGGCACGCCTCGAGATGCGCCATCGTGCCTTCCGGGCGCGTGAAATCGACGAGCGCATCGGCCGCCGCGATCGCCGCCGCGGGGTCGGTGCCGACCGCGACCGCGCCGACGCGGGTGCCGATCGCCGGGCTCCCGGGCACGTCGAACGCGGCCGCGAGTTCCAGATCGGGATCCGCAGCGACCGCCTCGATCAGCATGCGGCCCATCTTGCCGCCGGCGCCGGCGATCGCGAGCCGCATCGCCTAGAACCCGATGCGCTCGAGCAGCCGCCCGAAGAAACCGCGCGCGGGCTTGTCCTGCGGCTGCGGCGCAGGCGCCGCCTGCGCATCGGCTGCGGTGGTCTGCGGCGTCGGCTCCGGATCGCGCAGCGGCGTCGGCGGATCGCTCGCGGCACGCCAGTTGCCGCCCGAGCCCGGTGCCGGCGGCGGGGCGACGTCCGCCGTCACCGAGCCGGGCGAGACCGGAGGCGCCGGCGTCGCGCCCGCGGACGAGTCGCCCGTCCCGGAGCCTTGCGGCGCGGGCTTTGCCGGCTGCGGCTTCGGCGCCGCCGCCTGTGCCGGCTCGGCCGGAAGCAGGTCGCCGATGACGCGCGCGAGGCGCCCGTCCTGGAAGATCACCGCGAAGTTGCGCTGCTCGCGCCTGCCGTCGGGGGTCTCGCGAAAGAAGACGTAGTCCCAGCGATCGGCGTGGAAGATGTCGGTGACGAGCGGCGTGCCGAGGATGAAGCGCACCTGTTCCTTGGTCATGCCCGGCTTCAGCTGCTCGACCATCTCGCGGGTGATGTAATTGCCCTGCTGGATGGTGATCCGGTACGGCTTCACGACCTCGGGCACCGGAAGCGGGGCGCGCGCGCAGCCGGCGAGCGCAGCCGCAGCGAGGGCAGCCGCAATGCGCGGGAGCGCGGGCATCGGCGAAGCGGGTCCGGGGAGCGCGGTCAGGGTAATATGATAGCCGATGCCCCCGCAAAGACCGGCCGCCACCGAGGGAACGAACGCCGCGCAGAGCCTGAAGGAGATCGGCCTCAAAGCCACCGCGCCGCGGCGCAAGATCCTGGAACTGTTCGAGACGAGCAAGGTCCGGCATCTGTCGGCCGAGGACGTGTACCGTGCGCTGATCGCCGAAGGCCACGACGTCGGGCTCGCGACCGTCTATCGCGTGCTCACGCAGTTCGAGCAGGCCGGACTGCTCACGCGCCAGCACTTCGAGACCGGCAAGGCGGTGTTCGAGCTGAGCCAGGGCGGGCATCACGACCATCTCGTATGCCTGCAATGCGGGCGCGTCGAGGAATTCTTCGACGCCGAGATCGAGCGCCGGCAGAAGGAGATCGCGCGCGCGCGCGGTTTTTCGCTGCACGACCACTCGCTCGCGCTTTACGCCGACTGCGTCAAGCGCGACTGCGAGCACCGCCCGAGCGGAAAGCCGGCGCGGGGCTGAAACCGCCTCAGCCGTCGCCGAGCAATTCGGCGGCGTGGCGCCGCTGGGTCGCGGTGATGTCGGCGCCGCCGAGCATCCGGGCGAGTTCCTCGATGCGGCCGGCGCGATCGAGCCGCGAAAGGCGCACGCTCACCCGGCCGCGCGCGTTCGAGCGCACGACCGTCCACTGCTCGTCGGCCTGCGCCGCAACCTGCGCAAGGTGGGTCACGCACAGCACCTGGCGGCTGCTGCCGAGCGTTTTCAGCGCCCGGCCGACGGTCTCGGCGACCGCCCCGCCGATTCCGGCGTCTACCTCGTCGAACACGAGCGTGCCGACCGGCGCGTCCTTCGCCGCGACGAGGTGGATCGCGAGGCTGATGCGCGCGAGTTCGCCGCCGGAGGCAACCTTCGCGAGCGGCCGAAGCGGAAGGCTCGGATGCGAGCTCACCTCGAACGCGATCTCCTCCAGCCCCTGCGGACCGGGGTGAGCGAGCGGCTGCACAGTGGCGGCAAAGCGTCCGCCCCGCATCGCGAGCGCCTGCATCGCGGCCGTGACCTCGCGCGAAAACGCCTGCGCGGCGGCGCGGCGGCGCTCGGAGAGCGCGCGCGCCGCCGCCTCGTAGCGGCGGCGCGCCGCGGCGAGCTCGCGTTCGAGCGCCTCGGGGCTCGCGGCCGCCTCTAGCGCCTCGAGCCGGCGCGCGAGGTCGGCCGCGCAGCCGGGCAGCGCCTCGGGCCGCACGCGGTGGCGCCGCGCGGCCGCATGCCAGGCTTCGATGCGCCGCTCGGTTTCGGCGAGCGCCTGCGGGTCGAGCTCGACGCGCGCGGCGTAGTCGCGCAGCATGCGCACCGCCTCGCCCGCCTCCGCCTCGGCCGAGGCGAGCAGCTCGACGATCGGCGCAAGCCGCGCGTCCTGCGGCGCGAGCGAGCGCAGGCGGGCGGCCGCGGCGCGAAGCTGCGCAAGGCAGGCGCCGTCGGACTCGGCGAGCGCCTCGAGCGCCGCCTGTGCGCCCGCGAGCAGGGTCGCGCCGTGCGCGAGCGCGCGCTGGCGCGCGCAGAGCGCCTCCCACTCGCCTTCCTTCGGCGCAAGTCGCCCGAGTTCGGCCGCGGCCTGCTCGAGCTCGCGCCGCTCGGCCTCGCGCCGCGCCGCCTCGGCGGCCGCCTCGGCCGCGAGCGCCTCGAGCCGCACGCACTCGCGCCAGGCGGCGGCGCATTCGGCCGCGAGCGCCTGCGCGCCCGCGCGCGCATCGAGCAGATCGCGTTGCGCGGCCGGCCGCAGCAGCGACTGGTGCTCGTGCTGGCCGTGAATGTCGAGCAGATGCTCGCCGACGGCGCGCAGCTGCGCGAGCGTGGCCGGCTGACCGTTCACGAAGCAGCGCGAGCGGCCGGCGCGATCGATCGTGCGCCGCAGGAGCACCACGCCCGGATCGCCTTCGAGACCCGCCTCCGCCAGAAGCTGCGCGAGCGCCGCGCCGCCCACTTCGAACTCGGCGGCGAGTTCGGCGCGCTCTGCGCCCTCGCGCACGAGCGCCGCGTCGGCCCGCGCCCCGACCAGCAGCTCGAGCGCATCGATCAAGATCGACTTTCCGGCGCCGGTTTCTCCGGTGAGCGCGGTGAAGCCGGGCGCGGGTTCCAGGTCCGCCCGCTCGACGATGACGACCTCGCGCAGCGCGAGCGCGCGCAGCATCAGGATCGCGCGACGATGCCCGCTCGCACGCCGCTAGCAGTCGGCGCGCGAACGCGCCGACTCGCTCCAGCGCAGCTTTTCGCGCAGCATGGTGAAGTAGCTGTAGCCGGGCGGATGCACGAACCGGATCGCATCGGCCGAGCGCCGCAGCCGCATGCGATCGCCCTCGTGCAGGTCGGCGAGCGCGAACCCGTCGAAATGCGCGCGCGCGTCGACCGCGCGCAGCAGCGTCACTTCGATCGCGCACGCGTCGCTCACGCTCACCGGCCGCGCCGAGAGCACGTGCGGGTTGAGCGGCACGAGCGCGAACGCCGGCACCGTCGGCTGCAGGATCGGCCCTTGGGCCGAAAGCGCATACGCAGTCGAACCGGTCGGCGTCGCGACGATGATGCCGTCGGCGCGCAGCGCGTACACGTGCTCGCCGTCGATCGCCAGGGCGAACTCGATCAGCCGCGCCTGCGAGCCCTTGGAGACCACCGCCTCGTTGAGCGCCACGGTGCGCAGCGTCTCGCGCCCCGCGCGCAGCACCTCGGCTTCGAGCAGCGAGCGCTCCTCGATCGTGTAGCGGCCCTCGAGGATCGCGTCGACCGACGCCTGCATGTTCGAGACCGCGATGTCGGTCATGAACCCGAGCCGCCCGAGGTTCACGCCGGCGAGCGGCACGCGGTGGCGCGCGAGGTTGCGCGCCGCGGCGAGCATCGTGCCGTCGCCGCCGATCACGATCGCCAGATCGGCCTCCGCCCCGATCGCCGCGTAATCGACGCCCGGCGCCTCCGCCCCCGCGAGCGCCGCGGTCTCGCGCTCGATCATGGGAATGCAGCCGCGCCGGCGAAGCAGGCCGGCGAGCGCGCGCACCGGCTCGGCGACCTCCGGCGTCGGCTTGCCGATGAGCGCGATGCGGCGGAACGCGGGCGGCATCGCGGCATTCTAACCGCATGTGTAGAATGGCCGTATGCTCGACCGCCGCGCGCAGATCCTGCTGAAGACGCTGATCGAGCGCTACATCGCCGAGGGCGAGCCGGTCGGCTCGCGCACGCTGTCGCGGCACTCCGGGCTCGACGTCTCGCCCGCGACCGTGCGCAACGTCATGGCGGATCTGGAGGAGCTGGGGCTGGTGGCGAGCCCGCACACCTCCGCCGGCCGCGTGCCGACGCCGCAGGGCTTTCGCTTCTTCGTCGACACGCTGCTCGTCGTGCGGCCGCTCGAGCGCGAGCAGATCCACCAGCTCGAGGACCAGCTGCATCCCGACAGCCCGAAGCGCGCGGTCCAGACCGCCTCGCAGCTGCTCTCGGAGCTCACCCACTACGCCGGCGTCGTGATGCTGCCGCGCATGCCCGCGCTGACCTTCCGCCGGATCGAGTTCCTGCGGCTCTCGGAAAAGCGCATCCTCCTGATCGTCGTGACGCCCGCCGGCGACGTGCAGAACCGGATCCTCGTCACCGAGCGCGACTACCGCCCCTCGGAGCTGATCGAGGCCGCGAACGTGCTCAACGAGCAGTACAGCGGCCACTCGTTCGAGGAAGTCCGCCAGCGCCTGCACGGCGAGCTGCGCGAGCTGCGGCGCGACATCATCGAGCTGATGACCGCGGCGCTCGAGGCCGGCAGCCGGGCGGTCGCGGAAGAGACCGACCCGGTCGTCGTCTCCGGCGAATCGAACCTGCTCGCGGTGCGCGACCTGTCGCAGGACCTGAACCGGCTGCGCCAGCTCTTCGAGCTGTTCGAGCGAAAAACGAAGCTGCTGCAGATCCTCGACCAGTCGCTGCGCGCCGACCGCGTGCAGATCTTCATCGGCGGCGAATCCGGCTTCGCCGCTCCCGAGGAGGTAAGCGTGGTCGCCGCCCCCTACAAGGTCGACGGTCAGGTGGTCGGCACGCTCGGCGTGATCGGTCCGACGCGCATGGCCTACGACCGCGTGGTGCCGATCGTCGACGTGACCGCGAAGCTCCTATCGAGCGCGCTGTCGCAGTCCTGAAAGGCATCCTTCTCGTCAATCTCGGCACGCCGGCCGCGCCGACGCCGCAGGCGCTGCGCCGCTACCTCGCCGAGTTCCTGTCCGATCCGCGCGTCGTCCAGCTGCCGCGCGCGCTCTGGCTGCCGGTGCTCTACGGGATCGTGCTGCGCGTGCGGCCGGCGCGCTCGGCCGAGAAGTACGCGAGAATCTGGACGCCGGAGGGCTCCCCGCTCGCGGTGCACACGCGCCGCCAGGCCGAACTGCTCGCGGCGCGCCTGCCCGGCGTGCGCGTCGCCTGGGCGATGCGCTACGGCGAACCCTCGATCGCGGCAGGCCTTGCGCAACTGGCCGGTTGCGACGAACGGCTCGTCCTGCCGCTTTATCCGCAGTACTCGCGCAGCACCACCGAGAGCGTGCGCGACCGCCTGCCGCCGGGCACGCCGATGGTCGAGCAGTTCTGCGAGCACCCGGCCTACATCGCCGCGCTCGCCGCCGGCCTTCGGCGCCACTGGGCGCGCTGCGGCCGCGCCGAGCGGCTCGTGCTGAGCTTTCACGGTCTGCCGCAGCGCGCGGTCGATCGGGGCGACCCGTACCGCGCCCAGTGCGAAGCGACCGCGCGCCGGCTCTGCGGCGCGCTCGGGCTCGGCGCGCACGAGGTGCAGGTGACGTTTCAGTCGCGCTTCGGCCCGGCGAAGTGGCTGCAGCCCTACACCGAGCCGACGCTCGTCGCCCTCGCGCGCGCGGGCGTGCGCACGATCGACGTCGCCTGTCCCGGATTCGTGTCCGACTGCCTGGAGACGCTGGAAGAGATCGGCATCGGGGCGCGCGAGGCGTTCGTCGCCGCCGGCGGCGCGGAGCTTCGGCTCGTGCCCTGTCTGAACGAGGACCCGGAGTGGATCGAGGCGCTCGCCGCGATCGCGCTTGAACCGGGCGCGAGCGCCCCCAGATAAAATGCGCCATTTTTTTCGACGGCCCGCCATGTCCGAACCCGACAACCGCGAACCGCAGAACGCCGCGCCGGCCGAAGGGCCGGCGGCGCCCGAAGCCGGCGCCGAGTCGAAGTCGCTCGAGACGCTGCTCGCCGAGGCGCAGGCGCGCTTCGACGCGCAGCGCGAGCAGCTGCTTCGTGCGCTCGCCGAGGCCGACAACGCGCGCAAGCGCGCGCAGGCCGAGGTCTCGGCCGCGCAAAAGTACGCGATCGAGCGCTTCGCGCAGAGCCTGCTGCCGGTGTGCGACAGCCTGGAGGCGGCGCTCGCGGCCCCGGGCGAAGCCGCCGAGGCGCTCAAAAGCGGCGTCGAACTGACGCTCAAGCAGCTGCGTTCGGCCCTGGAAAAGGCCGGCGTACACGAAATCGCCGCCGCCCCCGGCGCGCGGTTCGACCCGAACGTGCATCAGGCGATGGCGGCGGTCGAGGCCGAGGCGGAACCGAACTCGATCGTCGCGGTGATGGTGAAGGGCTATCGGCTGCACGACCGGGTGCTGCGGCCGGCGCTCGTCACGGTCGCCAAAGCGGTTGAAAAGCCGCAGGAGACCCCCATCTGCGAACCCGATCCGGCTGCCCAGCCGTAAGCGAAGGAATTTCCGACATGAGCAAGATCATCGGCATCGACCTCGGAACGACCAACTCCTGCGTCGCGATCATGGAGGGCGGCAAGCCCCGCGTGATCGAGAACTCGGAGGGCTCGCGCACGACGCCCTCGATCGTCGCCTACACCGACGACGGCGAGATCCTGGTCGGCGCGCCGGCCAAGCGCCAGGCGGTCACCAACGCGAAGAACACGCTCTACGCGGTCAAGCGCCTGATCGGGCGCAAGTTCGCCGACCCGGAGGTGCAGAAGGCGATCAAGCACGTTCCCTACAAGATCGTCGAGGCGACGAACGGCGACGCGTGGGTGGAAGTGCGCGGCAAGAAGCTCGCGCCGCCGCAGATTTCGGCGGAAGTGCTGCGCAAGATGAAGAAGACCGCCGAGGACTACCTCGGCCACGAGGTCACCGAGGCGGTGATCACCGTGCCCGCCTACTTCAACGACTCGCAGCGCCAGGCGACCAAGGACGCCGGGCGCATCGCCGGGCTGGAGGTAAAGCGCATCATCAACGAGCCGACGGCCGCGGCGCTCGCCTTCGGCCTGGACAAGCAGGGCAAGGGCGACCGCAAGATCGCGGTCTACGACCTCGGCGGCGGCACGTTCGACATCTCGATCATCGAGCTGGCGGACGTCGACGGCGAAAAGCAGTTCGAGGTGCTCTCGACGAACGGCGACACCTTCCTCGGCGGCGAGGATTTCGACCAGCGCCTGATCGACTACATCGTCGAGGAGTTCCGCAAGCAGACCGGCGTGGACCTCTCGAAGGACCCGATCGCCCTGCAGCGCGTGAAATCGGCGGCCGAGCGCGCGAAGATCGAGCTCTCTTCGTCGCAGCAGACCGAGATCAACGAGCCTTACATCGCGATGGCGGGCGGCGCGCCGCAGCACCTGACGATGAAGATCACGCGCGCCAAGTTCGAGGCGCTGGTGGACGATCTCATCGAAAAGACGATCGAGCCGTGCCGCATCGCGCTGAAGGACGCGGGGCTGAAGGTCTCCGACATCCAGGACGTGATCCTCGTGGGCGGCATGACCCGCATGCCGAAGGTACAGGAGCGCGTGCGCGAGTTCTTCGGCCGCGAGCCGAGGAAGGACGTGAACCCCGACGAGGCGGTGGCGATCGGCGCGGCGATCCAGGCCGGCGTCCTGAAGGGAGAGGTGAAGGACGTGCTGCTCCTCGACGTGACGCCGCTTTCGCTCGGCATCGAGACGCTGGGCGGCGTGTTCACCAAGCTCATCAACAAGAACACGACGATCCCGACCAAGGCGACGCAGATCTTCTCGACCGCCGAGGACGGTCAGACCGCGGTGACGATCCACGTGCTGCAGGGCGAGCGCGAGATGGCGGCCGGCAACAAGTCGCTCGGGCAGTTCAACCTGACCGACATTCCGCCCGCGCCGCGCGGCGTGCCGCAGATCGAGGTGACCTTCGACATCGACGCGAACGGCATCCTGCACGTCACCGCCAAGGACAAGGCGACCGGCAAGGAAGCGAAGATCCGGATCCAGGCGGGCTCCGGCCTCACCGAGGAGGAGATCCAGCGCATGATCAAGGACGCCGAGGCGCACGCGGAGGAAGACCGGCGCGCGCGCGAACTGGTGGAGGCGCGCAACCAGTGCGAGGCGCTCGTGCACTCGGTGCGCAAGTCGCTCGGCGAGCACGGCGACAAGATCGACGCCGCGGAGAAGGAAAAGATCGAGGCGGCGCTGAAGGACGCCGAGGCGACGCTCAAGTCCGACGACAAGGCGGCGATCGAGGCGAAAGCGCGCGCGCTCGCGCAGGCCTCCCAGAAGCTCGGCGAAAGAATCTATGCCGAGACGCAGGCGAGGCAGGCCGGCGCCGCGCCGGGCGCGGGCAGCGCCAAGGCGTCCGAGGCGGCGAAGGACGACGGCAACGTCGTCGACGCCGAGTTCACGGAAGTGAAGGACAAGAAGGAAGGGACCGGGCGCTGACGGCGCGCCGGTCGGATCCGGCCGGATCGCAGCGCCGGCGCTGAAGCGCCGCTGCGTCCGGCCGTCTTGCGTCGGGGGGCCGACAGGGACGCATGGCGAAGCGCGACTACTACGAGGTGCTCGGCGTCAACCGGGACGCGTCCGAGGACGAGATCAAGCGCGCGTATCGCAAGCTCGCGATGAAGTGGCACCCCGACCGCAACCCGGACAACCCGAAGGCCGAGGAGCGGTTCAAGGAGGCTAAAGAAGCCTACGAGGTGCTTTCCGACCGCCAGAAGCGCGCCGCCTACGACCGCTACGGGCACGCCGGCGTCGATCCTGCCGCGGCCGCCGGTTCGGGCGCCGGCTTTCAGAGCGCCTTCGGCGATATGTTCAGCGACATCTTCGGCGAGATCTTCGGCGCCGGTCGCCAAGGGCGCTCGACGGTGTTCCGCGGCGCCGACCTGCGCTACAACCTCGAGATCACGCTGGAGCAGGCGGCGCGCGGGTTCGAGACGCGCATCCGCATCCCGACGCTTGCGGCCTGCGAGACCTGCCGCGGTTCCGGGGCGCGTCCCGGCACGCAGCCGCTCACCTGCCCCACCTGCCGCGGCACCGGGCAGGTGCGCATTTCGCAGGGGCCGTTCTCGATCGCGCAGACCTGCCCGCGCTGCCGGGGCGACGGTCAGGTGATCGCGCACCCGTGCAGCGAGTGCGGCGGCGCCGGGCGCGTCAAGCACCAGAAGACGCTCTCGGTGCGCATTCCGGCCGGTGTGGACGAGGGCGATCGGGTACGGCTCGCCGGCGAGGGCGAAGCCGGCATCAACGGGGGGCCGCCCGGCGACCTGTACGTGCAGATCCACATCAAGCCGCACCCGGTATTCCAGCGAGAGCACGACGATCTGCACTGCGAGATGCCGATCTCGATCGGCGTCGCGGCGCTCGGCGGCGAAGTCGAAGTGCCGACGCTCGACGGTACCGCGCGCATCCAGGTTCCTGCCGGCACGCAGACCGGCAAGACGTTCCGCCTGCGCGGCAAAGGCATCAAGGGCGTTCGCAGCCAGGCGCCCGGCGACCTCTACTGCCACGTCGTCGTCGAGACGCCGGTCAACCTCACGCCGCGCCAGCGCGAGCTGCTCGAGGAGTTCGAGGCGATCAGCCGCAAGGACAGTGCGCGCCACACGCCGCGCGCGAAGGGCTGGTTCGACCGCGTGAAGGAATTCTTCGAGGGCTGAAAGCGGCGGCGCGACCGCCGCGCGCCGCTCAGGCGGCGCGGCGCGTCTGCGCGCCGCTCAGGCCAAAGAAGGCGCGGATGCGCCCGAGCAGCGTCTGCGGCGTCGCCTCGGCGTCCGTCTCGTCGACCGCACGTTCGGCCGATCGCGCGAGCTGTGCGGCGCGCGCGGCGAGGATGTGCGACATCGCTTCGGCGAGCTCCGGCCGCGCGTGCAGGATCTGCTCGAAGCCGGCCTTGTCGAGGCGATAGCATTCGAGATCGGTCTTCGCCCGCACGGTCGCGCGCCGCGGCTCGCCGGTCATCAGTCCCATCTCGCCGAAGACGCTGCCCGGGCCGAGCGTCGCCACCGGGCGCGGGGCCGCCGGCGGCGATTCGACCAGCACCTCGGCCTCGCCCTCGACGAGCAGGTAGAGCCAGTGCGCGACCGCGCCCTGGCGCGTGACCACGTCGCCGGCGGCGAACGGCGCCTCGACGAGCTGCGCCGCGAGCGCACGCAGCTCGGGCTCGGCGAGCGGCGCGAACAGGTCCACCCGGCGCAATGCCGCGACGCGCTTTTCGAGGTCGCGCTCGCGCAGCGCTGCGCGCCGCTCGGGGCTGTCGGCCACCTCGTACCGTACCTCCTTCGGCAGCGACGGCCGGATCCCGGCGCGCGCGAGCGCCGCAAGCAGGTGCACGCGCACCGCGCTGTCGGTCGCGTCGTCGGACTGCGGATCGGCGAGCCAGTAGCGCAGCGCGTAGCGGCCGCGGCCGTTCGCCGTCTCCATCAGCACGCAATCGGGCTCGGGGTCCGCGGCGACGTTGGCGATCTCGGCGCCCGCGAGCGCCTGGCGCGCGGCGGCGAGCACCCGCGGCGCCGGTACCTCGAGATCGACCTCGAACCAGATCCACCGCCGCCAGCGCACCGGCGCGCTCTCGGGGTTGCCGATCACCGCGAAGCGCGACTTCATGAGCACGCTGTTCGGCACGATCACGGTCTCGCCGTTGCGCGTGCGGATGGCGGTGTGGCGCCAGGTGATCTCCTTTACGCGCCCGCCGAGATCGTCGAGCCGGATCCAGTCGCCCTTCGCGATCGAGCGGTCGAACTCGAGAAACAGCCCGCCGAGCACGTTGCCGAGCGTGTCCTGCATCGCGAACGCGACGATCGCGGTAATCACCGCCGAGGTGGTCACCAGGCTGCCGAGGTCGGTGCCCCAGAGCCGCAGGTGCAGCATCGCCCAGCCGAGGTAGGCGCCAAGAAGCGCCAGCTCCTCGGCGATGCGTGGCAGCGCCATCCCGACCGCGGGCATCGCGACGCGAAAGAGCGCAAGGCCTGCGAGCCGGATGACCGCAAGCCCGGTGGCGACCGCCGCGACGGCACGCACCATCTCGCCCGCGCGGCTCGCGCCCGCGGCCGCGAGCGCGGCGCCGACGAGTTCGGCGGCGAGCGCGGCCGCGAGGAATAGGAGCGTGTTCGGCAGCGCGCGCCGCCCCTTCTTCAGCCAGCGCGCGAGAACGAGCGCGAGCGCGCCGGCGCCGACGACGAGGAGCGCAAGATCCTCGCGCCAGAAGAGCCGCCATGCGGTAGCGGCAAACTCGCCCATTTTTTGATTCTCGGACAGCAGCGCCCGGCGCCGTTGACCTGCGTCAAGCGCCGAATCGCTTTGAGCGAGATCAGAAGTCGACGCACCCGCTGGCCTTAGGCTGCGCGCCGTGCCTGCGACTCGCCGACCGCCGCCTCCGCGTGCGCCCGAGACCGCCGACCTGCGCTGGCGCGGCGGCGCCCCGGACGTACCGGGGCTTCTTGCACGCATCCGCGATCTGCGTGCCGCGGTGCGCGCCGCAGCGCGGGCGCAGCTGCGGCGCTGGGCGCCGCACCTCGTGGATCCGGCCTACCGCGCGAGCGCCGCGAACCTCGCCGCCTACATCGCGCTGCGGCGCCACGACCTGCGGCCGATCCAGCGCTACCTCGCGAGCCTCGGCCTGTCCTCCCTCGGCCGCTGCGAGGGCCACGTGCGCGCGAGCCTCGACGCGGTCGCGCAGGCTCTCGAGCGCATGGTCGGACAGCGTGTGCCGGCGCGCCGCCTGGGGACGGTCGCGCGCGCGATGGCGCGCGAGCAGGCGCTGCTGCGGCGAAACGCCGATCGGCTCTTCGGTCCGCCGCCGGCGCCGCGCTGGACGCGGTTCATGGTGACGCTCGCGACCGAGGCGGCGACCGACTACGCGTTCGTGCGCGAACTCGTGCGCCACGGCATGGACGTCGCACGCATCAACTGCGCGCACGATGCGCCGGCGCAATGGATCGCGATGGCGCGCCACGTCCGGCGCGCCGCGCGCGAGACCGGCCGCGCGTGCCGCGTCCTGATGGATCTCGCCGGCCCGAAGCTGCGGACCGGCCCGGTGCGCACCGGCCGGCCGGTGCTGCGCATCCGCGCCGCGCGCGACGCAGAGGGCACGCTGCTGCGGCCGGGCTACGTCGTTCTCGATGCGACCGGCGCCCCCGGCCGCGCCGCGCGAAAGACCGACGCCGGTGCGATTGAGCCGGCGCGGCTTGCGGTCGACGCCGGCTGGCTCGCGCCGATCCGGCCCGGAGACCGCATCCGGTTGACCGACCTGCGCGGCCGCGAACGCGTGCTCGTCGTCGAAAAGCGCCTGTCGGCGCGCGAGCTGCTCGCGCGCGCCGAAAAAACCGCCTACGTCGCCGAGGGTGCACTGCTCGAGCACCTGCCACAGGACGACACCGGGTCGCGCCCCGGCACCGTGGGCGCGCTCCTTGCCGAACCGCTCGACATCCGCGTGGGGCCGGGCGATGCGCTTCTGCTCACGCGCGAGCCGGAGCCGGGCGAGCCGGCGCGCAGCGACCCGCGCGGTCGACCGATCTCGCCGGCGCACATCGCCTGCAGCGAGCCGCGCGTGTTTTCCGCGCTGCGCAGCGGCCATCGCGTCTGGATTGACGACGGGCGCATCGGCGCGGTGATCGAGACAGTGGACGAACGCGGCGCGTGGCTGCGCATCACGCACGCGCGCCCGCAGGGCGAGCGCATCCGCGCGGGCAAGGGTCTCAACTTTCCGGATTCGACGCTGCCGCTTCCGCCGCTCGGCGAGACCGACCTCGCCGATCTGGACGTCGTCGCCCGGCACGCCGACCTCGTTGGCCACTCGTTCGTGCGCGAGCCCGACGACGTCAGCCTGCTCGCGCGCGAGCTCGAGCGCCGCGGCCGGCCCGACATCGGCATCGTCGCCAAGATCGAAACCCGCGCCGCGGTGCGCAACCTCGCCGAGATCATCGTGCGCGGCGCCGGGCGCGGGCCGTTCGGTGTCATGATCGCCCGCGGCGACCTCGCGGTCGAGATCGGCTACGAGCGGCTCGCCGAGGTGCAGGAGGAAATCCTGTGGCTCTGCGAGGCGGCACACGTGCCGGTGATCTGGGCGACCCAGGTGCTCGAGAACCTCGTCAAGCAGGGCCGGCCGTCGCGCGCCGAGATGACCGACGCCGCGGTGTCGGGCCGCGCCGAATGCGTGATGCTGAACAAGGGCCCCTACCTCGTGCAGGCGCTCCAGGTGCTCGGCGACGTCGTCACGCGCATGCAGGCGCTGCAGCGCAAGAAGACCGCGCAGTTCCGGCCGCGGCTGTGGTAGGCGTTCACGCTTTCGCGCGCGCGAGCCCGGCCTCGATCGCATCGCACAGGGTGCGCAGCACCTTGACGCGAGCGTAGTACTTGTTGTTCGCCTCGACGAGCGTCCAGGGCGCGATCGCCGTCGAGGTGCGGTCGACCATGTCGCAGACGGCCTGCTCGTAGGCGTCCCATTTGCGGCGGTTGCGCCAGTCCTCGGGCGTGATCTTGAAGCGCTTGAAGGGCACCTTTTCGCGCTGCCGGAAGCGGCGCAGCTGCTCGTCCTTGCTGATCGCGAGCCAGAACTTGACGAGCACGATCCCGTGGGCGACCAGCTGCTGTTCGAACTCGACGATTTCGTTGTAGGCGCGCATCCAGTCGGCTTCGGCGCACAGGCCTTCGACCCGTTCGACGAGCACGCGCCCGTACCAGGAGCGGTCGAAGATCACCATCCGCCCGCGGCGCGGGATGTGCCGCCAGAAGCGCCACAGGTAGGGCTGGGCGCGCTCCTCCTCGGTGGGCGCGGCGACCGGCACGCCGTGGTACAGCCGCGCATCGAGCGCCTGTGTCACGCGCCGGATCGCACCGCCCTTGCCGGCGGCGTCGTTGCCTTCGAACACCGCGACCACGGCGATGTCGCGGAACGCCTTGTCGCGCGTGAGCAGCGCAAGGCGCGCCTGCTCGCGGTCGCGCTCCTTTTCGTAGGCCGCGCGCGACATCGGCTGGTCGAGCTCGAGCGCGCGGATCACGTTCATGCGGTCGGGCGCGGCAAGAAGCGGCGGCGTGCGGTCCGGCAGCCGGCGCACGGGTTTCTCGTCCAGCCGCTCGCGCATCGCGGAAAGCAGGTGCCGCCCCACCGCGAGCGAGCGGTAGCGGCGGTCGGCGCCCGGCACCACGATCCAGGGCGCCTCCCCGGTCGAGGTGCGGCGCAGGAACCGCTCGCTCACTTCGACGAACCGGTCGTAGAGCTTGAAGTACTTCCAGTCGAGATCGGTGACGCGCCAGGCGGTCTGCGGGTCGCGCGACAGCTCGCGCAGGCGCTTCTTCTGCTGCTTCTTCGAGAGGTGAAACCAGTACTTGAGCAGCAGCACGCCCTCGTCGCAGAGCATCTTCTCGAAGCGCACGATCTCGTCGATCGCGCGCTGGAATTCGGCTTCGCCGATCTCGCGCAGCACGCGCCCGAGGATCGGCTGCGTGTGCCAGGCGCCGAAGAAGATGCCGATCTTGCCCTTCGGCGGCAGCGCGCGCCAGAAGCGCCACATCGGCGGACGCTCGCGTTCCTCGTCCGAGGGCGGCGGAAACGCGTGCGTGTGGATGTGGCGCGGATCCATCCATTCGTTGAGCAGGTTGACCGTCTCGCTCTTTCCGGCGCCCTCGACGCCGGCGATCAGGATGAGCACCGGAAAGCGTCCGTTCAGCTTGAGGTCGTACTGGGCGTTGAGCAGCGCCTCGCGCAGCTTCGGCTCCTCGCGCCGGTACGCCGCCTTGCTCACGGTGTGCTCGAGATTCGCGGAATCGAACACCGCGTTCTCCTTCAAAGAAGGCCGGGCGAGCCGGCGGCGCGCAGCCTCACCTCGTCACGGCCGTCGCGCCGACGCGACGAAAGCCAGACGAACCCGCCTTTCGCGATCGCGAGCGGCGCGCGCCGGCCGGCGATCGCGAGCGCGGCCGCCTCGCCGAGGGTGGGTTGGTGGCCGACCGCGACCACCGTGCGCTCGTCCGCACCGGGCCAGCCGAGCGCGCGCAGCAGCGCCGCCGGGTCGGCGCCCACCGCGAGCGCTGCCTCGGTCGAGACCTCGACGCCGAGGGCGCGCGCGGTCTGGCGCGCCCTGCGCGCGGGGCTTGCGACGACGACGAAGTCCTGCGGCAGCCGGCGCGCGAGCCACTTCGCGACGCGCTTCGCCTGGCGCTTGCCGCGCCCGGTCAGCCGGCGCTCGTCGTCCGGTTCGCCCGCCTCGGCCTCGGCGTGACGCCAAAGGATCAGTTCCATGCGTTCAGTCCTCCCAATAGCGCGGCGCGGCGCGAAACGCCTTCCAAGCCGCTTCGAGGTGCCTGCGATGCTCGCGGCGCGCCGTCTCGATCCAGCGCAGTACGAGCGCCTCGGCCTGCGCGCGCGGAGCGCTGCTGCGCCGCGCCCGCGCCGCGCGCACGAGCGCGTCCCCCTGCGCGCAGTCGTTGATGCCGCCGAGCGCCTCCTGCAGCGCTTCGAGCGCCGAGCGCATCGGCGCCGCGCGGCGCGCGGAATAGAGCGGCGCGAAGAACTGCGCCGCGTAGCGCAGCTTCTTCACCGCGATGCGCAGGCGATGCAGCGCGGCGGCGTCGAGCCGCGCAAGGCCGCGGCCGCGGCGGCGCACCTGCCGGTAGCGGCGCCCGAGCGCCCGCTCGGCGTAGCGGCGCACCGGCTGTTGCAGCCTGCGCGCCTCCTCGAGCGTCACGAGCGAACCCCAAGGCTGCGCGCCGAGCCAGGCGGCCAATCCGAGGACGAAGCGCGCGTAGGCGCGCGAGCGCACCGCGCGCCGCGCCGCGCGCCGCGCGTTTTCGCGGCGCGCTTCGAGCGCGCGCGCGAGCGCGATCAGCCCGCGGTGACCCGGCAGCTGCGCGGCGAGCGGCTCGATCACGCTCGCGATCAGCACGTCCCAGTCGCGCGCCGGGCCGAGCGCCGCGCCGAGCCGGCGCATCTCGGCGATCGGCGCTTCGGTCGCCGCGCGCGGCAGCAGCCGCCCGAACACGCTGAACGCCGAGCGCAGGCGCCGCAGCGCGACCCGCATCTGGTGCAGGTACTCGGGGTCGCGACCGGCGAGCATGCCGGGCCGGTTCGCCTCCAGGTGCGCGAGGCAGGCGAGGCAGATTTCGCGGAACGCCTCGACCGCGCGCATCGGCTCGCGCACGACGTCGAGGTCCGCCTTCGCCGGGCTCGTGCCGACGCCGAAGGCGAGCGCGTAGCCGCGCGCAGCGCGCGAGCGCGGCTCCGGGCGCAGCGCCGCGCGCGATTCGAGCGCAAGCGCCGCCTCGTACAGCCGCCAGGCGGGGCCCTCGCGCGCGTGCAGCTCGATCTCGCAGAGCCGCGCACGCCGGCGGCCGGCGCGGATCGCACCGCGGTCGAAGCAGAGCTCGGCTTCGCTGTCGGGCGCGAGCGCCCAGCGCGCGCCGCGCCGTTCGAATTCGACGGCGAAGACCGGCTGAAGCGCCGCGCCGCGCAGCCGGGCGCGCGAGGCCGGCTCGCAGAGTCGCGCCGCATCGGGCGTAGGGCCGGCAAGCGGCACGCGGTCTTCGGCCGCCGGCGCAACCGCGCCCGAGGCGGACGCGAGCGGCTCGAGCGCCTGCGTCCATCCCGCGCCGTCGCGCTCGACCGCGAGCGCAAGGCCCGAGCGCCACAGGGCAAGCCCCGCCGTATCCCAGTACACGGTGCTGCGCCGCTGCGCCGCCTCTGGCCTCGAGACCCCGTCGGGCGGCGCGGCGATCAGGCGCTCGAGCTGCGCGGGCGCGAGCGAAAGCGTCAGTCGTCGCGGAAACGGCACGTCGCGGGCACATGGGACGGCCGAGCGGCGCACGCGGCCGCTCGGTCGTGCCGATCATCGGTCGCGCGCGCGGCGCGGTGTTTGCGCCAGATCAAACGCGCATCCTTCGGTCAGGCACGCCGCCAGCGCGTGCCCCCCGGGCCGTCCTCCAGCACGATGCCGGCGGCCGCGAGCTCCGCGCGGATGCGGTCGGCCTCGGCGTAGTTCTTCGCCGCGCGTGCAGCGGCGCGCGCGGCGACGCGCGCCTCGATCTCGGCGTCGGCGAGCGCGCCCGCCGGGCCGGCGCGAAGGAAAGCCTGGGGCTCGCGCTCGAGCAGCCCGAGGATCCGCGCAAGGCCCTTCAGCTGGGCTGCGAGCGCCGTGCGGCCGCGCCCGATCTCGCTCGCGAGGTTGAACAGCTCGGCGACCGCCGCCGGCGTGTTGAAATCGTCGTCCATCGCCGCCTTGAAACGCAGCGCGTGCGGCTCGGCCCAGTCCACCGCGGCGCTCGCCGCGGGCGCATCGCGCAGCGCGAAGTAAAGCCGCGCGAGCGCGGCACGCGCATCGTCGAGCTGGGCGTCGGCGTAGTTGAGCGGGCTGCGGTAGTGCGCGCGCAGGATGAAGAAGCGCACCACCTCGGGATCGTACGCTTTCAGCACGTCGCGGATGGTGAAGAAGTTGCCGAGCGACTTCGACATCTTCTCCTTGTCCACCTGCACGAAGCCGTTGTGCATCCAGTAGTTGACGAACGGCACGCCGTGCGCGCCCTCCGATTGCGCGATCTCGTTCTCGTGGTGCGGAAACTGAAGGTCCTGACCGCCGCCGTGGATGTCGAACGGTTGCCCGAGCAGGGCGCATCCCATCGCCGAGCACTCGATGTGCCAGCCGGGCCGGCCCTCGCCCCAGGGGGAGGGCCAGCGCGGCTCGCCGGGACGCGCCCGCTTCCAGAGCACAAAGTCGAGCGGGTCCTCTTTGTCCGGATCCACCTCGACGCGCTCGCCCGCGCGCAGGTCCTCGAGGGACTTTCCCGACAGGCGCCCGTAGCCGGGAAAGCGCCGCACCGAGAACACCACGTCGCCGCCGGGAGTGCGGTAGGCGAGACCCTTGTCGAGCAGGCGCGCGATCATCGCCTGCATCTGCGGGACGTATTGCGTAGCGCGCGGCTCGTGCTCGGGCGGCTCGACGCCGAGCGCGGCGACGTCCTCGTGCATCGCGCGGATGAAACGGTCGGTGAGCGCCTCGATCGGCTCGCCGGTCTCGGCGGCGCGCCGGATGATCTTGTCGTCGATGTCGGTGATGTTGCGCACGTAGATGACGCGGTAGCCACTTGCGCGCAACCAGCGCCGCACGACGTCGAACACCACCATCACGCGCGCATGCCCGAGATGGCAGTAGTCGTACACGGTGACGCCGCAGACGTACATGCGCACCTCGCCCGGCCGGAGGGGAACGAATTCCTGCTTGCGCCTGGCGGCGCTGTTGTAGATGCGCAGCATTCCGGGAGGCGCCGCCGCGGCCGGCCCGAAGTTGTGGCCGGGCAACGCTTGGTCTAGAATGCAGAACGTCTCGTAGGGCCTTGAAAAGTATAACACAATGACCGTTTCGCAGAATTCTCTCCGGGCCCTGTCGGCGGTGCTCGTCTGCGCCTCGGCGTTCGTTCTTTCGGCTGGCGCCGCGCGCGCCGATGACCTCCAGGAAGCGGCGAGACTCCTGAAGGCCGGGCAGCACGCGCAAGCGCTCGAGCGCGTGAACCGCGTGCTCGCGGCCAAGCCGCGCGATCCCCAAGCCCGGTTCCTGAAAGGCCTGATCTTCACCGAGCAGGGCAATCACAAGGAGGCGCTCGACATTTTCCTCAAGCTGACGCAGGACTATCCGCAACTGCCCGAGCCGTACAACAACCTCGCGGTGCTCTACGCCGCGCAGGGACAGTACGACAAGGCGCGCGCGGCGCTCGAACAGTCGATCCGCACGCACCCGACCTACGCCACCGCGTACGAGAATCTGGGCGACGTGTACGCGAAGCTCGCGAGCCAGGCCTACGACAAGGCGCTGCAGCTCGATTCGTCGAACGCCGCCGCGAAGAACAAGCTCGCGCTCGTGCGAGAGCTGGTCGGGCCGCCCGCAAGACCGGTCGCTGCTGCCGCCGCCGCACCGACCAAGACCCCCGCCCCGGCTGTCGCCCCGGCGCCGGCGAGCGCGCCAGCCCCGGCGGAGGCGAAAGCGCCGGTCGCGCCGTCGGCCGCGCCCTCGCCCGCCGCCGAGGCGAAGGCGGCGGAACCGGGCGCCGCCGCGCAAGTGCTAGAAACGGTGAACGCCTGGGCGCGCGCGTGGTCGGCAAAGGACGCGGACGCGTACCTCGCTTTCTATGCGCCCGGTTTCCGAACGCCGGCAGGCGAGCCGCGCGAGCAGTGGGAAAAGACGCGTCGCCAGCGGATCGCGGCGCCGAAGTCGATTACGGTGTCGGTCGGGTCGCCGAAGGTCACGCTGCACGGCGAGGACCGCGCGAGCGTCACGTTCCGCCAGACGTACCGCTCCGATCTCGTCAACGCGACCAGCACCAAGACGCTCGTACTCGTCAAGGCGAACGGCCGCTGGATGATCCAAGAGGAGCGGGTGGTCAATTGAACGCGGCGCAGTGGCGCGCGCTCGCCGCGGCCGCGGCCCTGCTCGGCGCCGGAGCGGCCGCGGCCGCCGGGCCGGAGAAGGCGCTCGCGTCGGTGCTCGCGGCGATCGAACAGAATCGGCTCGACCTCGCGCTCGAGCGCGTCGATGCGCTCCTCGCCGCGCACCCGAACTTCCGTCTCGGGCATCTTATCCGCGGCGACCTGCTGCTCGCGCGGACGCAGCCGCTCGCGACCTTCGGCAACGTGCCGAAGACGGTGCCGCAGGAACGCCTCGAAGGGCTGCGCGCGGAAGCGCTCACGCGCCTGCGCGCGATGCGCGAGCGCCCGCAGGCCGATCGCGTGCCGCGGCACGTGCTCCTGCTCGATTCCACGCAAAAGCATGCGCTCGCGGTCGATTCGCGCCGCTCGCGCCTGTACCTCCTCGCGAACGACGGCGGGCGGCCCCGCCTCGTCGCCGACTACTATGTGACGCTCGGCAAGAACGGCGTCGAAAAGACGCGCGAGGGCGACCAGAAGACGCCGCTTGGCGTCTATCGCGTGGTCGCCAGCCTGCCGAAGCGCAAGCTGTCCGACTTCTACGGCTCGGGCGCCTTTCCGATCGACTACCCGAACGCCTGGGACCGCAAGCTCGGGCGCAACGGCTATGGCATCTGGCTGCACGGCACGCCCTCGGACACCTACAGCCGTCCGCCGCGCGCGAGCGACGGATGCCTCGTGCTCGCCAACGCCGACCTCGAGGCGATCGCCAGCCGGCTGCAGGTCGGCGTCACGCCGGTGGTGATCGCCGACGAGCTCGAATGGGTGCCGCCCGAGGCGCTCGAGGCCGACCGGCGCAGTCTCGCGGCGGCGCTCGAAGCCTGGCGCGCGGATTGGGAGAGTCTCGACACCGAGCGCTACCTCGCGCACTACTCGGCGCGGTTCCAAAGCGGCGGGCAAGGGCTCGCCGCGTGGGCCGAGCACAAGCGGCGGGTCAACGCGCGCAAAACCTGGATCCAGGTGCGGCTCTCAAGCGTGTCGATGCTCCAGTACCCGCGCGAAAACTTCGTCGTGGTGTCGTTCGAGCAGGATTACCGCTCGAGCAACCTCGCGAACGTCATGCGCAAGATCCAGTACTGGACGCGCGAGGACGGCCGCTGGAAGATCCTGTACGAAGGCAACGGATGAACCCGCGCGCGCTGCGGCGGCTGATCGCCGGACTCGTGTGCGCCGCGGCCGCGCCGGGTGCGCCGGCGGCGGACCCGCAGGTCGACATCCGCACGAGCCTCGGCACGATCCGCGTCGAGCTCTACCCGGCCAGGGCGCCGCAGACAGTGGAGAATTTCCTCCGCTACGTGCGCGACGGGCACTACGACGGCACGATTTTCCACCGCGTGATCGACGGTTTCATGATCCAGGGCGGCGGCTTCGACGCCGCGTTCCGCCAGAAGCCGACGCGCGCGCCGATCCCGAACGAGGCGAAAAACGGGCTGAAGAACGAACCCGGCACGATCGCGATGGCGCGCACGAGCGAGCCGCATTCGGCGACCGCGCAGTTCTTCATCAACGTCGGGCACAACGATTTTCTCGACGCCGGGCGCGCGCAGGACGGCTGGGGCTACGCGGTGTTCGGCCGCGTGGTCTCGGGCATGGACGTGGTGCAGCGCATCGCGCGGCTGCCGACCGGCCCCGGCGGACCGTTTCGCGGCGACGTGCCGCGCCAGACCGTGCGGATCGAGTCGGTGACTGTGGTCGGCGGCGAGCCGCGAAAGTGAGCCGCGCGCTGCTCGTCTCGGACCTGCATCTTGCGCCCGAGCGCCCGCGGACGAGCGAACGGTTCTTCCGCTTCCTGCGCGAGGAAGCGGCGCACGCGCAGGCGCTCTACGTGCTCGGCGACCTGTTCGAATACTGGATCGGCGACGACGCGCTCGATGACCCGGCCGAGGAGGTCGGCCGCGCGGTCGCGCAGGCTTTGGCTTCGCTTGCGCGCGCCGGCGTCGCGGTGTATCTGATGCACGGCAACCGCGACTTTCTGCTCGGCGCGCGTTTCTGCGCCGAGGCGGGGGCTCGGCTGCTCGAAGACCCGGCGCGCGCCGCGTTGGGCGGCGAGGCCGCGCTGCTTTTGCACGGCGACACGCTCTGCACCGACGATCTCGACTACCAGGCGTGGCGGCGTACCGCGCGCTCGGCCGACTGGCAGCGGCAGTTCCTCGCCCGGCCGCTCGCCGAGCGGCGCCGCATCTTGCTCGGTCTTCGCGAGCAAAGCAAGGCGGCGGTGCGCGCCAAGCCGCCGCAGATCATGGACGTGAACGAAGCCGCGGTCCGCGCCGCGTTCCGTACGCACGGCGTCGCGCGCATGGTCCACGGTCACACGCACCGGCCGGCGCGTCACGCGCACGAGGTCGACGGGCGCCGCTGCGAGCGCTGGGTGCTGCCCGACTGGTACGAGCGCGGCGGCTATCTCGCGATCGACGCCGACGGGCCGCGGCTGGTGAGCCTATAGCGCGTCCAGGCCGCGCGCGAGATCTGCGCGCAGGTCTTCGACCGCCTCCAGCCCCACCGCGACGCGCAGCAGCCCCTCGGTGATCCCGGCCGCGGCGCGCGCCTCGGGCGCGAGCCGTCCGTGCGTCGTCGTCGCCGGATGCGTGATCGTCGTCTTCACGTCGCCGAGGTTGCCGGTGATCGAGATGAGGCGCGTCGCGTCGATCACGCGCCAGGCCGCCTCCCGCCCGCCCTCGACCTCGAAGGAGACCACTGCGCCGCCGGCGCGCTGCTGGCGCCGCGCAAGCGCGTGCTGCGGATGCGACGCGAGCCACGGATAGAAGACACGCCGCACCTTGGGATGCGTCTCCAGCCACTGCGCGAGCGCGAGCGCGCGCTCCGACTGCGCGAGCATGCGCAGCTCGAGCGTTTCCAGCCCCTTCAGGATCACCCAGGCGTTGAACGGCGAGAGCGCCGGGCCCGCGGTGCGCAGGAATCCGACGAGCGCGTCCATCACCTCGCCGCGCGCGCCGAGCACCGCGCCCCCGAGCACCCGCCCCTGGCCGTCGAGGTGCTTGGTCGCCGAATGCACGACCAGGTCGGCCCCGAGCGCGAGCGGCCGTTGCAGCGCCGGCGTGCACAGGCAGTTGTCCACCGCGAGCAGCGCGCCGTGGCGCTTCGCGAGCGCGGCGAGCGCGGCGATGTCGGCGACCTCGCCGAGCGGGTTGGACGGTGTCTCGAGAAAGAGCAGGCGCGTGTTCGGGCGCAGCGCCGCCGACCACGCCTCGAGCTTGGTCGGCGGCACGAACGTCGTCTCGACGCCGAAGCGCGCGAGCAGTCCGCCAAAGAGCTGCGCGGTCGCGCCGAACACCGCGTTCGAGCACACCACGTGATCGCCCGCGCGCAGCGTCACCATCGCGGTAGCGAGGATCGCGGCCATGCCGGAGGCGGTCGCGACGCAGGCGTCGGCCCCTTCGAGCGCCGCAAGGCGCGCCTGGAACATCGCGACCGTCGGGTTGGTGTAGCGCGAATAGACGTAACCGTCGCCGGTACCGGCGAAGCCGGCGGCGGCCGCCGCCGCGTCCTCGAACACGAAGCTCGAGGTGAGGTAGAGCGCTTCGCTGTGTTCGTTGAACGGACTGCGGGCGATCCCGGCCCGCACGCCCAGGGTGGCAAGCGAGTCTGTCATGGCGAGGTCCTCCGCCCGCGGGGCCAAAAAAAACCCGGCTTCGCGGACCGGGTTCGTCGGCACGCTTTAGCGGGATTTGTAGCGCGCCCGCAAGCTGTGTCTCAAATCGGCGCGTGCGCCGACTATAGCACGCGGGGGCTCAGGCGACCAGATTGAGGTCGAGCTGCGCGGCGCCTTCCTCGTCCTCGTCGCGGCGCGCGTCGCGCCGCGTCTCGACGCTCGCGAGGTAGTCGTGCGTGACGTCGCCGGTGACGTACACGCCGTCGAAGCACGAGGTCTCGAAGGCGCGCAGCCGCGGGTTCGCCTTGCGCACCGCATCCTTGAGCGCCTCCAGGTCCTGATAGATCAGCGCATCCGCGCCGATCTCGGCGGCGACCTCCTCCTCGGTGCGGTGCGCGGCGATCAGTTCGGCGCGGGTGGGCATGTCGATGCCGTAGACGTTCGGATAGCGCACCGGCGGGGCCGACGAAGCGAAGAACACCTTGCGCGCGCCCGACTCGCGGGCCATCTGCACGATCTCGCGGCTGGTGGTGCCGCGCACGATCGAGTCGTCCACCAGCAGCACGTTCTTGTCGCGGAATTCCATGCCGATCACGTTCAGCTTCTGCCGCACCGAGCGCGTGCGCAGCGCCTGGCCGGGCATGATGAACGTGCGGCCGATGTAGCGGTTCTTGACGAAACCCTCGCGGTAGGGCACGCCGAGACCCATCGCGAGTTGCAGCGCCGCCGGCCGGCTCGAATCCGGAATCGGGATCACCACGTCGATCTTGAGGTGCGCGTGGCGGCGCCGGATCTTCTCGGCGAGCCGCTCGCCCATGTTCAGGCGCGCTTCGTAGACCGACGCGCCGTCCATGATCGAGTCCGGGCGCGCGAGGTACACGTACTCGAAGATGCACGGGTTGAGCGAGGCGCCCGGGGCGCACTCGCGGCTGTGGAACGTGCCGTCGGCGCCGATCAGCACCGCTTCGCCCGGCGCGACGTCGCGCAGCAGCCGAAAGCCGAGCGCCTCGACCGCGACCGACTCGGAGGCGACGACGTATTCCAGGCCGCGCGGCGTGTCGTTCGCGCCGATCACGAGCGGGCGGATGCCCCAGGGATCGCGGAACGCGAGCACGCCGTAGCCGGCGATCATCGCCACCACCGCGTAGGCGCCGCGCACGCGCCGGTGTACCGCGGCGACGGCCGCGAACACCGTCTCGGGCGAGAGCCGCGTGCCGACGGTCGCGCGCTCGAGCTCGTGCGCAAGCACGTTCAGCAGGACCTCGGAATCCGAGTCGGTGTTGATGTGCCGCAGGTCCTGGCGGAACATCTCCTCCTTCAGCGCCTCGGAATTCGTCAGGTTCCCGTTGTGGCCGAGCACGATGCCGAAGGGCGAGTTGACGTAGAACGGCTGCGCCTCGGCCGAGTTGAACGCCGACCCGGCGGTCGGATACCGGCAGTGCGCGATGCCCATGTTGCCGGCGAGCGCGCGCATGTTGCGCGTGCGGAACACGTCGCGCACCATGCCGCTGCCCTTGTGCATGTGCAGCGTCTTGCGCTCGCAGGTGACGATCCCGGCCGCGTCCTGCCCGCGGTGCTGCAGCAGCAGCAGACCGTCGTAGAGCAGCTGGTTGACGGGCGAGTGCGCGACGATGCCCAGGATTCCGCACATCGGTGCCGGTCCCCGGTAATTGAGCGATCAATCATACCGCAGGCGATCGGCGAAGGCGGGCGGAAGCCACGGCTTGAGCGCGAGGGCTGCGGCCGCGAGCCACGGCCCGCTCGCCGAGTCGCGCCAGGCCGGCTGGCGCGGCAGGCTGGTGAGACCTGCAAGCAGCGCGAACGCCGCGAGCACGACCGCCGCGCGCGCGGCGCCGAACAGCGCGCCGAGCGCGCGATCGATGCCGCCCAGCCCCGCGGCGCGTACGAGCCGCGAAAGGAGCAGCGCTGCGAGCGAGGCGAGCACGAGCGTTGCGACGAACACCGCGACGAACGCGGCGAGCGCGCGAAGTTCGGGCGAGGGGATCTGCTGGGGCACGTGCGCCGCGAGCGGGCCGGCGAGCAGATTGGCCGCGAGGAACGCCATCACCCAACCGGCGAGCGAAACGATCTCGCGCACCAGCCCGCGCCAGACGCCGACGGCGACCGAGACCGCGAGCACGCCGCCGACCGCGTAATCGAGCCACGTCATGGACGACGGGCACCGGCCTCAGGGCGCCTGCTCGACGACCCGCGCCCCCTTGAGGCCGAGCTGCTGCAGCGTGCCGAGCGCGTCCTCGGCGGCCTGGCGGCTCGCGTACGGGCCGACCCGCACGCGGGTTGCGGTGCCTGCGGCGATCGCGACGGGCTCCGTATGGTGCGGCAGCTTCGCCGCGGCGAGCTTGCCGGTGATCTCGCGAACCTTGTCCTGCTCGCGGAAGGCGCCGACCTGCACGAAGAATTTCGGGCCGCCCGCGAGCGCCGCGTCGGACATCGCCGCGGGGTTGGACGCGGCCGGCGGCTTCGGCGCCGCCGGCTCCCGCTCGGTCTTTTTGTCCGCAGCGGAGTCCGCGACCCGAGGCGACGCTGCGACACGCTCGTCGGTCTTCTTCGCGGGCGCCTCGCCCGTTGCCGGCGCCTCCTTCGGGGGCGGCGGCGCAGGCTCGGCGGCAGGCCAGGGCTGCGGCGTCGGTGGCGGCTTCGGCAACGCTTTCGGCGAAAACGGTCCTTCGTCCTCGCCCGGTATGCGCACGCTGAGCGGCGGGCTCTGACGCGGCTCGGTGTCGAACACCATCGGAAGGACGATGACGGCGACGAGCACCAGCGCGATCGCCCCGACCAGGCGCCGGCGGCCGCGGCGCCTGAGCGCTTCGACGTCCTCGTGATCAGCCATTGCCGCGCGCGCGCCCGGCGTCAAGCTCCGCCATCGCCGCAGCGACGGTGAGAAAGGAGCCGCACGCGACGATTGTATCATCGCCCCCCGCTTCGGCCCGCGCCGCCGCGAGCGCGGCGGCGACATTCGCGTGCGATGCGATCGCTTGCGTGGGCACGCCCGCCGCTGCGAGGGCTCCAACGAGCGTCGCCGCCGGCGCGCCGCGCGGCCCGCCGAGACTCGCCAGGTGCCAGCGGTCTATGCGCGGCGCGAGCGCGCGCGCGACGCCCGCGATGTCCTTGTCGCGCAGCATCCCGAGCACGGCGATCGTGCGCCCGACGCCGGCGGCGGCGGCGAGGTTGTCGGCGAGAACCTCCGCCGCCTGCGGGTTGTGCGCGACGTCGAGAACGATCCGCGGGCGGCCGGGCAGCACCTGAAAGCGCCCGGCGGGCCGCGCGTCGGCCAGTCCTGCGCGTACCGCCTCGAGCCCGAGCGGAAGCCGCTCGCGCAGCGTCTCGAGCGCCGCGATCGCGCAGGCGGCGTTGCGCAGCTGCACCGCCCCGCGCAGCGACGGATACGCGAGCACCGCGCGCCGACCGTTGCGGCTCCAGTAGAGCCACTGCGTGCGCTCGGCGCGCGCGCCGAAGTCGTGTCCGTAGCGCAGCAGCCGCGCGCCGCACGCCGCCGCGACCTCGAGCACGCTCGCAGGCGGCTGCGGATCGCCGACCACCGCCGGGCGACCGGCGCGAAAGATGCCCGCTTTTTCGCGGCCGATCGCTTCGCGCGTCGGGCCGAGGTATTCGGTGTGGTCCAGCCCGACGCTCGTGAGCAGCGCGCAATCGGCGTCGAACGCGTTCACCGCGTCCAGCCGCCCGCCGAGGCCCACTTCCAGCACCACGGCGTCGAGCCGCGCGCGCGCGAACAGCCACGCCGCGGCGAGCGTACCGAACTCGAAATACGTGAGCGCGACGCCGCCGCGCGCGGCCTCGACCGCGGCGAACGCCTCCGCGAGCGCCTCGTCCGACGCCTCGACGCCGGCGATGCGCACACGCTCGTTGTAGCGCAACAGGTGCGGCGAGGTGTAGAGCCCGGTGCGGTAGCCGCCGGCGCGCAGGATCGCCTCGAGCATCGCGCACGTCGAGCCCTTGCCGTTCGTTCCGGCGACGACGAACACCGGGCAGTCGAACGCGAGCCCGAGGCGCGCGCGCACCTCGGCGACGCGCTCAAGGCCGAGCGCGATCGCCTGCGGGTGCTGGCGCTCGACGAACGCGAGCCACTCGTCGAGCGTACGCACGCTCACGCCGCAGCGTCGGCGGGGCGTCCGAGCAGCATCGCGAGCAGCGCGTACAGCCGGTCGCGCAGCTGGCGACGATCGACGATCATGTCGATCGCGCCTTTCTCGAGCAGGAACTCTGCGCGCTGGAAACCCTCGGGCAGCTTCTGGCGCACGGTCTGTTCGATCACGCGCGGGCCGGCAAAGCCGATGAGCGCCTTCGGCTCCGCGATCACGATGTCGCCGATCATCGCGAAACTGGCCGACACCCCGCCCATCGTCGGGTCGGCGAGCACGGTGACGAACGGCAGCCGCCGCGCGGCGAGTTCGGTGAGCGCGGCGGTTGTCTTCGCCATCTGGGCGAGCGAGAGCAGTCCCTCCTGCATGCGCGCGCCGCCCGAGGCGGTGATGCACACGAACGGCAGTTTCTGCTCGATCGCGACGCGCACGCCGCGCACGAAGCGCTCGCCCACCACCGACCCCATCGAGCCGCCCATGAAATCGAATTCGAACGCGGCCGCGACGACGCCGAGCGAGCGGATCGCGCCCTGCATGACGACCAGCGCGTCGGTCTCGCCGGTCGCCGCGCGCGCCTCCTCCAGCCGCTCGGTGTACTTGCGCTGGTCGCGGAACTTGAGCGTGTCGACCGGCAGCACCTCGGCGCCGATCTCGAAGCGGCCTTCGGGATCGAGCAGCGCCTCCAGCCGCTCGC
Source organism: Burkholderiales bacterium (assembly GCA_026416295.1). Lineage (GTDB taxonomy): Bacteria > Pseudomonadota > Gammaproteobacteria > Burkholderiales > SG8-39 > RBG-16-66-20. Next base: position 12,163 of record JAOAFL010000051.1, on the reverse strand, counting down.
GCGCCCCGAGCCGCTGGTGCTCGCCGCACTTCGGACAGACGTTGAGATTCTTCGCGAGGTCGGTGCGGTAGAGCACCGCGTGGCACGCCGGGCACTTCGTCCACAGACCCTCGGGGACGGTCTTTTTCGGTGCGGTGCCGCGCTGGATCTTCGGCGGCAGCAGTTTCTGCAGCCAGCTCACGCCGCCCCCTGCCGCGGCCGCTCGTCGAGCGCGCGGCGCACCGGCGCAAGGAACGCCTTGACGCGCGCCGCCGCCTCGTACGGGCCGGCGGCCTCGATCTCCTGCACGATGCGACTGCCGATCACCACCCCGTCGGCCAGTTCGGCGACGCGGCGCGCCGCCGCCGCGTCGCGGATGCCGAAGCCGACGCAGATCGGAAGCGGCGTCGCCGCGCGCACCCGCGGAAGGTGCGCGGCGACGTCGGCGACGTCGAGGTGCTCGGCGCCGGTGATGCCCTTCAGCGACACATAGTAGACGTAGCCGCTCGCGGCCTGCGCGACCGCGCGGATGCGCGCCTCGGTGCTCGTCGGCGCAAGGAGAAAGATCGTGTCGAGGCCGTGCGCGCGCGCCTGCGCGGCGAACTCGGCACACTCCTCGGGCGGACAGTCGACCACGATCACGCCGTCGGCGCCGGCGGCCGCCGCCTCGCGCACGAACCGCTCGGCGCCCATCGCCTCGATCGGGTTGGCGTAGCTCATCAGCACGAGCGGCGTGCGCGCGTCGGCGGCGCGGAACGCGCGCGCCATGTCGAGCACCTGCGCGAGTCCGACACCGTGCGCGAGCGCGCGCTGCGTCGCGCGCTGGATGACCGGGCCGTCGGCCATCGGATCGGAAAAGGGCACGCCGAGCTCGAGCACGTCGGCGCCCGCCTCGGCGAGCGCGCCGAGCAGCGGCACCGTGAGCGCCGGCGCCGGATCGCCGGCAGTGAGGTAGGCGACGAGCGCCTTGCGGCCGCCGCGCGCGAGCTCCGCGAACCGCGCCGCGATGCGCGACATCAGAGCGCGATCCCGGCGCGCCGCGCGACGGTCTGCATATCCTTGTCGCCGCGGCCGGACAGGTTGACGAGCAGGATGCGGTCGCGCGCGAGCGTCGGCGCGAGCTTCGCCGCGTAGGCGAGCGCGTGCGCCGATTCGAGCGCCGGAATGATGCCCTCGATGCGGCACAGGGCCATGAAGGCCGCAAGCGCCTCCTCGTCGGTCACCGCGACGTATTCGGCGCGCCCGCTGTCCTTCAGCCACGCGTGCTCTGGGCCGACGCCCGGGTAGTCGAGCCCCGCCGAGATCGAATGCGTGGCGAGGATCTGGCCGTTCGCGTCCTGAAGCAGGTAAGTGCGGTTGCCGTGCAGCACGCCCGGGCGACCGGCGCACAGCGTCGCCGCATGGCGCCCGGTCGCGAGCCCCTCGCCCGCCGCCTCGACGCCGATCAGGCGCACCCCCTCCTCGGCGATGTAGGGATAGAAGATACCCATCGCGTTCGACCCGCCGCCGACGCAGGCGATCACCGCATCGGGCTGCCGCCCGGCGAGTTCGCGCATCTGCGGCTTGCATTCCTCGCCGATCACCGACTGGAAGTCGCGCACCATCATCGGATAGGGATGGGGGCCGGCGACGGTGCCGAGGATGTAGAACGTGTCGTCGACGTTCGTGACCCAGTCGCGCATCGCCTCGTTGAGCGCATCCTTCAGCGTGCGCGAGCCGGACTCGACCGGCACGACCTCGGCGCCGAGGAGCTTCATGCGGTAGACGTTCGCCGACTGGCGCTCGACGTCCTCGGCGCCCATGTACACGACGCAGGTCATGCCGTAGCGCGCCGCGACGGTGGCGGTGGCGACGCCGTGCATGCCGGCGCCGGTTTCGGCGATCACGCGCCGCTTGCCCATGCGTCGGGCAAGGAGCGCCTGCCCGACGGTGTTGTTGATCTTGTGCGCGCCGGTGTGGTTGAGGTCTTCGCGCTTGAGGTAGATCTGCGCGCCGCCGAGCTGCGCCGACCAGCGCCGGCAGTGATAGATCGGCGTCGGTCGCCCGACGTAGTGCGCGAGCTCGTCGCGGAACTCGGCCTGGAACGCGGCGTCGGCGCGCGCCTCGAGATACGCCGCGCGCAGCTCCTCCAGCGCGTGCACCAGCGTCTCGGCGACGAACGTTCCGCCGTAGGGTCCGAAATGCCCGCGTGCGTCGGGCAGGTCATACATCCGCATTGCGTACCTCGGCGATGAAGGCGGCGATGCGCGCCGCGTCCTTGATGCCTTTGGCCGATTCCACGCCGCTCGATACGTCGACCGCCCAGGGTCGGAGCGCGCGTATCGCGGCGCCGACGTTCGCGCTCGTGAGCCCGCCCGAAAGAACGAGCGGTCGCGCCGGCCGCGCCGGCAGCAGCGACCAGTCAAAGCGGGCGCCGACGCCGCCGTACGCCTCGACCCACGCGTCCGCGAGCCAGGCGGCCGCGCCCGCGAACGGGCGCCAGTATTCTAGCAAGTCGATCCCGGCGCGCACCCTCGCCGCCTTGATGTAGGGCAGCCCGAACGATTCGCAGTACTCCGGCGTCTCCTCGCCGTGGAACTGGAGCATATCGGGGCGGACCTCGGCGACGACGCGCGCCACGTCGGCGGGCGGCGCGTTGACGAAGAGCGCGACGGTGGTGACGAACGCCGGCGCCGCGCGCCGCAGCCGGCGCGCGGTCGCGACCTCGAGACAGCGCGGGCTGGGCGGATAGAAGACGAAGCCGACCGCGTCGGCGCCCGCCTGCGCCGCCGCCTCCAGATCCTCGAGCCGCGTGATGCCGCAGATCTTGACGCGCGTTCTGCCCGGCATGCGCCGCCTCAACCGGCCGAAAGCGGCAGCTCGAGCCGCGCGCGCGGGGGCGAGGGCAGCCCCCAGTCGGCGTCGTATTCGACCGATTCCAGATACAGCCCTTCGGGCGCGAACGTCGGCGCGGCGCGCGCCCGCTCGCGCGAGGCGAGCACCTCGCGCGCCCACTGCGGCGGCCGGCGGCCGTCGCCGACCCAGATCAACAAGCCGACGATATTGCGCGCCATATGATGCAGGAACGCGTTCGCGCGCAGCACGAAATCGATGCGCGCGCCGTCCCGTTCGATGCGCAGCTCGTAGAGCGTGCGCCGCGGCGTCTTCGCCTGGCATTCCGCGGCGCGGAACGCCGAAAAATCGTGCTCGCCGACGAGGTACGACGCGGCCGCGCGCATGCGCTCGACGTCGAGCGGCGCGTGCACCCAGCCGCAGTAGCGGGCCGCGAGCGCTGGGCGTACCGGCCGGTTGAGAAGCACGTACCGGTAGGTGCGCGCCCGCGCGCTGTAGCGCGCATGGAAATCGGCGCCGACCGGTTTCGCCCAGAGCACCGCCGCCGACTCGGGCAGCAGCGCGTTCACCCCGCGCACCCAGGCCGAGAGCGGCCGCTGCGCGCCGGTGTCGAAATGCACCACCTGCGCACGCGCGTGCACGCCGCGGTCGGTGCGACCGGCGCAGGTGACCGCGACCGGTTCTCCGGCGATCGTCGCGAGCGCCGCCTCGAGCGCGTCCTGCACGGTGCCGCCGCCCGGCTGGGTCTGCCAACCGAGAAACCGGCTGCCGTCGTATTCGATGCCGAGCGCGATCCGGGTAGCCATCGCAGCAGGCGCACGGGTAGAGACGGCGGCGCGCGGCACGACACCGCGCGCGGCGCCGCTTCGCGGAACCCTAGCCGAGTGCGGCGAGCATCTGGCGCGCCTGCTCCTTCTGGGCCGCGTCGCCTTCCTTCATTACCTCGTTCAGCAGCTCGCGCGCTTCGTCCTTCTGCCCGATGTCGAGAAAGGCCTTGGAAAGCTCGAGCTTCTCGGTCATCGCGCGCCATTTCTCGTCGCCGCCGCCGGCCGGTGCCGACGGCGCACCGAGATCGAGATCGATCGCGCCGAGGTCGAGCGGCGCTTCGGCCGCCGCCGGCTTCGCTTCCGCTTTCGGCTCGCCGAGGTCGAGGTTCAGGTCGAAGTCCATCGCCACGGTCGCGTCGGCGTCGGCCGCCGCCTTCGGCGCGGCGGCTTCGGGTTGCGGTGCGGGCGTCGCGCCGAGATCGAAATCCAGACCGCCCGAAGCCGCCTTCGCCTCGCCGACGTCGAGCACCAGCATGCCGCCAGGCGCGAGATCCGATTTTTCCGGCGCGGCGCCGAGGTCGAAGTCGAGCGGCGCCGTCGCATCGGCGCGCGCCGTCTCGGCCGCAGGCGCCGCGGCGCCGAGGTCGAGGTCGAGCGGCGCGGTCGCCTCCGCCGCCGTCGGCGCCTCGGCCGGCGCGCTCGCCTCAGGGCCGATGCCGAGATCGAAATCGAGCGTCGGCGCGGCGACCGGTGCGGCGACCTCCGCCGCTGCCGCAGGCGCACCGGCACCGTACAGCGGATTGCCCGGGTCGATCGAGTGTCCGAGCGCGAGTGCCTTGTCCCATTCGGGACCCGCGCCGCCGGTGAGCGATTTCACCTTGAGCGCCGTCTGTTCGAACGCCTGCGTGTTCTTCTCGTTCGCGTACACCTCGAGCAGCTTCGCGTGCAGCGCGAGCCGCTCCGGGTCCTTCGCGAGCGCTTCCTTCAGGATCTCCTCGGCCTGCGCGTAGCGTCCGTAGGCCATGTAGACGTCGGCCTCGGCGACCGGGTCGAGTTCCTCGGCCTCGGCTGCCGGCACTGGCGCAGGCTGCGCGGCCGGCGCTGCCGCGACCGCAGCCGCCGCAGCCACCGCCGCAGCCCCTGCTGCCGCAGCGGCCGCCGGTTGCGCAGCCGCCCCGAGCGTCGAAGGCGCGCCAGCTGCTGCACCGAGCACGCTGTCCTGGAAGCGCGCCTGCGCCGCCTTCTTCTTGCGCCACTGCCAGCCGGCGTAGACCGCGAGCAGAACGATGACGAGCGCAAGTCCGCCGCCGGAGACCGGATCGGTCACGAAGTTGATCACTTCGTCGAGGAGGTCGGGCTCGGACGCTTTCACCGGCGCGGGCTTCGGTTTCTTCGCTTCCGCAGCCGGTTTCGCAGGCGGTTTCGGCGCTTCGGCGGGTTTCGCCGCCTCCGCCGCAGGCTCGGTCGGCTTCGACGCTTCCGCCGCAGGTTTTGCCGGCTCCGGCGCTTTCGCCGCCTCGGCAGCCGGCTTGGCGGTCGCATCGGCCGCCGCCTTCGGCGCATCCGGCGACGCCTTCGCGGCCTCGGGCGCGACCTTGAGCGGCTCGGCCGCAGGTTTGGCGGCCTCCGCTTTCGCCGGTTCCGGTTTCGCGGGCTCGGGTTTCGGCGGCTGCGCCTGCGGCGCGGCCGCGACCTGGGCCGCTTTCTTTTCGAGCGCCGCGAGCTGCTGGTTCCTCACCTCGAGCAGCTTGCGCAGGTCGTTCACGTTTCGCTCGAGCTCCGCGATGCGCGCCTGCGCTTCCTTGAGCGCGCGCTCCTGCGCGATGCGGTCGTCCTCGATCGCCGCCCGAGTGCGTGGCGAGTCGGCCTTGCCCGGCTCGACGCGCGACAGCCGCAGCTGATCCTTCGGCTCGCCCGGCGTCGGCGCCTCAGGCTTCGGCGCGATGCGCCCGGTCGCCTCGCGCGCCGACGCGCCGGCGGTCGGCGGCGCGAGCGCGACCGCGCCCGCGAGCGTGCGGCGGTACTGCGCGAACTGCGCCATGTGCGCCTGCACCAGGCGATTCGCTTCGGCCACATCGACCGACATCGCGTCGCCGCGGTCCGGGACGGCGAGGATGCGCCCCGAGCGCACCAGATTGATGTTTTCGCGCACGAACGCGTCGCGGTTCGCGCGGAAAAGCGCAACCAGCATCTGGTTGAGCGTCACCCCTTCGGGAAGGTGGGTGCGCGCGATCGCCGCGAGCGTCTCGCCCTTCTTCACCTCGTGCGTCGCGGCGCGTTCCGCACGGGGCGCAGCCGCCGGCGCGATCGGGCGCGCCTCGACGCGCGGCTCGGGCTTGGCGGTGGCGAGCGGCTTCGCCTCCGGCGCCGGCTTCGGCTCCGGCGGTGGCGGTGCCGCGGCGATCGCCGGCCGCCCTCGGTATTCCGGCGGATCGAGCAGGAACGTGTATTCGCGCACAAGCCGCCCGGTGTTCCATTGCAGCTCGACGAGGACGTCGAGGAACGGCTCGTTCACCGGTTGCGTCGTGCGCATGCGCACGATCGGGCGCCCGCCGCGCCGCTCGATCGAAAACTGTGCGCCGAAGAGCGCGGGGCTCGGTTCGATGCCGGCCTGGCGGAACGCCTCAGGCGAGGCAAGCCGCGCGCTGAGCCCCTCTTCCTCGCCCGGCTGCAGCGACACGATCTCGATTTCGGCCTCGAGCGGCTGCCCGAGCGCCGAAAGGACCGTCAGCCGGCCGAGCCCCGCCGCGCTTGCGATCAGCGGCACAAGGAGAACCGCCGCCGCGGCAAGGCGAATCCCGCTTACCGATCTACCCACCTCGCACCACCCTGAGCCTTATGGCGAGGGACTACCTTAACATCATGGCGTTAGCCGTGCAAACTAACAAAGCTTCTCGCCTTCTGAAGGCTAACGCCTTGCGCCGCAAACGAAATCCTCGTCGCGGCGGCTACCGGGGCAGGCCGCGCTCGAGGAGGATGCGCACCATTCGGCGCAACGGTTCGGCGGCGCCCCAGAGCAGCTGGTCGCCGACGGTAAAAGCCGCGAGGTACTCCCCGCCCATCGGAAGCTTGCGGAGCCGTCCGACCGGAATCGAGAGTTTTCCGCTCACCGCCGCGGGCGTCAGTTCCGAAAGCGTCGGCTCGCGCCGGTTCGGGATCACCTTCACCCATTCGTTGCCCTCGGCGATCATGTCCTCGATCTCGTCGAGCGGCACGTCGCGCCGCAGCTTCACGGTGAGCGCCTGGCTGTGGCAGCGCATCGCGCCGACGCGCACGCAGATGCCGTCCATCGGAATCGGCCGGTCGCTGCGGCCGAGAATCTTGTTGCCTTCGGCCTGCGCCTTCCACTCCTCGCGGCTCTGACCGTTGCCGAGGTCGCGGTCGATCCACGGCAGCAGGTTCGCCGCGAGCGGCTGGCCGAACTCCGCCTTCGGCAGCGCGCCGTTTCGCATCGCCTCGGCGACGCAGCGGTCGAGTTCGAGCGCGCTCGCCGCCGGGTCGGCAAGGAGCGCGCGCGCCGCCGACCCGAGCCGTTCCATCTGCGCGACGAGTTCGCGCATCGCTGCAGCGCCCGCCCCCGAGGCGGCCTGATACGTCATCGCGGTGATCCATTCGACCAGGTCGCGCTGAAGCAGCCCCGCCATCCCCATCAGCATCAGGCTCACGGTGCAGTTTCCGCCGATGAAGTTCTTCACGCCCCGCTCGAGCGCGCGCTCGACGAGCGGCAGGTTCACCGGATCGAGCACGATCACCGCGTCTTCGTTCATGCGCAGGGTGCTCGCGGCGTCTATCCAGTAGCCCGACCAGCCGCGCGCGCGAAGGCGGGGATAGACCTCCTGCGTGTAGTCCCCGCCCTGGCAGGAGACGATCACCGGAAGCGCCGCGAGCGCATCGAGGTCTTTTGCGTCCTTCACCGGAGGGCAGTCGCGGCCGATCGCAGGCCCCGCCCCGCCCGCCTGCGAGGTGGAGAAGAACACCGGCTCCAGGTGCTCGAAATCGCGCTCTTCGCGCATGCGCTCGATGAGCACCGAGCCCACCATGCCCCGCCATCCGACGATTCCAACCCGCAGCGTCATAGCCTCTCCAGCACCGCGCGCCCCATCTCCTCCGCCCCCACGCGGCGCGTACCTTCAGTATAGATGTCGGGCGTGCGGTAGCCGTCGGCGAGCGCGCGCTCGACCGCCCGCTCGATGCGCTCGGCCGCCTGCGGCTGCCCGAGCGAATAGCGCAGCATCATCGCCGCCGACAGGATCGTCGCGAGCGGATTGGCGACACCCTTGCCCGCGATGTCGGGCGCAGAGCCGTGGATCGGTTCATACAGGCCCTTGCCGCGCTCATCGAGCGAGGCCGAAGGCAGCATCCCGATCGAGCCGGTGAGCATCGCGGCCTCGTCCGACAAAATGTCGCCGAAAAGGTTGCCGGTGACGATGACGTCGAACTGCGCCGGCGCGCGCACGAGCTGCATCGCGCAGTTGTCGACGTACATGTGCGAAAGTTCGACGTCCGGATAACGCTTCGCCTCCTCGGCCACCGCCGCGCGCCACAGACGCGAGGTCTCGAGCACATTCGCCTTGTCCACCGAACAGACCTTGCGCCGGCGCTTGCGTGCGGCCTCGAACGCGACGCGCGCGATGCGGCGCACCTCGGCTTCGCTGTAGCGCATGGTGTCGAAGCCCTCGCGGCCGAGGGCGCCGGCGTCGCGCACGCCGCGCGGCTCGCCGAAATAGACGTCGCCGGTCAGCTCGCGCACGATGAGAAGGTCGAGCCCGGCGACCACCTCCCGCTTGAGAGTCGAGGCATCGGCGAGCGCGTCGTACAGCTTCGCAGGACGAAGGTTCGCGAAAAGCCCGAGCGCCTTGCGCAGCCCGAGGATCGCCTGCTCCGGACGCCGCTCGGCCGGCGCCGCATCGTAGCGGGGATCGCCCACCGCGCCGAAGAGGATCGCGTCGGCTTCGCGCGCGAGCGCGAGCGTCGCCTCGGGCAGCGGCTCGCCCGTTCGTTCGATCGCCGCGCCGCCCACCGGCGCTTGCGCGAACTCGATCGGCAGGGCAAGGCGCCGCAGCACCGCAAGCGCCTGGGCGACGATTTCCGGGCCGATCCCGTCGCCCGCGAGCACCGCGACCTTCATCGGCGCTACCGGAACAGCCACGGCAGTTCCGCGCGCCGGCGCGCCTCGAACGCGCGGATCTTGTCCGCGTGGCGAAGGGTGAGGCCGATCTCGTCCAGGCCGTTCACCAGCATGTACTTCGGCGTCGGCGCGATCTCGAAGCGGAAGACCTTCGCCCGGTCGGCGGTCGCCACCGTCTGCGCCGGCAGATCGACGACGAGGCGAAAGCCCGGCTGCGCGAAGCAGTCGCGAAAGAGGCCCTCGACCTCGGCTTCGCCGAGCACCACCGGCAGCAGGCCGTTCTTCAGGCAGTTGGTGTAGAAGATGTCGCCGAAGGAGGGGGCGATCACGCAGCGAAAGCCGTATTCGAGAAGCGCCCACGGCGCGTGCTCGCGCGAGCTGCCGCAGCCGAAGTTCTTGCGCGCAAGGAGAATGCTCGCGCCGCGGTAGCGCGGCTGGTTGAGGACGAATTCCGGGTTGAGCGGGCGCTTCGAGTTGTCCTTGCCGGGCTCGCCCACGTCCAGATAGCGCCAGGCGTCGAAGCAATTGTCGCCGTAGCCGGTGCGCTTGATCGACTTCAGGAACTGCTTCGGGATGATCGCGTCGGTATCCACGTTCGCGCGATCGAGCGGCGCGACGAGGCCGTCGAGAACGGTGAACTTCTCCATCGTCAGCGCCAGTCGCGCACGTCCACAAAATGCCCGGCGATCGCCGCTGCCGCCGCCATCGCGGGACTCACGAGGTGCGTGCGCCCGCCCGCGCCCTGCCGGCCCTCGAAGTTGCGGTTCGAGGTGGAACCGCAGCGCTCGCCGGGCTCCAGCCGGTCGGCGTTCATCGCAAGACACATCGAGCAGCCGGGCTGGCGCCACTCGAACCCGGCTTCGCGAAAGATCCGATCGAGGCCTTCGCGCTCGGCCTGCGCCTTCACCTGGCCCGAGCCCGGCACCACCATCGCGAGGCGCACGTTCTTCGCGACGCGTCGTCCGGCGACCACCGCGGCCGCGGCGCGCAGGTCCTCGATGCGCGAGTTGGTGCACGAGCCGATGAACACCTTGTCGACGCGGATGCTCTGGATCGGCGTGCCGGGCGCCAAGCCCATGTACGCGAGCGCGCGCGCCATGCCTTCGCGCCGCACCGGGTCTCTTTCCCTGTCCGGCTCGGGCACGCGATCCTCGACCGAGACCACCATTTCGGGCGACGTGCCCCAGGTGACCTGCGGCGCGATCGCGCGCGCATCGAGCGTCACCTCGCGGTCGAATCGCGCGTCCGGATCGGAAACGAGCGTGCGCCAGTAGGCGACCGCGGCGTCCCAGTCGGCGCCGGTCGGCGCAAACGGCCGGCCGCGCAGATACGAGATCGTCGTTTCGTCCACCGCCACGAGCCCCGCGCGCGCGCCCGCCTCGATCGCCATGTTGCAAATCGTCATGCGCCCTTCCATCGAGAGCGCGCGGATCGTCGAGCCGGCGAACTCGATCGCGCAGCCGGTGCCGCCGGCCGCGCCGATCCGGCCGATCACCGCGAGGATCACGTCTTTTGCGCTCACGCCGGGCGAAAGCTCACCCTCCACGGTGACGCGCATGTTTTTCATCTTGCGCGCGACGAGGCACTGCGTCGCGAGCACGTGCTCGACCTCGGAGGTGCCGATGCCGAAGGCGAGGCAGGCGAAGGCGCCGTGGGTGCTCGTGTGCGAGTCGCCGCAGACCACCGTCATGCCGGGCAGCGTCGCGCCGTTCTCCGGCCCGATCACGTGCACGATGCCCTGGCGCGCATCGAGGAACGGGAAGTATGCGCGCGCACCGAACTCGCGGATGTTCGCATCGAGCGTCTCGACCTGAAGGCGCGAGACCGGGTCTTCGATTCCTGCGATGCCGCGCTCCCAGCCGGTCGTCGGCGTGTTGTGATCCGCGGTCGCGATCACCGAATCCGGCCGCCAGGGCTTTCTCCCGGCGAGCTTCAGCCCCTCGTAGGCCTGGGGACTGGTCACCTCGTGAACGAGGTGGCGGTCGATGTAAAGGAGCGCGGTGCCGTCGTCTTCGACGTGCACCACATGGCTGTCCCAGAGCTTGTCGTAGAGGGTGCGACCCATGGCACAAGCGGCCGCGCGCGGCCGGGGCGCGATTATCCCACGGCGCGCGCCGCGCCGACTAGCGTTTCGCGCGCGCCGCCTCGTAGAGCGGCATCACCCGTTGCGAGACCTCGCGCAGCTCGGCGATGCGCGTCTCGTGCGAAGGGTGCGTCGAGAGGAATTCCGGCGGCTGGGCACGCGCCGCGCGCTGCATCTTCTCCCACAGACTCACTGCGGCACGCGGATCGTAGCCGGCGCGCGCGGCAAGTTCCACGCCGATCCGGTCGGCTTCCACCTCGTCGGTGCGGGAATTCGGAAGGTTGAAGGTGAGGTCGAGGACAAGTTGCGTGAGGTCCATCGCCGCCTCCGACATCCCGAGCGCGACGCCGAGCACGGTGAGGCCGATCCCCTGCGCGAGCGCCTGCGAGGCGCGCTCGCGCCCGTGCTCGCGAAGCGCGTGCGCGATCTCGTGGCCCATCACCGCCGCGAGTTCGTCGTCGGTCGCCTGCAGCCGCTCGATGAGGCCGGTGTAGACCGCGATCTTTCCGCCGGGCATGCACCAGGCGTTCACCTCCTTCGAGCCGATGACGTTCACTTCCCAGCGCCAGCCGGGCGCGTCGGGTCGGAACACGCCGGTCTGACCGATCAGCCGCCCGGCGATTTCGCGCACGCGCGCAAGCTGCGTCGGATCGTTGTTCAGCCGCCCCTTGCGGCGCGCATCCTCGAGCACGCGCCGGTACGCGTTCGCCGCGCCACGGTTGACGGTCTCGGCCGAGACGAGCATCGTCTGCGGGCGATCGACGCCGACGGCGCCCGGGCTCGTCGTCTGCACGGTCTGGCAGGCGGCAAGCAGGGCGGCGACGAGGAACAGGCGGCGGGCGGCTCGCATGCGCATTCAACGCCCGGCAAGGGCGCGTGTTGACAAGGTTACACGTTCACCCGGCGCCAGACGAGCGCGCCGCCTGCCGCGGCAAAGAGCGCGCTTGCCGCGAAGCTCGGCGCGGGGCCCGCCGCCTCCCAGGTGAAGCCGGCCAGGAGCGCCCCGGCGGTGCCGCCCAGCCCGTAAGCGATGCTCGAATAAAGCGCCTGGCCGCGCGCAGCGAGCGCGCCCGGAAACAGCCGATGCACCATCGCGACCGAAGCCGAGTGAAACGCGCCGAAGGTCGCGGCGTGCAGAAGCTGCGCGCAAGCGAGCACCGCGAGCGACTCGACGCCCCAGCCGATCGCGGGAAAGCGCACCACCGCGCAGGCGAAACTCGCGAGCAGCAGCGCGCGCAGCGCAAATCGCCGCAGAACGCGTGGCAGATAGAGGAACAGCGCGATCTCGGCGAGCACGCCGAGCGTCCAGAGCGCCCCGATCAGCGTCTTCGGATAGCCCGCCGCTTCGAGGTAGAGCGTGTAAAACACGTACAT
>JAOAFL010000024.1 GCA_026416295.1 Burkholderiales bacterium | reverse complement strand
TCGCGCCCTCGGGATAGCGACCGACCGCGAACCAGGAGGCGGTCACCGTGACCGGCTCGCTGCCCCGCGGCGCATAGCGGATCTCGATGAAATGCCGCCCCTCGCGCACCGTGCGGAATCCGCTCGGATTGACGGCGCTCGGGGTGACCGTAAGCCGCTGGCTCGATTGCTGGACGACGCGCGTGACCACCCCCTCGCCTCGCTCGCCGCTCGCGACGAGGCGCGCGACCTGCGAAAGCCACACCAGTCCGAAGATACAGACCGCGACGCCGAGCGCGCCGAACACGCCCGCCACCGCGAGCTCGGGCGCGCCGCCGCGCGCAAGCTGCCAGACGATGTAGGCGACCACCGCAAAGAGCGCGCCGAGCACGCCGAAAACCGCGGCCGCGCCCCAGAGCGACTGGAAGTTCGCCTCCTTCCAGCGCACACTGTCGCCCTCGACGAAGTAGAGGACCTGGACCGCATCGCCGCGCACGACCTCCGCCTCCGGACGGCCGAGGCCGAGAACGCGCGCCTTGCGCCCGTCGCCGGTGCGGAACTCGATCACCGGCGATCGCGTGCCGTCATCTCGCCGGTCAGCGGCAGGGCCGCGCACGTCGACGACTTCGCCGATCGCGGTCTGTCCCCCGACGAGAAACCTGAGCGAAGCCCAGGCGAAATTGACAGCGACCGCAGAGGCGCCGAGCCCGAGCAGGCCGAACGCCGCGATCGCGATCCAGGCGGGCAGCGAAACCGGCTTGCTCATGGACGCCGGCGATCGGTGCCCGTGCGACCGGCCTTCAGCGAGGCGCGGTCTCGGCGAACGCCGCTCGTTCGCTCAGCCGGTCGTAGAGCCGCGCGAGGTTCGGATAGCGGCCCCGCCACTCGATCCCGGCCGGCTTGCGGAACTCGACCCAGCCGAGGCAGCAGCCGACCGCGATGTCGGCGAGCGAGTAGCGCTCGCCGTGACACCAGGACCGCTCGCCCAGTTCGCGCGCCATGGTCTCGAGCGCGCGCTCGAGCTTGCCCTTCTGCTTGTCGAGCCAGGCGGCGCTCTGTTCGCGCTCGGGCCGCAGCGACTCGTAGCGGATGAGCACGCCCGCGTCGAGCGCGCCGTCGGCGAGCGCCTCCCAGCGGCGCACGGCGACCCGCCCGCGGCCGTCCTCGGGAATCAGACGCACCTCGGGCGCGAGGATCTCCAGATACTCGACGATCACGCGCGAATCGAAAAGCACCGTGCCGTCGTCGAGGACGAGCGCCGGCACCTTGCCGAGCGGGTTGTACGCGTTCACCGCGCTGTCGGCCGGCGCGACGTCCACTGTGACGAATTCGCACGGAAGGCGCTTTTCAGCGAGCGCGACGCGCACCTTGCGCGTATAGGGGCTTGCGGGCGTGCCGAGGAGTTTCATCCCCGCGATTCTACACGGGGGGCTCGCGCGCCGCTCTTATAATCGGAGGCCATGCCCTCGACGCTTGCGGCGCTCTCGCCCCTCGACGGCCGATACGCCGCGACCGCCGATCCCCTGCGACCGTACTTCAGCGAGCTCGCGCTGCTGCGCTACCGGGTGCGCGTCGAGCTGGCGTGGCTCGCCGCGCTCGCGGCCGAGCCGGCGATCGGCGAGATCGGGCCGTTTGCGCCCGCGGCGCTCGCCGCGCTCGAGCGGCTGGCGGCCGGCTTCGACGAGGCCGACGGCGAACGCATCAAGGCGATCGAGGCGCGCACCCGACACGACGTCAAGGCGATCGAATACTGGCTGCGCGAAAAGCTCGGTCGCCGGCGCGACATGCGCGCGGCGCTCGAATTCGTGCATTTCGCCGCCACGTCCGAGGACATCAACAACCTCGCCTACGGGCTGATGCTCGTCGAGGCGCGCGCGCGCGTGCTGCTGCCGCGGCTGGATGCGCTCGTCGCGGCGCTTCGCGAGCGGGCGCACCGCTGGGCGGCGCAGCCGATGCTCGCGCGCACCCACGGCCAGCCCGCTTCGCCCACGACGCTCGGCAAGGAACTGGCGAATTTCGCGCACCGGCTCGCGCGCGCGCGCGAAGCGATCGCGCGCGTACGCATCGCCGGCAAGATGAACGGCGCGGTCGGCGCCTATCACGCGCACACGATCGCGTATCCCGAGGTCGACTGGGAGCGTTTCTGCCGCCGCTTCGTCGAGGGCCTCGGGCTCGAATTCAATCCCTACACCACCCAGATCGAACCGCACGACTCGTACGCGGAGCTCTTCGACGCGGTCGCGCGCGCGAACGGCGTCGTGCTCGACCTGGACCGCGACCTCTGGGGCTACGTCGCCCTCGGCTACTTCCGGCCGCGCGCGACGCGGGGCGAGGTCGGATCCTCGACCATGCCGCACAAGGTGAATCCGATCGACTTCGAGAACTCCGAGGGCAACCTCGGCATCGCGAACGCGCTGCTGCGGCATCTGGCCGACAAGCTCGTCGTCTCGCGCTGGCAGCGGGATCTGTCGGACTCGACCGCGCTGCGCAACGTCGGCGTCGCGCTCGGGCACACGCTGCTCGCCTGGCGCGCGTGTGAGCGGGGGCTCGAAAAGCTCGACGCCGACCCCCGGCGCATGGCGGCCGACCTGGAGGCGCACTGGGAGGTGCTCGCCGAGGCGGTGCAGCAGGTGATGCGGCGCTACGGGATCGCGGGCGGCTACGAGCGGCTGGCCGAGCTGAGCCGCGGGCGCGCGCTCGGCCGCAGGCGCCTGCGCGCGTTCATCCGGGCACTCTCGATCCCCGCCGCGGCCAAGCGCCGACTGCTCGCGCTCACGCCGGCGGCGTATACCGGGCTCGCCGCCTCGCTCGCGCGCCGCGTATGACGACGCCCCGCACGAGGGCGCCGGCCCGGCCGTCGGCGCGCGCATGACGCTGTACGCGCTCGTCATCATGCTCTCGGCGCTGCTCCTTTTCCTGGTGCAGCCGCTGATCGCGAAGCTGATCCTGCCCTGGTTCGGCGGCAGCGCCGCGGTGTGGGCGACCTGCATGCTCTTTTTCCAGACGCTGCTCCTTGCCGGCTACGCGTACGCGCACGGAACGAACGCGCGCCTTTCGC
Organism: Burkholderiales bacterium; assembly: GCA_026416295.1. Classification (GTDB taxonomy): domain Bacteria; phylum Pseudomonadota; class Gammaproteobacteria; order Burkholderiales; family SG8-39; genus RBG-16-66-20. The sequence continues at coordinate 7,311 of JAOAFL010000024.1, read as the reverse complement.
CTCGGGCGCAGGCGGCGCTGCATACGGCGCTCCTTGCTGGCGCGGTCGCGAGCCTGCCGATCGCGCCCGAGGCGCGCTGGAAGCCGAGCGGAACCGAGGAGCCGATCTCGGCGATTCTGCTGCTGCTCGCCGCCACGATCGGGCTGCCGTACTTCCTGCTCTCGGCGACGAGCCCGCTCGTTCAGGCCTGGTTTGCGCGCGCGCGCCCGGGCGAAAATCCCTACCGGCTGTTCGCCGCCTCGAATCTGGCGTCCCTCCTTGCGCTCGTCGGCTACCCGTTCGCGGTCGAGCCCTGGCTCGGCGGCCGGGCGCAGGTCGCGGCCTGGTCGTGGCTGTTCGCCGCGTTCGCGCTGCTCTGCGCGCTGCTCGCCTGGCGCTCGGCGCAGGGGCCCGCGCCGGGACGCGCGACGCTTGCGGCGGCCGCGGCGCCCGCCCCGCGCGCGGCCGACCTCGGGCTGTGGCTTGCGCTGTCGGCGGCCGGCTCCGCGCTGCTTCTCGCGGTCACCAACCACATCACGCAGAACGTCGCCGCGATTCCGCTGCTCTGGCTTGCGCCGCTCACGCTGTATCTGCTCACCTTCATCCTCGCGTTCGAGGGCGGCCGCTTCTGGCGCCCCGAGATCGGCTGGACGTTCGTCCTCGTCTGGATCGGCGGCATGGCGTGGCTGCTCGCCGACAGCGCGCGCCAGTTCGACCTGCCGCTACAGCTCGGCATCTGGCTCTCGGGGCTGTTCGTCGCCTGCCTCTTCTGCCACGGCGAGCTCTACCGCCTGCGCCCGCACGCGCGCCACCTCACGGCGTTCTACCTCGCGATCGCGGCCGGGGGCGCCCTCGGCGGGCTGTTCGTCGCGGTGCTCGCGCCGCTCGCCTTCGACGCCTATCTCGAGCTCGGCATCGCGCTCGTCGCGGTGGCCGCCCTCGCGGCGCTGCGCTTTGCGGCGCTCGGGCGCCTTGCGCGCGCGGCGAGCCTCGTCGCGCTGGTGGCGGCGAGCGGCTGCGCGACCTACGACGCGCTTCGCTTTCAGCGCGACGTCGTCTACGCCGAGCGCAATTTCTACGGCGTGCTGCGCGTCAAGGAATACGGCACGCCCGGCGCGGCCGACCATCTGCGCCGGCTGCTGCACGGCGTGATCCTGCACGGCGAGCAGTACATGGCCCCGGAGCGGCGGCGCGAGCCGACCACCTACTACCAGGCGAGCTCCGGGATCGGCGCGGCGCTCGCCGCGCGCGCCGCGGGGCCGCCGATCCGCGTCGGCGTGATCGGTCTCGGCGCGGGCACCCTCGCTGCCTGGGGGCGGCCCGGCGACGTCTACCGCTTCTACGACATCAACCCGGACGTCGTCGCGGTCGCGCGCTCGCATTTCGCCTACCTCGCCGACAGCGCCGCGACGATCGAGATGGCGCTGGGCGATGCGCGGCTCGTGCTCGAGCGCGAGCCGCCGCAGAACTTCGACATCCTCGCGGTGGACGCGTTCTCGAGCGACGCCATCCCGGTGCACCTCGTCACGCGCGAGGCGCTCGCGCTCTATCTGCGCCACGTGAAGCCGGACGGCATCGTCGCGTTCCACGTCTCGAACCGCTTCCTCGACCTCGTGCCGGTGGTCGCCGCGATCGCGCGCGCAAACGGCGCGCACGCGGTCCTCGTGTCCGATTCGGCCGACGACGATCCGGACAAGACGCAGACCGACTGGGTGCTCGTGTCGCGCGACGCGAATGCGCTCGCGGCGCCGGCGATTGCCGCCGCCGGCGCGGTCGCCGCCGAGCCGCGCGCCGACTGGCGCCCCTGGACCGACGACTATTCGAACCTGGTGCAGATCCTGAAGTAGGGCGCGCTACACCACCGCGCCCTCGTGCTCGCCGCGCGCGGTCTTCTTCGCCGGACGCACGAACTGGCTGCGGTCGACGCCGAGCCACATCACCAGGGGGCTCGCGACGAGCACCGACGAGTAGATGCCGAACACGATGCCGATCGTGAGCGCGAGCGCGAAATAGTAGAGCGCCGGCCCGCCGAAGATGAGCATCGTCACCACCATCATCTGGGTCGAACCGTGGGTGATGATCGTGCGCGAGATGGTGCCGGTAATCGCGCTGTCGATCACCTCGGGCACCGACGCCTTGCGCATCTTGCGGAAGTTCTCGCGCACGCGGTCGAACACCACGACCGACTCGTTCACCGAGTAGCCGAGCACCGCGAGCACCGCGGCGAGCACCGCGAGCGAGAACTCCCACTGGAAGAACGCGAAGCAGCCGAGGATGATGACGACGTCGTGCAGATTGGCGACGATCGCCGACAGGCCGAAGCGCCATTCGAAGCGCAGCCACAGGTAGAGCACGATGCCGGCGGCGGTGACGAGCAGCGCGAGCAGCCCGTATTCGGCGAGCTCCCGACCGACCTGCGGGCCGACGAATTCGACGCGCCGCACCTGCGCGCCGGCGTGATCGGCGCGCAGCAGCGCCTCGACGCGCTGCGCGAGCGGCTCGCTCGTCTGGTCTTTTTCCGGCGGCATGCGCAGCAGCACGTCGCGCGAGGAACCGAAGTTCTGCACCTCGGCCTTGACGCCGGCGCGCTCGAGCGCCTGGCGGATGCGCGCAAGCTCGGCCGGCTCCGGATAGTTCACCTCGACGAGGGTTCCGCCGGTGAACTCGATCGACAGGTTGAGCCCCTTGGTGGCGAGGAAGAACACCGCCGCGAGGAACGTGAGCGCCGAGACCACGTTGAAGACGAGCGCATAGCGCATGAACGGGATCGTGCGCCGGATCTTGAAAAATTCCATCGCGCTAGACTCCGGATCGCGCCGCGGCGCTCATTTCCACGCGGTGTCGCCGATCGCAAGCCGCGCGACGCGCCGGCGGTAGCCGTAGACGAGGTTCACCATCGCGCGCGACACCAGCACCGCGGAAAAGACCGACGTCAGGATGCCGAGGCAGTGCACCACCGCAAAGCCGCGCACCGGCCCGTGGCCGAAGACGAGCAGCGCGAGGCCCGCGATCAGCGTGGTGACGTTCGAGTCGAGGATCGTGCCCCAGGCGCGCTGGTAGCCGGCGGCGATCGCCGCCTGCGGCGTGGCGCCGGCGCGCACCTCCTCGCGGATGCGTTCGTTGATGAGGACGTTCGCGTCGATCGCCATGCCGAGGGTGAGCGCGATCGCGGCGATGCCGGGCAGCGTGAGCGTCGCCTGCAATAGCGACAGCAGCGCGACCAAAAAGAGCAGGTTGACCGCGAGCGCGATCGAGGAGATCACGCCGAAGAGCGCGTAGTACACGCTCATGAACACGACGATCGCGACGAAGCCCCACAGCGTCGCGTTGAAGCCCTTGTCGATGTTCTCCTTGCCGAGGCTCGGGCCGACGGTACGTTCCTCGACGATCTCCATCGGCGCGGCGAGCGAGCCGGCGCGGATGAGGAGCGCGAGGTCGTTCGTCTCGGCGGGCGTGAAGTTGCCGGTGATCTGGAAGCGGCTGCCGAATTCGCTCTGGATGGTGGCGACGGAGATCGCCTCGCCGCGGCCCTTCTCGAACAGGACGATCGCCATCAGGCGCTTCAGGTGCTCGCGCGTGGTCTGGCGCATGACGCGGCCGCCGGCCTCGTTCAGCTCCACCGCCACCGCCGGGCGGCCGTCCTGGTCGAAGGTCGCCTGCGCGCCGACGAACTGGTCGCCGGTGACGATCACCTGCTTTTTCACCGGCACCATGCCGACCGTGCCGTCGCGCCGGCGCTCGGGGAAGACGTCCGCGCCGAACGTGCTGCCGGTGCGCATCGCCTCCTCGTCCACCAGGCGCACCTCCAGCGTCGCGGTGCGGCCGAGGATCTCTTTTGCGCGCGCGACGTCCTGCACGCCGGGCAGCTGCACGACGATGCGGTCGGCGCCCTGCTGCTGGATCACCGGCTCGGCGACACCGAGCTGGTTGACCCGGCGGTTGAGCGTGCCGATGTTTTGCTGGATCGCGAGCTCCTGCTCGCGTTTCTGCACCTCGGGCTTGAGCGTGGCGATAAGCAGCAGGTCCTGGCCGTCGTCGCGTTCGGCGAGCGCGAGCTCGCCGAAGGCGGCGCCGATCGCCGCGCGCGCGCGCTCGCGCGTCTCGGCGTCGCGAAAGCGCACGCGCAGCGTCTGGGCCTCGCGGCTGACGCCTGCGTGACGGATGTTCTTCTCGCGCAGCAAGGCGCGCACGTCGGCGGCGTAGCCTTCCAGGCGCTTGGCGAGCGCCGCCTGCGTGTCGACCTGCAGCAGAAAATGCACGCCGCCGCGCAGGTCGAGGCCGAGATACATCGGCAGCGCGCCGATCGCGCGCAGCCAGGCGGGCGAGGCGGGCAGCAGGTTGAGCGCGACGGTGTAGGACGGGTTCTGCGGATCGGGGTTGAGCGCGCGCTCGATGAGGTCGCGCGCCTTGAGCTGCGTGTCGGTGTCGGCGAAGCGCACGCGCACGCCACCGGCGTCGGCGATCGCGCCGGTGTGCGCGATCCCGGCCTCTTTCAGCGTCTGCTCGACGCGCGCAAGCAGCGCGGCGTCGGCCTTCACGGTCGTGCGCGCGCTCGAGACCTGCACCGCCGGCGACTCGCCGTAGAAATTGGGCAGCGCGTAGAGGAACGCGACGAGGATGCAGAGCGCGATCGCCGCGTAGGCCCAGACCGGGTACCGGTTCACGCTACTGCAGGCTCTTGATCGTGCCCTTCGGCAGCGGCATCTGCACCGCGGCGCGCTGCACGAGCACTTCGGTCTGCGGTGCGATCTCGAGCGTCACGTACTGGTCGGTGAGCTTCGTGATGCGGCCGACGAGCCCGCCGGCGGCGATCACTTCGTCGCCCTTCTGCAGCGCTTCGACCATCTGCCGGTGCTCCTTCTGCCGTTTCATCTGCGGCCGGATGAGCAGGAACCACAGCAGCACGAACATCAGGATGAGGGGCAGGAACCCGATCAGGCCGGGATCGCTGCCCGCGCCGCCGGCGCTCTGGGCAAAGGCGGGGCTGATCAGCACGGACGCTCCTGGTGGGACGGACGGAAAATCAACGAATTATACGCCAGCCGCTGCCGCGGGCTCGGCGTCTGCGCCCGCGCGGCGCGCTGCGACGAGGCGCGCGGCCGTCTGCGCGAGCCGACCGGCGACGATCGCCTCGCGCAGCTCGCGCATGAGGTCGAGGTAGTAGTGCAGGTTGTGGATCGTGTTCAGCCGCGCCCCGAGCATCTCGTTCGTCTTCTGCAGGTGATGCAGGTAGGCGCGCGTGAAACGACGGCAGCAGTCGCACGCGCACGCGGGATCGAGCGGCCGGGGGTCGTCGCGCCAGCGCGCGTTGCGGATCTTGACGTCGCCGAAGCGCGTGAACAGCCAGCCGTTTCGCGCATTGCGCGTCGGCAGCACGCAGTCGAAAAGGTCCACGCCCGCCTGCACCGCCTCGATCAGATCTTCGGGGGTGCCCATGCCCATCAGGTACCGGGGCTTGTCGGCCGGAAGCTGCGGCGCGCAGTGCGCGAGGATGCGCGATCGCTCGGCCTTCGGCTCGCCCACCGCGAGCCCCCCGAGCGCGTAGCCGTCGAAGCCGATCGCGACCAGGTGCGCGAGCGACGCCTCGCGCAGATGCGGATAGACGCTGCCCTGCACGATGCCGAAGAGCGCGTTCGGATTTCCCTCGTGCGCGCGCCGCGAGCGCTCGGCCCAGCGCAGGCTGCGCTCCATCGAGCGGCGCGCCTCGCGCTCGGTCGCCGGCCAGGCGGTGCACTCGTCGAACGCCATGGCGATGTCTGCTCCGAGCACGCGCTGGATGTGCATCGAGGCTTCCGGCGTGAGCAGCCGCCGCTCGCCATCGACCGGCGACGCGAAGCGCACGCCTTCCTCGGTGACGCGGCCGAGGGTGCGCAGGCTGAACACCTGGAATCCGCCCGAGTCGGTGAGGATCGGGCCGTCCCAGCCCATGAACCGGTGCAGGCCGCCGTGGCGTTCGATCACCGCAAGCCCGGGGCGCAGCCACAGGTGAAAGGTGTTCGCGAGCACGATCTGCGCGCCGAGCGCGGCGAGCTCGGCCGGAGACACGCCCTTCACCGCGCCGTAGGTGCCGACCGGCATGAACGCCGGCGTCTCGACCGTGCCGTGCGCGAGCACAAGCCGCCCGCGCCGTGCCGCGCCGTCGGTCGCGAGGACCTCGAATTTCACGCCGCGCGCTCGATCAGCATCGCGTCGCCGTAGGAATAGAAGCGGTAGCGGCGCGCGATCGCGTGCGCGTAGGCGCGGCGGATGTTGTCCAGCCCGGCAAAGGCGGCGACCAGCATGAGCAGCGTCGAGCGCGGCAGGTGAAAATTGGTGAGCAGCCGGTCGACCACGCGAAAGCGAAAGCCGGGATATACGAACAGATCGGTCTCGCCCGCGGCACAGCCGGTGAGCGCGTGGGTCTCGAGCGCGCGCAGCACCGTCGTGCCCACCGCGAGTACCCGCCGGCCGGCGATCGCCGCAAGCGTCTCGGGCGGGATCTCGTAGCGCTCGCGGTGCATGCGGTGCGCCTCGACCGTCTCGCCGCGCACCGGCTGAAAGGTGCCTGCGCCGACGTGCAGCGTAAGACGCGCGATCCTCGCGCCGCGCGCCTCGAGCCGCGCGAGCATCGTCCGGTCGAAGTGCAGCCCGGCGGTGGGCGCCGCCACCGCACCCGGCTTTTCGGCGTACACCGTCTGATAGCGCGCTTCGTCGACCGCGGCCGCGGGGCGACGGATGTAGGGCGGAAGCGGCACCTCGCCGCAGCGCTCAAGCAGCGCATCGACCGGCTCGGCGAAGCGCACGCGCACGAGATCCTCCTCGCGCCCGAGCACCTCGGCGGCGACGCCGTCGCCGAGGACGAGGCGATGGCCCGCCTTGAGCGCGTGGCCTGCGCGCGCAAGGCAAAGCGCCTCGCGCTCGGCGAGCACGCGCTCGACCAGGATCTCGACCTTGCCGCCGCTCGTCTTGCGGCCGAACAATCGCGCCTTGATGACGCGCGTGTCGTTCAGCACCACCGCGTCCTGCGGGCCGACCAGCGTCGGCAGGTCGGCGAACGCGAGGTCGGTGAGCGTGCCCGTCGGCGCGTCGAGGTGGAGCAGGCGGCTCGCGCCGCGCTCGGGCGGCGGCTGCTGCGCGATCAGCTCGGGCGGCAGCTCGTAGTCGAAGTCCGAGACGCGCATCGGGGCGCGAGATTATAGAATCGCCGATCGCGCCGGAATGGCGGAACTGGCAGACGCAGCGGACTCAAAATCCGCCGCCCGCGAGGGCATGAGAGTTCGAGTCTCTCTTCCGGCACCAGAACGCGCAAGGCGTCGCCGCCCGGCACGCGGAGCGAATGCGGTGTCGCCGCGC
>JAOAFL010000099.1 GCA_026416295.1 Burkholderiales bacterium | reverse complement strand
CGTCGCGCGCGCGACGGCGCTCGGCCGACGCGTCATCGTGCGGCACAACCTGACGGTGCAACTCGACGGCAACCCGCGCACCGGCGAGTCGAAGGAATACCTGCCGGCGTTCTTCGCGAAGCATCGCGTCGAGGTGGTGTCGTCGCTTCCCTTCTATCAGCCGTACTTTACCGACGCGCAACGCGGCTCGGGCGTGTTCGAAAAAAGCATCGAGGCATTGAAGCGCCTGAACGCGGTCGGCTACGGGGCGCCGCAAGGCGGTCTCGTCCTCAACCTCGTCTACAACCCCGTCGGGCCGTATCTGCCGCCACCGCAGGCGGCGCTGGAAGCCGACTACCGGCGCGAACTCGCGGCGAAATTCGGCATCGTGTTCAACCGCCTCTATACGATCACCAACATGCCGATCAACCGCTTTCGACTGCACCTCGCGAAGTCGGGACAGTACGAGGCGTACATGGAAAGGCTTCTTGCCGCCTTCAACCCGGCGGCGGCCGAAGGCGTCATGTGCCGCACGCTCGTCAGCGTCGGCTGGGACGGCCGGATCTACGACTGCGACTTCAACCAGATGGCCGACGTGCCGGCGCTGGGCAAGAGCGGAAGACCGCTCACCGTCCATGACTTCGACCTCGACGATGCGCTCGGGCGACGCCTGCGCTTTGCGTCGCACTGCTTCGGCTGCACGGCGGGCGCCGGCAGCTCCTGCGGCGGCGCTCTCGCCTGATCGCTGAGGTAAAGTCCGGCTTGCGATGAAAGTGTTCGGCTTCGCCGGCTGGTCGGGAAGCGGAAAGACCACCCTGATCGAGGCGCTCATTCCGCGCTTCGTGCGGCGCGGCCTGCGCGTCTCCCTCATCAAGCACGCGCACCACACGTTCGACGTGGATCAGCCGGGCAAGGACTCCTGGCGCCACCGGCAGGCGGGCGCCGCCGAAATCCTCGTCACCTCGTCGCGCCGCTGGGTGCTAATGCACGAGCTGCGCGGCGCACCCGAACCTCCGTTCGAGGAGCAGCTGAAGCGCCTTTCGCCCTGCGACCTGGTGCTCGTCGAGGGCTTCAAGTTCGCGCCGATCGCGAAGCTCGAGGTCTGGCGCGCGGCGACCGGCGAGCCGCTGCTGCATCCGAACGATCCGTACATCGTCGCGGTGGCGAGCGATTCGCGCGTGCCCACCGCCCTTCCGGTCCTCGACCTCAACGACCACGACGGCATCTGCGCCTTCATCCTGAAAAAGCTGGAACTCGAATGACGAAGGGTCTGCTTTCGGTGGACGAGGCGCTGGAGGTGCTCCTTGCCGGCGCGCGGCCGGTGACAGAAGTCGAGGAGGTACCGACCCTTTCGGCCTGCGGCCGGGTGCTCGCGCGCGATCAGCTCTCAGGGATGGACGTGCCGCCGATGGACAACAGCGCGATGGACGGCTACGCGGTGCGCTGCGCGGACGTGCCGGCACCGGAGACGCGGCTTGCGGTCGCGCAGCGCATCACAGCGGGTTCGGTCGGGGCGCCGCTCGCGCCCGGCACTGCCGCGCGCATCTTCACCGGCGCACCGATTCCGCGCGGGGCGGATGCGGTCGTCATGCAGGAATTCTGCGCCGCCGACGGCGATTCGGTGGTGATCAAGAAGGTGCCGAAGCCGGGCGACTGGATTCGCCGCGCAGGTAGCGACGTGAAAAAGGGCGACGTGGTGCTCGTTGCCGGACGGCGGCTTTCGCCGCAGGACACGGGACTTGCCGCCTCGGTCGGCATCGGTGCCCTGCCCGTCTACCGAAGAGTGCGACTCGGGCTCTTCTTCACCGGCGACGAGCTCGTCATGCCGGGCGAGCCCCTCGCGCCGGGCCGGATCTACAACTCGAACCGCTTCACCCTGACGGGGCTCGCGCGGATATTCGACTGCGAGGTTCGCGACTACGGCATCGTGCCCGATACGCTCGCCGCGACGCGCGTGGCGCTTGCGCGCGCGGCGGCCGAATGCGACATCCTCGTCACCTCGGGCGGGGTGTCGGTGGGCGAAGCCGACTTCGTGAAACCCGCTGTCGAGGCCGAGGGCTCGCTCCTCATGTGGCGCATCGCGATGAAGCCGGGCCGGCCGCTCGCCTTCGGCCGC
>JAOAFL010000060.1 GCA_026416295.1 Burkholderiales bacterium | reverse complement strand
TAGGCGCGGGCGCGGCCCGACGCCGCGGCCCGACGGAGGCAGGAACATGGATCTGCGAAAGCTCAAGAAGCTGATCGAGCTGGTGCAGGAATCCGGGATCGCCGAGCTGGAAATCACCGAGGGCGAGGAGAAGGTCCGGATCTCGCGCGGGACGGCGCTCGCCCCGGGAACAGCGGTGCCTTCGCAGGCGACGGCTGCGGCGGCAGGCGCGCCCCCCGCGCAGGCCGCGCCCGCACAACCGCAGGCGCCCGTGCAGGCCGAGGCGCCGGCGCCCCGCCCGCCGGAAGGACACGTGCTCAAGGCGCCGATGGTCGGCACTTTCTACCGCGCCGCCTCGCCCGACGCGAAACCCTTCGTCGAAGTCGGACAGACCGTGAAGGAGGGGCAGATCGTCTGCATCATCGAGGCGATGAAGCTCATGAACGAGATCGAGGCCGACGCCTCAGGGACGATCAAGGCGATCCTCGTCGAAAACGGCCAGCCGGTCGAATACGGCCAGCCGCTCTTCATCATCGGCTGACGCGCTTTGCATGTTCGAGAAGATCCTGATCGCCAACCGCGGCGAGATCGCCCTGCGGATCCAGCGCGCCTGCCGCGAGCTCGGCATCCGCACCGTCGTCGTGCATTCGGAAGCCGACACCGAAGCAAAATACGTCAAGCTCGCCGACGAGTCGGTGTGCATCGGGCCGGCGCCCGCGGCCGCGAGCTACCTGAACATTCCGGCGATCATCAGCGCGGCCGAGGTGACCGACGCCGAGGCGATCCACCCGGGCTACGGCTTTCTCGCGGAAAACGCCGACTTCGCCGAAAAGGTCGAGGCGAGCGGTTTCGTCTTCATCGGGCCGCGACCGGAGAACATCCGCCTGATGGGCGACAAGGTGAGCGCGCGCGCCGCGATGGCGAAGGCGGGCATTCCGGTCGTGCCCGGCTCCGACGGTCCGCTGCCCGATTCGCCGGCCGAGATCGTCAAGATCGCGCGCCGGCTGGGCTACCCGGTGATCGTCAAGGCCGCGGGCGGCGGCGGCGGTCGCGGCATGCGCGTCGTGCACACCGAAGCGGCGCTGATGAACGCCGTCAACCTCACCCGGCGCGAGGCGCAGGCCGCGTTCGCCAATCCGACCGTGTACCTCGAGAAATACCTGGAAAACCCGCGCCACATCGAGTTCCAGGTGCTCGCCGACGAGCACCGCAACGCGGTGCATCTCGGCGAGCGCGACTGCTCGGTCCAGCGCCGGCACCAGAAGATCCTGGAAGAGGCGCCGGCGCCGGATTTGCCCGCGAAGCTGCGCGACCGCATCGGCGAGCGCTGCGCCGACGCCTGTCGCCGCATCGGCTATCGCGGCGCCGGCACCTTCGAGTTCCTGTATCAGGACGGCGAGTTCTACTTCATCGAGATGAACACGCGCGTGCAGGTCGAGCACCCCGTCACCGAGATGGTGACCGGCATCGACATCGTGCAGCAGCAGATCCGCATCGCCGCCGGCGAGCGGTTGCCGTTTCGTCAGCGCGACATCCGGCTCACCGGACACGCGATCGAGTGCCGCATCAACGCCGAGGACCCGTGGAATTTCACGCCCTCGCCGGGCCGCATCAGCTCCTACCATCCGCCCGGCGGCCCGGGCATCCGCGTCGATTCGCACGCGTACGCCGGCTACACCGTGCCGCCGTACTACGACTCGATGATCGGCAAGGTGATCGCCTACGGCGCGACGCGCGAGCAGGCGATCCGGCGCATGCGGATCGCGCTTTCGGAGATGGTCGTCGAGGGTATCCAGACCAACATCCCGCTGCATCTGGAGCTGCTGCACGACAGCCGGTTCGTGCGCGGGGCGACCTCGATCAACTATCTGGAGCAGAGGCTCGCCGAGCGGCAGAAGGGGCGCGAATAGCCGATGGCCTGGCTCTCGATCACGCTGGAGACGGAGGGCGAGCAGGCCGAAGCGCTCTCGGACGCGCTGCTCGAAGCGGGCGCGCTCGCGGTCGAGCTGCAGGAGGCGGCGGGCGCGGCGCCCGCGCAGGGCGAGGCGCCTGAGGCGCCGCGCTGGCCGCGCGTGCGCCTCGTCGCGCTCGCCGGGCCGCAGGCGGATCCCGGCGCGCTCGTCGCTCAGGCGGCGGCGAGCTGCGGGATGGCTGCGCCGGAGTTTCGCGCCTCGAGCCTCGCCGACGAGGACTGGGTGCGGCGCAGTCAGGCGCAGTTCGGCCCGGTGCGCGCCGGGCGCCGGCTCTGGGTGGTGCCGAGCTGGTGTACGCCGCCCGATCCCGGCGCCGTCAACGTCCGGCTCGATCCGGGTCTCGCGTTCGGCACCGGCGGGCACCCGAGCACGCGGCTCGTCCTCGCGTGGCTGGAAGACACGGTGCGCGGCGGCGAGCGGCTGCTCGACTACGGCTGCGGCTCGGGCGTGCTCGCGATCGCGGGCCTGCTGCTCGGCGCACGCGAAGCGCTCGCGGTGGACGTCGATTCCCGCGCGCTCGACGTCGCGCGCGCGAACGCGGCCGCAAACGGCGTGCGACTCGCAGTGGCCGCACCCGAGGCGCTCGATCCGACGCACGCGGGCTACGACGTGGTCGTCGCGAACATCCTCGCCGCTACGCTCGTCGCGCTCGAACCCGAGATCGCCACGCGCGCCGCCCCGGGCGCCCGCATCGCGCTCTCGGGGATCCTCGATGCGCAAGCCGCCGACGTGATCGCCGCCTACGCGACGCGGTTCGACCTCGCGGTCGCCGCGCGCGAAGACGGCTGGGCGCTCGTCGCCGGGAGGCGGCGGTGACGCTCGCGACCCGCTGTCCGGAGTGCGGCACGGCGTTTCGCGTCCAGCCGGCCCAGCTCGCCGCCTGCGGCGGCAAGGTGCGCTGCGGGAAATGCCGCGCCGTCTTCGACGGGGTCGCCGGGTTGCTCGACGATCCCGAGCAGGCGCAGCCGCAGCCGGCGGAGGCGACGGGCCAGCTCGCGCTCTTCGAGCCCCCCGAGCCGGGCCCCGCGCGGCCGCAGCCGCACGCCGCCGAGCCGCAGGCGACCTCGGAGCCGCCGCAGATGCTCGCCAGCCGTGCGGCGAGCCCCGAGCCCGCGGCGGCGTTTCTCGCCCCCCGCGCCGCGACGCCGCCGCGTCCGCTCGCCTGGGGAATCGCTGCCGCGGTCGCGTTCCTCGCCCTCGCTCTGCAGGTCACGGTCCACTACCGCACCGAGATCGCGGTGCTCGCGCCGAAGGCGCGCGGCGCGCTCACCGCGTTGTGCGAGCGGCTCGGCTGCGCGCTGCGACTGCCCGAGCGGCCGGAGCTGATGGCGATCGAGTCCTCGGACCTGCGCGCAGACGCCCAGCGCGAGGGCGCGATCCTGCTCGATGCGGTGCTGCGCAACCGCGCGCCGTTCGCGCAGGCGTACCCCGCGCTCGAACTCACGCTCACCGACGAGCGCGACCAGCCGGTCGTGCGCCGCGTGCTCCTGCCCGCGGACTACCTCGGCGCCGACGCCGGCGCGCGGCTTGCGCAGGGCATCGCGCCGGGGGCGGAAGCGACGCTGCGCGTCGCGTTCGACGCGAGCCGCGTGCGCGCGGTCGGCTACCGTCTGTACCTCTTCTATCCGTGAGGCCGCATGCGCATCCTCGTCACCGGCTCGATCGCCTACGACACCATCATGGTGTTCCGCGACCGCTTCCGCAACCATCTGCTCGCCGACCGGCTGCACATCCTCAACGTCTGCTTCGTCGCGCCCGAGATGCGGCGCGAGTTCGGCGGCACCGCCGGCAACATCGCCTACAACCTCAAGCTGCTCGGCGAGGATCCGATCGTGATGGCGACCGTCGGCGAGGACGCCGGACCGTACCTCGAGCGCTTCGCCGCGCTCGGCATTTCGACCGCGCACCTGCGGCGCATCCCGGGCGAGTTCTGCGCGCAGGCGTTCATCACGACCGACCTCGACGACAACCAGATCACCGCGTTTCACCCCGGCGCGATGAACCGCTCGCACGAAAACCGCATCGGGGCGGCGCTCGGCGCGAGCCTCGCGATCGTGAGCCCCGACGGCAAGGAAGGCATGCTCCAGCATGCGCGCGAGTGCGCCGCCGCCGGCATCCCTTTCGTGTTCGATCCCGGACAGGGGCTGCCGATGTTCTCGCGCGAGGAGCTGCTCGAGATGGTGCGGCTCGCCGACGTGCTCGCGGTGAACGACTACGAGGCGAGGATGCTCGAGGAAAAGACCGGCCGCACGCTCGAAGCGTTCGTGCCGGAACTGCGCGCGCTCGTCGTCACCCTCGGCGCGCAAGGCTCGGTGATCCATGCGGGCGGCCGCCGCATCGAGATTCCGGCGGTCGCACCCGAGGCGCTCGCGGATCCCACCGGCTGCGGCGATGCCTACCGCGCAGGCCTCCTCTACGGCATGGCCCGCGGCTGGGACTGGGAAAAGAGCGGGCGCCTTGCCTCGGTGATGGGCGCGATCAAGATCGCGCATCGCGGCGCGCAGAACCACCGCCCGACGCGCGCGGAAATCGCCGAGCGCTATCGCCGCGCCTTCGGCGTCTATCCCTTCTGAGCCGCGCGCGCGCAAGACGCTTTGCGCCCGGTCATGCGCCGGCGCCGATCGGCCGATAGCCCGGCGAGGGCACCTGCACGAGCCACCGATCTTCGAGCCGCAGCGCGCTCAGGGCGCCGCCCCAGACGCAACCGGAGTCGAGCGCGCAGTAGCGCGCGGTGAGCACGAGCCCGAGCGCCGACCAGTGACCGAAGACGAGCACCGGCTCGGGCCCCGAGCGCAGCTCGAACCACGGCCGGAAACCGGGCGGCGGCTCGCGGCCGGTCGCCTCGAAGTCCATCGTGCCGTCGGGCGCGCAAAAACGCATGCGCGTCATCGCGTTGACGATCGCGCGCAGGCGATCCCAGCCGGCGAGCGCGTCGGACCAGCGCGCCGGCCGGCTGCCGTAGAGGTGCGCGAGGAACTCGCGGTAGTTCGGGGCGGCGAGCGCCTGCTCGACTTCGCGCGCGAGCGCGCGCGCCTTCGGCACGCTCCAGTCGGGAAGAAGCCCCGCGTGCACCATCGCCCAGCCGCCTTCGACGTGCATGAGCGGCCGCGTGCGCAGCCAGGCGACGAGCGCGTCCGCATCCGGCGCCGCGAGCACGTCGCCGAAGCTGTCGTCGGCGCGCCTGCGCTCGACGCCGGCGTGCTGCGCGACGAGGTGCAGGTCGTGGTTGCCGAGCACCACCGTCGCGCGCTCGCCGAGCGAACGCACGAAGCGCAGCACCTCGAGCGACTTCGGCCCGCGGTTGACGAGGTCGCCGACGAACCAGAGCCGGTCGCGCGAGCGATCGAAGCCGATCACGCCGAGGAGCGCCTGCAGCTCGTCGAAGCAGCCCTGCACGTCGCCGATCGCGTAGGTCGCCATCGCCGGCGCAGTATAGGGCGCCGCGCCTAGAGCGCGGCGTCGAGCCGGCGGTACTGGATCGCCTCGGCGACGTGGGCGCTTTGTACCGCTTCCGCGCCCGCGAGATCGGCGATCGTGCGCGCCACCCGCAGCACGCGGTGATACGCCCGCGCAGACAGGTTGAGCTGCGCGATCGCCTGGCGAAGAAGAGCCGCGGCGGCCGCATCGAGCGCGCAGAATTTCTCGGTCTCGCGCGGTCCCAGCCAGGCGTTCGGCTTGCCCTGGCGCGCGATCTGGCGCGCGCGCGCTGCCGCGACTCGCGCGCGCACCGCCGCCGAGGGCTCGCCCGGCGCGCCGACGAGCTCCGCTTCGCGCGGCGGCGGCGCCTCGACCTTGAGATCGATGCGATCGGCGAGCGGCCCGGAAATGCGCGCGCGATACCGCGCGATCGCCTGCGGCGCGCAGCGGCAGCGGCCCGAAGCGTCGCCGAGCCAGCCGCAGGGACAGGGGTTCATCGCCGCGATCAACTGAAAGCGGGCCGGGAACTGCGCCTGGCGTCCGGCGCGCGCGATTGCGATCGCGCCGGCCTCGAGCGGTTCGCGCAGCGCCTCGAGCGCATCGCGCGGGAACTCCGGCAGCTCGTCGAGAAAGAGAACACCGTGGTGCGCGAGCGAGATCTCGCCTGGGCGCGGCGGGCTTGCGCCGCCGATCAGCGCCGCGCTCGAGGCGCTGTGATGCGGCGCGCGAAACGGCCGCTCGCCCCACCGCGCCGGGTCGAAGCCGGCGTCCGAGGCGCTCTGGATCGCGGCCGACTCGAGCGCCTCGGCTTCGGTCATCGGCGGAAGAATCCCGGGCAGCCGCGCCGCGAGGAGCGATTTCCCCGTGCCCGGCGGCCCGACGAGAAGCAGCGCATGCGCGCCCGCGGCCGCGACTTCCAGCGCGCGCTTCGCCTGCGCCTGGCCGCGCACCTCGGCGAGGTCCGGGTGTGCGATCGGTGCGCGCGGCACGCCGTTGCGCCAGGGCTCGAGCGGCCTTTCGCCCGCAAGGTGCGCGCACACCTCGAGGAGCGTTCCGGCGCCGAGCACGCGGACGCCTGCGGCGAGCGCCGCCTGCGCGGCGCTTTCGCGCGGCAGCACGAACGCGCGACCGGCTGCGGCCGCGCCGAGCGCCATCGCGAGCGCGCCGCGCACCGCGCGCAGCTCCCCGGTGAGCGAGAGTTCCCCGGCGAACTCGTGCCCTGAGAGGGCGCTCGCCTTCAGCTGGCCGCTTGCGGCGAGGATGCCGAGCGCGATCGGCAGGTCGAAGCGGCCGGAATCCTTCGGCAGGTCCGCAGGCGCCAGGTTCACGGTGATGCGTCGCGCCGGAAACTCGAAGCGCGCATGATTGAGCGCCGCGCGCACCCGGTCTTTTGCCTCGCGCACCTCGGCATCCGGCAGCCCGACGATGTTGAACGCCGGCAATCCGGGCCCCAGGTGCACCTCGACGGCGACCTCGGGCGCAGCGATGCCGGCAAGCGCGCGGCTTGCGACGACGGCGAGCGACACGGCGTTCCCCTCGCCGGAAAAACGCCGCGCCCGGGATCAGGGTTTACCGCGCGCCTCGAGCTGCGCGACCCGCTCCTCGAGTGCCGCAAGCTTCGCCTGCGCGCGCTCGAGAAGCTTCTTCTGCACCTCGAGATCCTCGCGCAACGCGAGGTCGAAGCGCTCGAAGAACGCCGCCGCGAGCGCGTGCAGGTTCTTTTCCAGGTCCTCGATCGGCGACGCCTTCAGCGCCTCGCTGATGCGCTCGCGCAGCTCCTGCAGGAAATCCGAATCGGCCATATCGGGGGAACGTTAACACCGTCGCGGTGCACCGCGACGGGGCGCAATGTCCAGGGCTTGCGCCACATCGGTGCACGAACTTGCCGCCGTTTGCGGAAGTTCGTCATAAGGCATTGATTCGACGCTCGAAAGAGCAGCTGGCACGGAGCGTGCATGGAAACTCGCGACTCTTGTTTCCCGGAGATCTCGTCATGCACAAGCTCGCTATTTGCACCGCGTTTGTCTCTGTCGCCGCACCCGGTATTGCGCTTGCGCAGGCGGCCTCGCCCCATGCGTTGACCGCGAACGTGAGCCTCGTGAGCGACTACCGCTTTCGCGGCATCTCCCAGACCTTCAGGCAGCCCGCGCTGCAAGGCGGCTTCGACTACTCGCATCCGAGCGGGTTCTACCTCGGCAACTGGAACTCGAACGTGAGCGAGGGCGCGGGCTTTCCGGGCGCCAATCTCGAGATGGACTTCTATGGCGGCTGGAAGAAGTCCTGGGGCGACTGGGGCGTCGACCTCGGGGCGATCCACTACTACTACCCGAACAGCGACGCGAGCGTCGCGGCGGGCACCCAGTTCGTCAACCCGCGCGACCCGGCCAAGGTCCACACCGGGCGCGTCGACAACACCGAGCTGTACGCCGGCGTGTCCTGGAAGTGGCTCTCGCTCAAGTACTACCACGCGGTGAGCGATTACTTCTCGCTTCCGGGCACGAAGGGCTCGCGCTACTGGGACCTCTCGGCGAACTACGACCTCGGCGGCGGCTGGACGCTGGTCGCGCATCTGGGCGCACTGAAGCTGAAGGGCTGGCACGACGGCACCGACGCGACCAAGGGCAGCTACACCGACTGGAAGCTCGGCGTCACGAAGGACATCGCCGGCTGGGTGCTGGGTGCCGCCTACGTCGATACCAACGCCAAGGGAAGCTGCAATCCGGCGAATCCGGGGTTCTACTGCTTCGGCGATCGGCTGCCCGGGGCTGCGGCCACACGCTTCAAGGACGCCGGCAAGGGCACGGTCGTGCTCTCGGTCAGCCGGACGTTCTAGGGGGCAGGCGATGAAACTGGTCACCGCGATCATCAAGCCGTTCAAGCTCGACGAGGTGCGCGAAGCGCTCTCGGCGATCGGCGTGCAAGGGATCACCGTCACCGAGGTGAAGGGCTTCGGACGCCAGAAGGGGCACACCGAGCTCTACCGCGGCGCCGAGTACGTCGTCGACTTTCTGCCGAAGGTGAAGATCGAGGTCGCGATCCCCGCGACGCTGCTCGATCAGACGATCGAGGCGATCGAGAAGGCCGCCCGCACCGGCAAGATCGGCGACGGCAAGATCTTCGTGTTCGAACTGGAAAAGGTCGTTCGCATCCGCACCGGCGAGACCGACGCCGCTGCGCTCTAGGGAGAGAAAATGAACCGACTCGTCACGCTCATCGCCGCGTTCGCGCTGGCGTTCGCCGCCTTCGGCGCCGCGGCGCAGGACAAACCCGCACCGGCTCCCGACAAGCCCGCCGCCGAGGCAAAGGCGGAGGCAAAGCCCGAGCCGAAGGCCGAGGAGAAGAAGGCCGAGCCCGCGCCCGCACCGTCGCCGAACAAGGGCGACGTCGCCTGGATGCTCGTCGCCACCGCGCTCGTCATCATGATGAGCGTGCCGGCGCTCGCGCTGTTCTACGGCGGCATGGTGCGCGCAAAGAACGCGCTCTCGGTGCTCATGCAGGTGTTCGTCGTCTTCTCGCTCGTTTCGGTGCTGTGGTTCGTCTACGGCTACAGCCTCGCGTTCACTGAAGGCAACGCGTTCTTCGGCGGCATGGACCGGCTGTTCATGGCCGGAGCGCTCGACGCCGGCAAGGGCGAGTTCGCCGCCGCCGCGACCTTCTCGAAGGGCGTCGTGATCCCCGAGATCGCCTTCGCCGCGTTTCAGGCGACGTTCGCCGCGATCACCTGCTGCCTGGTGCTCGGCGCGTTCGCCGAGCGGGTGAAGTTCTCCGCCGTCCTCGTCTTCATCGTCCTGTGGTTCACCTTCGCGTACGCGCCGATCGCGCACATGGTGTGGTACTGGCCGGGCCCGGACGCCTACACCGACGCGAAGCTCGTCGACGAGCTGAACGCGAAGGCGGGACTCATCTGGCAGTGGGGCGCGCTCGATTTCGCCGGCGGCACGGTCGTACACATCAACGCCGGGGTCGCGGGGCTGGTCGGCGCCTACTTCGTCGGCAAGCGCATCGGCTACGGCCGCGAGGCGATGCCGGCGCACAACCTGCCGCTTACGATGATCGGGGCGTCGCTGCTCTGGGTCGGCTGGTTCGGCTTCAACGCCGGTTCGGCGCTCGAAGCGGGCAATTCCGCCGCGCTCGCGTTCATGAATACCTATGTCGCCACCGCCTGCGCGGTGCTCTCCTGGAGCTTCGGCGAGGCGCTCTTCAAGGGCAAGCCGACGATGCTCGGCGCGGCCTCGGGCGCGGTCGCGGGGCTGGTCGCGATCACGCCGGCGGCGGGTAACGTCGGGCTCGCCGGGGCGCTCGTGATCGGCCTGGCGGCCGGGCTGGTGTGCCTGTGGGGCGTGAACGGCCTGAAGAAGCTGCTCCGCGTCGACGACTCGCTCGACGTGTTCGGCGTGCACGCGGTGGGCGGCATCCTCGGCGCGCTCGCCACCGGGATCTTCAACGATCCGGCGCTCGGCGGCCCCGGCGTGGTCGTCGACTGGGTGACCGGCAAGACCGGATACCCGGGCATGGCCGAGCAGCTCTGGATCCAGCTGAAGGGCGTGATCCTCACCGTCGTGTGGTCGGGCGTGGTCGCCGCGATCGCCTACAAGCTGGTCGACATCACGATCGGGCTGCGCGTCTCCGAAGAAGACGAGCGCGAGGGGCTCGACACCACCTCGCACGGCGAGGCCGCCTATCGCATGTAGGCGCGCGCCGAGCGCTTCGGCCTGCGGGGCGCCTTCGGGCGCCCCGCGCTTTTTCAGCCGGCGATCTTCGCGAGAAGGCGCAGGAGCTCGCGCCGTTCAGCGGCGGTGAGACGCGCAGCGATCCTGCGCTCGTGCGCCGCAATGCGCGCGAGCGCCCGCGCGAGCATCGCGCGCCCGGTGCGCGTCAGCCACAGCCCGTTCGTGCGCCGATCGGCGCCGCGCCGGCGCTCGACCAGGCCGCGCGACTCGAGCTGATCGAGCACGCCGACGAGCGTCGAGCGGTCGCGCCCGACCGCCTCGGCGAGCCGGCTTTGGGTCACGCCCGGATTGGCGTCGATCAGGACGAGCAGGCCGACGCGGCCGGGCGAAAGCCCGGGCACGCTCGCCGCGAAATCGCGAAAAACCGCCTGCTGGGCGAGCCGCAGCCGGTAGCCGAGCAGCCCGGGCAGCGCGCCTTGTGCGAGCGCTCGCGGCGCGCGGGTCATCGTTTGAGGCACAATCGGTGCGACACCCGAACGATCTTACGCCGAGGTGAATGCGGCCGCCGAACTGCTCGCGCCCGCGGCGCTCGCCCGCCACGGCGGTCGCGTCGCGCTCGCCTGCGGTGGGGAGTCGATCACCTACGCCGCGCTCGCCGAGCAGGTCGCCCGCGCGGCCGCCGCGCTCGCCTCGCTCGGCGTGCGGCGCGGCGAGCGCGTGCTCTTTCTCATGCGCGATACGCCCGAGTTCGCCGCCGCCTGGCTCGGCGCGGTGCACGCGGGCGCGGTCGCGGTCGCGCTGAACACCAAGCTCGGCGAGGACGATTTCCGCCACATCGCCGCCGACAGCGACGCGCGCCTTGCGATCGTCGAGGACGTCTTCGCGGCCGCTCGCCCCGACCTCGCCGCCGAGTACGCGCGCGCGGGCCTGCTCGCGGTCGCCGGCGCGTCGCTCCCGCCGGGCGCGCACGACTGGCGCCGGCTCGTTGCGCGCGCCGCGCCCGCGCCGCCGCAGCCTGCGCGCGCCGAAGACCCCGCGTTCTGGCTGTACTCCTCCGGCACCACCGGAAAGCCGAAAGGAATCGCGCACTCGCACCGCGCGATCCTCGTCTCCGGCGAAGCGCTGAAATCGCTCGGCGTACAGCCCGGCGAGCGCGTGTTCGCCACCTCGAAGCTCTTTTTCGCCTACGGGCTGGAACACGGCCTGCTCGGACCCCTTGCGCTCGGCGCGACCGGCGTCTTGCTCGCCGACTGGGCCGATCCCGAGACGGCGAGCGAGGCGGCGGCGCGCCATCGGCCGGTCGCGATGTTCAGCGTGCCCTCGTTTTACCGGCGCCTGCTCGCCGAAGGCGCGGCGCGCCTTGCGCCGTTTCGCCGCATCCGGCATTTCGTCGCCGCCGGCGAGCGGCTGCCGCAGGCGGTGATCGACGCCTGGCGCGAACAGGTGGGCGGCGAGATCCTGTCGCTCTACGGCACCTCGGAGGCGTACTGCGCCTGCCTGATGATGCCGCCTTCGACCCGCGCCGAGGACAACCGCGGCGGGCGCACCGGAAAGCCGCTTCCGCTCACCGAGCTGCGCCTTGCCGACGCGGCCGGCGCGGAGCCCATGCAGGGCGAACCCGGCCTTCTGTGGCTTCGGCATCCGGCGCTCGCGAGCGGTTACGTCAACCGGCCGGAGCTGACGCGCGCGCAGTTCCGCGACGGCTGGTTCTGCACGCAGGACCTCTTCGTTCGCGACGCCGAGGGCTACTACCTGCACCAGGGCCGCGCCGACGAACTCGTGAAGATCGCCGGCCAATGGGTGCGTCCGGCCGAAATCGAGGAAGCGGTCGGCGCCGATGCAGCGATCGTCGAGGCCGCCTGCGTGTCGGTCACCGACGCCGACGGGTTCGAGCGCCTCGCGCTCTTTGTCGTTCCCCGCGGCGACGAACCGCAGGCGCTCGCTGCCGCCGAGCGCGTCTGCGCCGAGCGGCTGCCGCGCTACAAGCGCCCGAAGTGGATCCGCGCGGCGTCGGAACTTCCGCGCACCGCGACCGGCAAGCTGCAGCGCTACCGCCTGCGCGAAATGCTGCTGCGCGAGCTGGGCGACGGGCGCTAACATACGCGTCTTCGCGAGTCTGGCCCGTACACACCCGCATGGCCTACGTCATCCCGCTCTGGAGTCCGCCGGCGCTGCCGGTCGCGGGCGGCGCCGAGCTGTTTCCGGTGCGCCGCATCTTCTGTGTCGGCCGCAATTACGTCGAGCACCAGAAGGAGATGGGCGGCGACGGCCGCGAGGCGCCGTTCTTCTTCACGAAGTCGGCGCACGCGCTCGTGCCCGGCGGCGGGCGCGTGCACTATCCGCCCAAGACGTCGAACCTTCACTACGAAACCGAGCTGGTGGTCGCCCTCGGCCGCGGCGGCCGGCGCATTCCGGCCGCGCAGGCGAACGCGCACGTCTTCGGCTACGCCGTCGGCTTCGACATGACCCGGCGCGACCTGCAGCAGTGGGGCAAGGACCACGGCCGGCCGTGGGACTTCGGCAAGGACTTCGACGAATCCGCCCCCTGCAGCGCGATCGAGCCCGCCGCGCGCATCGGGCACCCGTCGCGCGGCGCGATCTGGCTCACGGTGAACGGCAAGGAGCGCCAGCGGGCGGATCTCGCCGACATGATCTGGTCGGTGCCCGAGCAGATCGCGTACCTGTCGGAGTACTACACGCTGGAGGCGGGCGACCTCATTTTCTCCGGCACGCCCGCCGGCGTCGGCCCGGTGCAACCCGGCGACGAGCTGCACGCCGGAATCGATGCGGTCGGCGAGCTGCGCGTCACGATCGTCGCGCCGCTTTAGGCCGCCGGTGAGGCTCTACACGTACTTTCGCAGCTCGGCGGCGTTCCGGGTCCGCATCGCGCTCAACCTGAAAGGGATCGCCTGGACGCCGGTGTTCGTGCACCTGGCGAAGGGCGAGCACCGCGGCGCCCCCTACAACGAGATCAACCCGCAGGGACTGGTGCCGGCGCTCGAGGACGACGGCCGGCTCCTCACGCAGTCGCTCGCGATCCTCGAGTACCTGGAAGAGACGCGGCCGCAGCCGCCGCTCCTTCCGTCGGACGCCGCGGGCCGCGCGCGCGTTCGGTCGCTCGCGCTCCTCGTCGCCTGCGAGATACATCCGCTCAACAACCTGCGCGTGCTCGAGTACCTGCGCCGCGCGCTCGGCCAGAGCGAGGCGCAGGTGAACGCCTGGTACTGCCACTGGATCGCCGACGGGCTCGCGCGGCTTGAGGCGGCGCTCGCGCGCGGCGGCACCGGGCGCTTCTGCCACGGCGACACCCCGACGATCGCCGACTGCTGCCTCGTTCCGCAAGTGTTCAACGCGCAGCGCTTCCGCTGCGACACCGCGCCGTACCCGACGGTGATGCGCATCTTCGCCGAGTGCATGCGGCTGGAAGCCTTCGAACGGGCGCAGCCGGCGCGCCAGCCCGACGCCGAATAGCGCGCGCCCCGGCGGCCGGGCGCCGGACGTACAATCGCGCAAGCGCATTGCTCCGGAGGATTCCCGATGACCGCACGCACCACCCCGCCGTTTCGCGCCGACCACGTCGGAAGTTTCCTGAGACCCCCGTACCTGCTCGAGGCGCGCGCAAAAAGAGCGCGCGGCGAGATCAGCGCCGAGGAACTGCGCCGGGTCGAAGACCGGGCGATCGCCGAGATCGTGAAGTTCCAGGAGGACGTCGGCCTGCAGTCGATCACCGACGGCGAATTCCGCCGCACGTACTTTCACATCGACTTCCTGCAGCAGCTCGGCGGCGTCGCGACCGACGAACCGAAGCTCGTGAAAAAGCCCGACGGCACCGAGGAACTCGCGCCGCCGGTGATGCGCGTCGTGGACAAGGTGCGGCACACGAAGGACATCCAGCTCGCCGACTTCCTCTACCTCAAGTCCTGCACTACGCGCACGCCGAAGGTGACGATCCCGTCGCCGACGATGCTGCACTTTCGCGGCGGGCGCGCCGGCATCAGCAAGGCGCACTATCCGGAGCTCGAGCCCGACTTCTACGAGGATGTGGCGCAGGCCTACGGCGAGGAGCTCGCCTCGCTCGCGCGCGCCGGCTGCACCTACGTGCAGATGGACGACACCAACCTCGCGTACCTGTGCGACGAGAAGATGCGCGCGGCCGCGCGCGCGCGCGGCGACGACCCGCAGGAGCTTCCGCACCGCTACGCCGCGTTCATCAACCGGGTGGTCGCGCGAAAGCCCGCCGGGATGACGCTCGCGATCCACCTTTGCCGCGGCAACTTCCAGAGCACCTGGGCCGCGCAGGGGGGCTACGAGCCGGTCGCCGAGGCGCTGCTCAGCGAGATGAAGGTGGACGCGTATTTCCTCGAGTACGACGACGAGCGCTCGGGCGATTTCCGGCCGCTGCGGTTCCTGCCGAAGGGCAAGATCGTGGTGCTCGGGCTCGTCACCACCAAGCGCGGCGAGCTGGAAAGCAAGGACTTCCTCAAGCGGCGCATCGACGAGGCGGCGAAGTACGTGCCGCTCGAGCAGCTCGCGTTGAGCCCGCAGTGCGGCTTTTCCAGCACCGTGCACGGCAACCGCATCACGGTCGAGGACCAGCGCGCGAAGCTGCGCCTCGTGGTCGAGACCGCGGCCGAGGTCTGGGGCAGCGCGTAGCGGCGCGCGGCGACTAGGGGCGCGCTGCGGCGCGAAAGAGCGCCTTCAGCGTCTCCGGGATCGCCTCGCCCTGCAGCGGCGTGCCGGGGCCGGCCGCGTAGCGGCCCCAGACGCGCGTCTCGCTGCCCTCGGCAAGGAGCGCGCCGTCGGCGCGCACGATGCGGTGCGCGACGACGAACGATTTTCCGCCGAAGCGCGCGATTCGCGAGCGTACCTCGCAGCGGTCGCCCTGCACCGCGGGGGCGACGAACCGGCACTCGGCCGCAACGAGCGGCATCGCGCGGTGTTCCGCGCGAAAGCGCGCCGCGTCGTAGCCGACCGCCTCGAACATCGCCCACGCGGCCGCGTCCATCCAGCGGAAATACGTCGGATAGAAGATGATGCCGGCCGGGTCGCAGTCGCCCCAGTGCACCCGGCAGGCGAACGTCGCCTCGATCGACTCGAACGCGCCCTCGGCCATCGCGCGCCATGCTAGCAGGGTCAGGGCTGCTGGCGAGCGTGCGTTTCGCGTACGAGCGCTGCGGCGACGAGCGAAACCGCCATCCAGCCGAGCACCAGGAGAAACGCGCTGCGGTAGGCGTCGGCGTCGTACAGACGCACGCCGCCCGCGGTGGTTGCGCCCCGCCAGGCGAGGTCGAGAAGGAGGCCGACGAGCGGCTGAAGCAGCATCGCGCCGGCCATCGAGCCCATGTTGGCGATGCCGCTTGCGGTGCCCGCAAGGCGCGCCGGCACCGACTCCTTGACGCAGGCGAAACCGACGACCATGCAGCCGGAGGCGAAACCGGCGCCGACGAGCAGCGCAAACAGCGCCTCGGGCGCGAGCGGCTCGCGCGGCGCGATCGCGAGCGCCCAGAGCGCGAGCGCGGTCGCAGAGCCGCCGACGTAGAAGGGCTTGCGACGCCGCAGCCGGTCCGAGAGCGCCCCGAAGAGCGGCCCGCCGGCGGCCCAGGCGAGCATCAGCGCCGAGCAGTAGAACGCGGCGCGCGCGGGGCTGAAGCCGTACACCGTAACGAGCCAGGGCACGCCCCAGAGCCCGCCGATCGCAAGGCACGCCCCGACCATGCCCTGCGGCGCGACGAAGATGAGCCAGGTGTTGCGGTAGCGCAGCGTCTCGGCGAGCCCGGCGAGCGCCGAGACGCGCGCACCGCGCTGCGACGCGCCGGCGAACCAGCTCGCATAGCCGCGCTCGGCCGGATCGTCGCGCACCTGCCACCAGATCGCCGCGGCGAGCAGCGCCGTCGCCGCCCCGGCGGCGAACATCACCGCGCGCCAGCCGAAAGCCCCGACCGCCCAGGCGAGCGGAACGCCTGCGCCGACCGCGCCGGCCATGCCGGCCGCGAGCGCAAGGCCGGTCGCGAGCGCGAAGCGCTCCGGCGGCAGCCAGTGCGCCGCGAGCTTGAGCGTGCCCACCCAGGCGACGCCGACCGCGCCGCCGACGAGCAGCCGGCCGGCGCCGGCGAGCGCGAGGCTCGGGGCAAGCGCAAAGAGCAGGCTCCCGGCGGCGGCGAGCGCCGCGCCCGCGGCGAGCACGCGCCGCGCGCCGAAACGATCCACCATCAGCCCGGTCGGGATCTGCATCGCGACGTAGCTGTAGAGGTAGAGCGCCGAGAGCTGTCCGAGGCCGGCCGCGCCGATCGCGAACTCGGCCATCAGCTCGTGCGTCATCACCGCGGGCGCGACCCGCTGGAAGAACCCGGCGAGGTATAGTGAGGCGCCGAGCGCCCAGACCGACCAGGCGAGCGCGGCAGGCGGCGCCGCAGACCGATCGCGGCCGATCATGCGGCCACCGAGTATAGCGATGCGCGGTTGACAGCGACGCCGGCGTTGGGCGAGACTCCGTCCCTCGCGCCGATTTGACGTTCAGCTTGCGGGCGCGTAACAAGTGCCGCTAAAGAGACGCCGCCTCGCCCGATCTCCGCGCCCGCATCCGGCGGCCCGCCGCAGGATGCCGCGTCGCTCGCTCCGCCGATGACCGACACCGACGCCCGACTGCACGCGCTCCTTGCCGAGCGCATCCTCGTCCTCGACGGCGCGATGGGCACCATGATCCAGCGCGAGCGGCTGGAGGAGGCGCAGTACCGCGGCGCGCGCTTTCGCGACTGGCCGCGCGAGCTGCGCGGCGCGCACGACCTGCTCACGCTGACGCAGCCGCAGCTCGTGCGCCGCATCCACGAGCAGTACCTCGCCGCGGGCGCCGACATCATCGAAACGAACACGTTCAACGCGAACGCGGTGTCGCTCGCCGACTACGGGCTCGCCTCGCTCGCCTACGAGCTCAACCTCGCCGCGGCGCGGCTCGCGGTCGAGGCCGCGCGCGCCTGGAGCGCGCGCGATCCGGCGCGGCCGCGCTTCGTCGCCGGCGCGCTCGGGCCGACCTCGAAGACCGCGTCGATCTCGCCGGACGTGAACGACCCGGGCTACCGCGACGTGGATTTCGATCAGCTCGTCGCCGCCTACGGCGAGGCGGTGCGCGGGCTGCTCGAGGGCGGCGTCGACCTGCTCCTTGTCGAGACGGTGTTCGACACCCTGAACGCGAAGGCGGCGATCTTCGCGATCGAGCAGACGTTCGACGCGCGCGGGGCGCGCGTGCCGGTCGTCGTCTCGGGCACGATCACCGACGCCTCCGGCCGCACGCTCTCGGGGCAGACCGCCGAGGCGTTCTACAACTCGGTGCGTCACGCGCGCGCGCTCGCGATCGGTCTCAACTGCGCCCTCGGCGCGCGCGAGCTGCGCCCCTACGTCGAGGAACTCGCGCGCATCGCCGAGACGCACCTCGTCTGCTATCCGAACGCTGGGCTGCCGAACGCCTTCGGCGAGTACGACGACACGCCCGAATCGATGGCCGCGCAGCTCGGCGCGTGGGCGCGCGCCGGACTGCTCAACATCGTCGGCGGCTGCTGCGGCACCACGCCCGAGCACATCCGCGCGATCGCCGAGGCGGTCCGCGGCGCGCCGCCGCGCCGGCCGCCGCGCCCGGCGCCGATGCTGCGCCTGGCGGGTCTCGAGCCGCTCAACGTCGGCGAAGGGTCGCTCTTCGTCAACATCGGCGAGCGCACCAACGTCACCGGCTCGAAGGCGTTCGCGCGCCTGATCCTCGCCGGCCAGTACGCCGAGGCGCTCGCGGTCGCGCGCCAGCAGGTCGCCGGCGGCGCGCAGATGATCGACGTCAACATGGACGAGGCGATGCTCGATTCGGAGCGCGCGATGGTGACGTTCCTGCGGCTCGTCGCGGCCGAACCCGACATCGCGCGCGTGCCGGTGATGGTCGATTCGTCGAAGTGGAGCGTGATCGAGGCGGGGCTCAAGTGCCTGCAGGGCAAGGGCGTCGTCAATTCGCTCAGCCTCAAGGAAGGCGAAGCCGAGTTCCTGCGTCAGGCGCGCCTCGTGCGCCGCTACGGCGCCGCCGCGGTCGTGATGGCGTTCGACGAGCGCGGGCAGGCCGACACCGTCGAGCGGCGCATCGAGATCGCGCGGCGCGCCTACGCGCTGCTCACGCGCGAGGCGGGCTTCGCGCCCGAGGACGTCATCCTCGACCCGAACATCTTCGCGGTCGCGACCGGCATCGAAGAGCACGCCCGCTACGCGCTCGATTTTCTCGAGGCGACGCGCTGGATCCGCGCGAACCTGCCGCACGCGCACGTCTCGGGCGGGGTCTCGAACCTGTCGTTCTCGTTCCGCGGCAACGACGCGGTGCGCGAAGCGATGCACACGGTGTTCCTGTACCACGCGGTGCGCGCCGGCATGACGATGGGCATCGTGAACGCCGGCCAGCTCGGCGTGTACGAGGAGATCGAGCCGGAGCTGCGCGCGCGCGTCGAGGACGTGCTGTTCGACCGGCGGCCGGATGCGACCGAGCGGCTGATCGAATACGCCGCGCAGGTGAAGGGCGGCGCGCGCGCCGCGCGCGCCGACGACGCCTGGCGCCGCGGCACGGTCGAAGAGCGCCTCGCGCACGCGCTCGTGAACGGCATCGCCACCTACATCGTCGAGGATGTCGAGGAGGCGCGGCGCAAGTACGCGCGCCCGATCGAGGTGATCGAGGGGCCGCTCATGGACGGCATGAACCTCGTCGGCGACCTCTTCGGCGCCGGCAAGATGTTCCTGCCGCAGGTGGTCAAGTCGGCGCGCGTGATGAAGCAGGCGGTCGCGCACCTGGTGCCGTACCTCGAGGCGGAAAAGGCGCGCGCGGGCGACGCCGCGCGCCCGAAGGGCAAGGTGGTGATCGCCACCGTCAAGGGCGACGTGCACGACATCGGCAAGAACATCGTCGCGGTCGTGCTCCAGTGCAACAACTTCGAGGTGGTGAATCTCGGGGTGATGGTGCCGGCGCAGAAGATCCTGCAGACCGCGCGCGAGCAGAACTGCGACATCGTCGGGCTGTCGGGGCTGATCACGCCGTCGCTCGAGGAAATGGTGCAGGTCGCGCGCGAGATGGAGCGCGAGGGGTTCACGATTCCGCTGCTCATTGGCGGGGCGACCACCTCGCGCACGCACACCGCGGTGAAAATCGCGCCGGCCTACCGCGGGCCGGTGGTCTACGTCCCCGACGCCTCGCGCGCGGTCGGCGTGGTGCAGAACCTCGTTTCGCCCGAGTCGCGCGCGGCGTTCGTCGCCTCCGTGCGCGCCGACTACGAGCGCATCCGCGCGCAGCACGCGGCGAAAAAGGGCCCGGGGCTGCTCCTGCCGATCGCCGAGGCACGCCGCCGCCGCGCGAGGATCGACTGGGCGCGTTACGCGCCGCCCGAGCCGAAGGTGCCCGGGATCACGGTGCTCGCCGACTACCCGCTCGAGCGGCTGCTCGCCTACATCGACTGGGGCCCGTTCTTGCAGGCGTGGGAGCTCGCCGGCCCGTATCCGGCGATCCTCGACGATCCGACGGTCGGCGAGACCGCGCGGCGGCTGCTCGCCGAGGCGCGCGAGTTCCTCGCGCGCGCGGTGCGGGAAAAGTGGATGCGGGCCGACGGCGTGCTCGGGCTGTTTCCCGCGGCGCAGACGAACGAGGACGACATCGAGATCTACGCCGACGCCTCGCGCGCGCGCGTCGCGATGACCTGGTACAACCTGCGCCAGCAGAACGAAAAGCCCGCAGGCAATCCCAACCTGTGCCTCGCCGATTTCGTCGCGCCGAAGGACTCGGGCGTACCCGACTGGATCGGCGCGTTCGCGGTGTGCGTCGGCGGCCTCGAGCCGCACCTTGCCGTGTTCGAGCGCGCGCACAGCGACTACGGCGCGATCATGCTCAAGGTGCTCGCCGACCGGCTCGCCGAGGCGTTCGCCGAGCACCTGCACGAACGGGTGCGGCGCGAATTCTGGGGCTACGCCCCCGAGGAGCGCCTCTCGAACGCGCAGCTCATCGCCGAGGCCTATCGCGGCATCCGGCCGGCGCCGGGCTACCCCGCCTGTCCGGACCACAGCGCGAAGGCGGATCTTTTCGCGCTGCTCGAGGCGGAGAAGAACGCCGGCATGCGGCTTACCGAGTCTTTTGCGATGCTGCCCGCCTCGTCGGTCGCCGGGTTCTACCTGTCGCACCCCGAGGCGCGCTATTTCGCCGTCGGCCGAATCGGGCGCGATCAGGTCGAAGACTACGCGCGCCGGCGCGGCATCGGGCTCGATGCGGCCGAACGGTGGCTCGCGCCGAACCTCGGCTACGACCCGGCCGCTATAATCGCCGCCGCTCCGCAATAGGCTTCGCACGGAGGACGACGATGGGCAAGGGCGACCGGCGCACGCGCCGCGGCAAGATCTTCCGCGGGACCTACGGCAACGCGCGGCCGCATCGGCCGAAAAAAAAGCAGAAACCGGCCGCGCCCGGCCGCGGCTGAGCCGCGGCCGCGCTCAGCCCGCGTTTTCGTCGCGCCGGCCGACCGGCAGGCCGAGCGCCTTCAGCTTGCGGTAAAGGTGCGTGCGCTCGAGGCCCGAGCGCTCGGCCACGCGCGACATGCTGCCGTTTTCGCGCGCGAGCAGGTGCTCGAAGTAGATCCGCTCGAACGCTTCGCGCGCCTCGCGGTACGGCCGGTCGAGCGCGATTTCGGGCGGCGGCGGCGGCGCGGCGAACGCGGCGAGCACGCGCTCGACGTCGGGAAGGCCGATCTCCTCCTCGAGCGCCCCGAGCGCGAGGTTGCGCACCACCGTTTCCAGCTCCGCGATGTTGCCCGGCCAGCGGTGCTGGCGCAACGCGTTGAGCGCCGCGGTGGCGAAGCGTCGCGGCGGGCAGGCGCGGCTTTCGACGAGCAGCGCGAGCATCTGCGAGGCGAGATCGGGCACGTCGTCGGCGAATTCGCGCAGCGCCGGCAGCCGCAGCGCGAGCTCGGCGAGGCGTGCGGCGAGCTCCGGGTCGTAGCCGTGCTTTTCGACGAGCGTGCGCGGATCGACGGGCGAGAACGAGACGACGCGCGCGCGATGCCGTTCGGCGCGCGCGAGCAGGAATTCGAGGTTCTTGTGCTCGGGGCGCGCAAGGCGCGTGAGGTCGCCGACAAAGAGCACCCCGCCTGAGGCGCGCGCGAGCACCTCCGAGGGGGCTTCGCCGAGCAAGCTGTCGCCCTCGAGGAACGGCGTGCCGGGCGCGGCGAGCAGGCGCGCGAAAAGCTCGGGGCGCATGCCGCGCTCGCCGCGCAGCATCAGCGCGCCGGGGGCGGCCGCGAGCTGCGCCAGGCGCTTGCGCGTCTCGACGAGCGCCGCGGAGCGGCCAAGCGCCGCGAGCGACAGCTCGCGCACCGCGGTCGGCGGCGCGCTCTTCAGCGCGCGACGTACGGTCGCGAGCAGCCGTTGCAGCGCGATCGGCTTTTCCAGGTAGTCGAGCGCGCCGATGCGCGTGGCCTCGACCGCGGTCTCGATCGTACCGTGCCCGGACATCATCACGACCGGCATCGTCAGCTGACCGCTCGCGGCCCATTCCTTGAGCAGCGAGATGCCGTCGGTGTCCGGCATCCAGATGTCGAGCAGCACGAGGTCGGGTCGGCCGCGCTCGCGCCAGCGGCGCGCCTCGGCGGCGTTCTCGGCGAGCTGCACCTGATGGCCCTCCTCGGTGAGGATCTCCAGAAGCAGCTCCCGGATGCCCACCTCGTCGTCGACGACCAGAATCTGCGCCATGCGTGCGCCTACGCCGCGAGCGCGCGCCGCTCGCCCTCGGCCGCCGGCAGCAGCACGCTCACCGCCGCGCCGCGGCCCGGGCGGTTCTCGATCGTCACCTCGCCGCGGTGCTCGTCGACGATCTTCTTCACGATCGCCAGCCCCAGCCCGGTGCCGCGCGGCTTGGTGGTGACGTAGGGTTCGAAGGCGCGCGCCACGATCTCCTCGGGGAATCCGCCGCCGTTGTCGGCGACCGTCAGGCGCACGCGCTCGCCCGCGCGCTCGGTGCGCACCTCGATCGCCGGCGGCTCGTCGGCCGCCTTGCGGTTCTCCAGCGCATCCTGGGCGTTCTGTACCAGGTTGTGAAGCACCTGCCGGATCTGTTCCGCATCGGCCCGCACCGGCGGCAGCCCCGGCGCGAGCGCGCGCAGGATCGGCACCCGCGAATTTTCGTACAACGAGAGCACTTCGTGGACCAGCCGGTTGAGGTCGAGCGCCGCGAACGCCGGCGCCGGCAGCCGCGCGTAGTCGCGGAAGTCGTCGACCATGCGCTTGAGCGCGGCGACCTGCGCGACGATGGTGCCGATGCCGCGCCGCAGGGTCTCGGCGTCGGGCGCCGGGAGCTTGTCGGCGAGCTTCATCTCGAGCCGCTCGGCCGAAAGCTGGATCGGCGTGAGCGGGTTCTTGATCTCGTGCGCGAGGCGCCGCGCCACCTCGGCCCAGGCGGTCGCGCGCTGCGCCTGCACGAGCTGGGTGATGTCGTCGAAGACGAGCACGTGGCCGCCCTCGGGGGCGGTGGCGAGCGCCGATCCGCGCACGAGCAGCGTCTTGCCGGTGCCCTTCAGCTCCAGTTCCTGCTGCCAAGGGCGGGCGCCCGAGGCGCGCAGCTGCTCCTTTACCGCCTCGGCGAACGGGCGCAGCGGCGCCGGCCAGTCCTCGAGCGGCTGCCCCCCGCAGGCCGCGAGCGTCTCGCCGAGGATCGCGTGCGCGCCGGGATTGGCGGCGGTGAGGCGCAGCTCACCGTCGAACACGAGCACCCCGGCCGAAAGGTTGGCGAGGATGTTCTCCAGCCGCGCGCGCGCGCTCTCAAGCGCGTCCCGATGCGCCTCGAGCCCCCGGCGCACCTCCTCCAGCTCGCGCGTCATCGCGTTGAAAGATTCGACGAGCACCCCCAGCTCGTCGCGGCTGGTGACCGGCATGCGACGCGAGAAGTCGCCGCGCGCGACCGCCCGGGTCGCGGCGGCGAGCTCGGCGAGCGGCCCCGACAGCCGCCCGGCGAGGATCGCGGCGAGCGAGAGCGCCGCAAGCAGCGCCATCGCGAGCGCGAGCGTGAGCGTCACGATGTAGATGCGCTTCAGCCCCTGGCGCGCGAGCGCGAGCTCCCGGTAGTCGCGGTAGGCGGCCTCGACCGCCTCGGCGCTGCGTCCGAAAAGCTCCGGCACCGGCTGGCGCAGCTGCAGATAGCGCGGCTCGGCGGCGATCGCGAGGCTCGCCATCGGCACCACCACGCGCAGCGCGAGCGGCTTGCCGGCCGGCGCATCGACCGAGGCGTAGCCGCGGCCGGCGCGCGCCGCGCGCAGCAGCTGCGCCGCGGGCAGCTCCGGCACCAGGCGCGAGAGGTCGCCGCTTGCGCTCGCGAGCAGCCGTCCGCCGGCCGAGACGATCACCGCTTCCTGCACCCCGGCCTGCTCGCGCAGGCGGTTGAGCAGCACCACCTGCTGCGCCGGCGGCTGCTCGGCGAGCTCGAGCGCCATCGCCCGCGCCTTGTCCTGCAGGTCGGCGAGCATCTGGTCGAGCGCCGACTGCCCGAGGTTGAGCCCGCCCTCGAGCGCCGCCTCGACCTTCACGTCGAACCAGGACTCGATCGAACGGGCGAGGAACTGCACCGACACCGTGTAGACGAGCGCGCCCGGCGCAAGCGCCATCAGCGCAAAGAGCAGCGTCAGGCGAAGCGTCAGGCGCGCGCCGAACGCGCGCGCGCGCACGCTGCGCCACAGCGCCGCGAGCTGCCAGGCCGCAAGCAGCGCAAGCAGCCCCGCGAGCGCCGCGTTCACGCCGAGCAGCAGCGGATAGTGGCGCGCAAATAGCGTCGTGTTGCCGGCCGCGGTGGCGAGCAGAAAAAGCGCCACGCCGGCGAGCGCCGCTCCGACCGTGAGCGCGAGCGTCATCGCGCCTCCGCCTCGCGCGGCTCGCGCGCCTCGACCGGCGCCGGCGCCGGCCCGCCATAGCGGAACGGGAACCGCTTCCACGCCGATTCGAGATTCAGCTCGCGGCTGGTAAGGGCCGACAGCTGGAACGGCTTCGGCAGCAGCGAGGTGTCGAGCCGCATGCGCACCGCCGCCTCGTAGTGGCCTTCGGCGAGCGCGACCGCGCGCTCGACGACGATCCAGTGGCGCACGCGCTTGAGCACGGCGAGCGCCTCGCCGAGCGAGGCGTAGCTCTGCTGCAGCAGCCCGCTCGAGAGCCGATACTGGCGCGACAGCGCGTGATACGACAGCCGCAGCTGCATGCGCCGGGCGGCGACCTTTTCTGCGAACCACCACCAGCGCGTGCGCACCAGCTCGAACTCGACGACGAAATAGAGCGGCACGCCGTTCGCCACCGCCTCGGCAAGGCGCGGGTTCATCTCGAACGCGAAATCGGCATCGAGCGCGAGCCCTTCCTCGACCGGCAGCAGGGCGACCCGCTGCACCTCGATCTCGTCGGCGCGCGCCGCGCTCGCGAGCGCGCACAGCAGGACCGCGAGCAGGAATCGGCGGCGAGCCGGCATCGCGCAGTGCTCTAGCGCGCCTTCTCTAGCGGCGCAAAAAAGAACCCGTCGTGTTCCGGACCGGGCAGGAGCTGCGCGGCGCCGTCGGCGAGCGGCACGCGGCGCGCCCCGGGCGTGCGCGCGAGAAAGCGCTCGACCACCGCGCCGTTCTCCGCGCCGAACACCGAGCAGGTGACATACAGCAATGTACCACCCGGGGCGAGCAGCCGCCAAAGCGCATCGAGCAACCGCCCCTGGCGCGCGGCGAACGCCGCGACGTCGCCGGCGCGCCGCAGCCACTTGATGTCGGGATGCCGGCGAACGACGCCCGAGCCGCTGCAAGGCACGTCGGCGAGGATGCGGTCGAAGGGCACGCCGTCCCACCAGGTGCCGGGCGCGGTGCAGTCGGCCGCGACGACGCGCGCCGCAAGGCCAAGCCGCGCGAGCGAGCGCTCGAGGCTGCGGCAGCGCGCCGGATCCGCTTCGAGCGCGGTGAGTGCGACCTGCGCCGTCTCCAGAATGTGCGCGCTCTTTCCGCCGGGGGCGGCGAAAGCATCGAGCACCCGCTGCCCGGGACGCAGATCGAGGAGCGCCGCGGCGCGCTGTGCGCCAGCGTCCTGCACCGACACGAGTCCCTCGGCGTAGCCGGGCAGGCGCGCCGTCGGCACCGGTTTGGCGAGCAGAAGCGCCGCGCCGCCGAGCGCGCGCGCCTCGTGCCCGGCGGCGGCGAGCGTTTCGCGGTACGCGGCCACGGAGGTGCGGCGCAGGTTGACGCGCAGACACATCGGCGGCGGCGCGTTGCCGGCCGCAAGGATCCGCTGCCAGGCGCCCGGGTATTCCGCGCGCAGCCGCGCGATCCACCAGCGCGGATGCTGCCAGCGCGCCGCGGGGTCCCGCGCGATCGCCGCCTCGATTTCGCTTCGCCGGCGCAGAAACGCCCGGAGCAGCGCGTTGACGTAGCCTTTCGCCCGCGCAAGCCCCAGCCGGTCGGCGGCGCGTGCCGCCTGATCGAGCACGGTGTAAGGCGCGTAGCGGCCGGATTCGAGCGCGTAGAACGCGCACCAGAGAAGCGCCGCCGCGAGCGGCTCGGGTGTGCTGGCGCGCGCCGAAAGCCGCGCGACGAGCGCCTGCGACCGTCCGTACCGTCGCAGCGTGCCGAGGCACAAGTCCGTGACCGCCGCGCGAAGCGTTCGCTCGGGCCCTTCGGCCGGCTCGTCGAACGGCTCGGCGTCGCTTGCGAGGCTCGCGCCGGCGGCCACGCGCGCGACGCGCCGCGCCGCGAGCGCGAGCGCCTCAGCAAGCGGCGCCAAGGCGTTCCCCCGGCGCGACCCGGCGACCGCGCAGGAACTCGCCTGCGGGCAGCCGCCGGCCGCCCGCGCGCTGAAGCTCGCGCACCGCGAGCGCGCCCTCGCCGCAGGCGATAAGAAGCGCCTGCCCGGCTTCGAGCACCGTGCCGGGGGAGCCGCGCCGCGCGACGCACTCCGCGCGCCAGAGCTTGATCTCCTCGTCGCGCAGGCGCGTGCGGGCGCCGGGCGCCGGGCGCAGCGCCCGTATCTGCCGCTCGATCTGCGCACACGGCCGCGACCAGTCGATCACGGTCTCCTCCGGAGCGATCTTCGGCGCGTAGCACGCGCCCTCGGCCGGCTGCGGCACGGGGCGCGCGCGGCCGGCGGCGATGTCCGCGAGCGCGACGACGATCATCCGCGCACCGAGCGCGGCGAGCCGGTCCTGAAGGCTTGCGGCGTCGTCGTCCGGCGCGATCGCGATCGGCTGTTGCGCGAGGATCGGCCCCGTGTCCAGCCCTTCGTCCATCTGCATGATCGTGATGCCGGTCTCGCGGTCGCCGGCGAGCAGCGCCCGCTGGATCGGCGCCGGGCCGCGCCAGCGCGGAAGCAGCGACGCGTGGATGTTGATCGCGCCGTGGGGCGCGAGCGCAAGGAGCGGCCGAGGAAGGATCAGTCCGTAGGCGGCGACGACGATCGCCTCGGCGCGCGCCGCCTCCAGGGGCTCCAGCGCCTGCGGCGCGCGAAGCGAGGCCGGCTGATAGAGCGAAAGACCCCGTTCGAGCGCGAGCCGCTTGACCGCGCTCGGGGCAGGTTTCAGGCCGCGGCCGGCGGCGCGATCCGGTTGCGTGAGAACGAGCGCGACGTCGTGACCGGCGGCGAGCAGCGCCTCCAGCGCGACCGCGGCAAAGGCCGGGGTTCCGGCGAATACGAGGCGCATCGGCAGACGGCGGGGCCGCGCCCTGCGCGGCGCCCCTCAGGCGCTTTTTCGGAGCTGCTTGGCGATTCGGGCGCGGATACGCTGCTGCTTGAGCTGCGAGAGCCGCTCGATGAAGACCTTGCCCTGCAGGTGATCCATCTCGTGCTGGATGCACACCGAGAGCAGCCCCTGCGCTTCCAGCGTGAACGACTTGCCGTGCTGGTCGAAGGCTCGCACCTTGACTCGCTCGGCGCGCTCCAGTGTCTCGTAGATCCCCGGCACCGAAAGGCAGCCTTCCTCGATGTCGGAGACACCGCTCGCCTCGACGATCTCGGGGTTGACGAGCACGACGAGCGAATCGCGACGATCCGAGACGTCGACCACGATCACCTGCTTGTGCACGTCCACCTGCGTGGCGGCGAGCCCGACACCCGAGGCCGCGTACATCGTTTCGGCCATGTCGGCGACCAGGCGTTTGAGCGAGTCGTCGAACACCTTGACGGGTTCGGCGACCTTGTGCAGTCGGGCATCGGGGTATCGCAGGATGTTGAGTATCGCCATTGTGCGGAAAACGCTTGCTGAAATAACCAATTACGTGCACTATCTAAGGCGCCACATAAATATCCGGGCTTATGCTAAATTGCAAGCGCGGATCGGCAGCGCAGGAGCCGATCACCCAAGCCACCGCTCGGGGGCATCATGCACGAGAAAGCGCGTAAGTATATCATAAATTTCACTTTTGCCCTTGCCCTCGGCGCAGCGGCCGGCGCCCTCGCGCAAGCGCCGAAGCCACCGCTCGTTCTGAAGCCGAACGCCCCCGAGCGCTACGTCGTTCAGCCTGGCGATACGCTCTGGTCGATCGCCGAGCGCTTCACCGATTCGCCGTGGCGGTGGAGCGAACTGTGGAACCTCAACCGCGAGCAGATCCGCAATCCGCACCGCATCCATCCGGGCGACGTGATCGTGCTCGACCGCTCGCGCGAGCAGCCTGCGCTCGCGCTGGAGACCGTGCAGCTCAGCCCGCAGGTGCGGGCCGAGTCCACGGCGCCGCAAGCCGTGCCACCGATCCCGCAGGCGGCGATCGAGCCGTTTCTCAGCCGCCCGCTCGTCGTCGAGCCCGACGGCCTCGATCAGGCGCCGGTGATCGTCGCGACCGAAACCGGCCGCGTCGTCATCGAAGCGGGCGCGCGCGCCTACGTGAAGGGGATCGGAGATGCGAAGGCCGAGCAATGGTTCGTGTATCGGCGCGGCCAGCCGCTCGTCGATCCCGACGAGAACCGCACGCTCGGATTCGAGGCGATCTTCCTCGGCACCGCGCGCATCGTTCGCGCCGGCGAGCCGGCGCTCGTCGAGCTGACCTCGGTACGGCAGGAAGTCGCGGTCGGCGATCGTCTGATCGCCGCCGGGCGGCCCGAAGCGGTGAACTACGTACCGCGCGCGCCGGGCTCGCCTGTGAACGCGCGGGTGATCTCGATCTACGGGGGCGTCGGCCGAACCGGCGAAGCCGGGCGACTGTCGATCGTCGCGCTGAGCGCGGGCAAGAATCAGGGCCTCGAAGCAGGGCACGTGCTCGCCCTCTACCGGCCGGGCGGAAAACTCGCCCGGGCGGGGGCCGCCGAGACGATGCCGGTGGTGCTGCCCGAAGAGCGCTACGGGCTGGTGTTCGTCTTTCGGGTCTTCGACCGCGTGTCCTACGCGCTCGTGATGAACGTCGCCCGCCCGGTGAACCCGTTCGACCTCGTGCGAAACCCCTGACGCGCGCCGCGGCGCAAGCGCCGATGCGCGCGCGCGAGGCGGCGGCTTGGCTCCGCCTGACGCTCGCGCCCGGGCTCGGCCCGACGACCGTCGTCGCGCTTCTCAGGCTGTACGGCTCCCCCGAGCGGGTGCTCGAGGTCGGGCGCGCGCAGCTTGCGCGCCACCTGCCGGCCCCGGCGATCGAGGCGCTCGACTCGCCGGAAGTCGTCGCCGCGAGCGAGCGGGCGCTCGCCTGGCTCGAGGCGCCGGGGCGCCGACTGCTCCCCCTCGCCGACGCCGACTACCCGCGCTTGCTGCTCGAGATCGCCGACCCGCCGCCGGTGCTTTATTGCGTCGGCCGCACCGAGCTCCTTGCGCGGCCCGCGCTCGCGATCGTCGGCAGCCGCAACGCGACCGCGCAAGGGCGGCGCGACGCCGAGCGATTCGCGCACGCGCTCAGCACGGCGGGCGTCGCGATCGTCTCGGGGCTTGCCCTCGGCATCGACGCCGCGGCGCACTGCGGTGCGCTCGAAGGCGAGGGATCGACCATCGCGGTGCTCGGCACCGGCGCCGACGTCGTCTATCCGCCGGCGAACGCCGACCTCGCCGCGCGGATCGCGGAGCGCGGGCTGATCGTGTCCGAATTCCCGCTCGGCACGCCGGCGTACGCGCACAATTTCCCGCGCCGCAACCGGCTGATCAGCGGGCTTTCGCGCGGCTGCCTCGTCGTCGAGGCCGCGCTCGGCTCGGGCTCGCTCGTCACCGCGCGCCTCGCCGCCGAGCAGGGGCGCGAGGTGTTCGCGCTGCCCGGCTCGATCCACGCGCCGCTCGCCAAGGGCTGCCACGCGCTCATCAAGTCGGGCGCAAAGCTCGTCGAGTCGGTCGAGGACCTGTACGCCGAGCTGCCGCTACTTAGGCGCACCGGCGCGCGCGCCGCGGCCGCTGCGCCCGCGCCGGCGGCCGAAGACGGGCCGCTCCTTGCGCACCTCGGCTTCGAGCCGATCGACGTCGAGTCGCTCTGCGCGCGCTCAGGCCTGCCCGCCGAGCGCGTCGCCGCCGAGCTGCTGCGGCTCGAGCTCGCCGGGCGCGTCGCCGCGCTCCCCGGTGGCCTCTACCAGCGCCTCGCCTGACCGCGCCGGTTGTGCGGCGGTGTTCTTTGCGGGTATTCTGCCGCCCTTTTCCCGTTCGGCCGGATGCCGAAGAAGCTGATCATCGCCGAGAAACCGTCCGTCGCCGCCGACATCGCGCGCGCGCTCGGCGGCTTCACGCGCAAGGGCGAGTACTACGAGAGCGACGCGTACGTGCTTTGCTCGGCGGTCGGGCACCTGCTCGAGCTCGTCGCGCCGGCCGAGCACGACGCCAAGCGAGGCAAATGGTCCTTCGAGAATCTGCCGGTGATTCCGCCGCGTTTCGAGCTCGCGCCGATCAAGAAGAACGAGGCGCGCCTTGCGCTGCTCGTGCGCCTCATCCGGCGCCGCGACGTCGTCGGTCTGATCAACGCCTGCGACGCCGGCCGCGAAGGCGAGCTCATCTTCCGCTACATCGTCCAGTACGCCGGCACGAAAAAGCCGATCGAACGGCTGTGGCTGCAGTCGATGACGCAGAGCGCGATTCGCGAGGGGTTCGCGGCGCTCCGACAAGACCGCGAGATGCTCGCGCTCGCCGACGCCGCGAAGTGCCGCGCCGAGGCCGACTGGCTGGTCGGCATCAACGGTACGCGCGCGATGACCGCGTTCAATTCGCGCGAGGGCGGCTTCTATCTCACGCCGGTCGGCCGGGTGCAGACGCCGACGCTCGCGATCCTCGTCGAGCGCGAGGAGCGCATCCGCGCCTTCAAGCCGCGCGGCTACTGGGAGGTGCACGCGCGCTTCGCGGTCGCCGCCGGCGAGTACACCGGGCGCTGGTTCGACCCGCAGTTCCGCAGGGACGACGATCCCGAGCGGCGCGCCGAGCGGCTCTGGGACGCGGCGCGCGCCGAAGCGATCCGCGCCGCCTGCGCCGGCGCGCGCGGCACGGTCTCCGACGAGGCGCGCCCGGCGAGCCAGCTCTCGCCGCTCCTTTACGACCTCACGAGCCTGCAGCGCGAGGCAAACAGCCGCTTCGGCTTTTCTGCGCGCACCACGCTCGCGCTCGCGCAGGCGCTCTACGAGCGGCACAAGGTCCTCACGTATCCGCGCACCGACGCGCGCGCGCTCCCCGAGGACTACGTCGCCACGGTGAGAAAGACGCTCGCGCTGCTCGCCGACTCCGAGGCGTACGGACCGTTCGCGCGCGAGGTGCTCGCGCAGGGCTGGGTGCGCCCGAACAAGCGCGTGTTCGACGACGCGAAGGTTTCGGACCACTTCGCGATCATCCCGACGCTGCAGGCGCCGGGGCACCTGAACGAAGCCGAGGCGAAGATCTACGACATGGTGGTGCGGCGCTTTCTCGCGGTGTTCTATCCGCCGGCCGAGTACCTGCAGACGACGCGCGTCACGCGCGTCGGCGAGCACCATTTCCGCACCGACGGCCGCGTGCTGCAGAAGCCCGGCTGGCTCGTCGTCTACGGCCGCGCGGCGCAGGAGGAGGCGGCGCTGCCGGCGGTCGCGCGGGCAGAGACGGCGCAGGGGCGCGAAGCGAGCGTGCAGGCGCAGCAGACAAAGCCGCCGCCGCGCTACACCGAGGCGACGCTGCTTTCGGCGATGGAGGGCGCGGGAAAGCTCGTCGAGGACGAAGAGCTGCGCGCGGCGATGGAGGCGAAGGGCATCGGCACGCCCGCGACGCGCGCCCAGATCATCGAGGACCTGATCGCGGTGAAGTACGTGCGCCGCGTCGGCCGCGAGCTCGTGCCGACCTTCAAGGCGTACCGGCTGCTCCTTGCGCTGCGCCACTTCGGCGTGCAGGAGATCACGTCTCCGGAGCTGACCGGCGACTGGGAACACAAGCTGAAGCTGATGGAGGCCGGAAAGCTCGCGCGGCGCGAGTTCATGCGCCACATCGAGGGGGTCGCGCGCGACCTCGTCGAGCGCATCCGTCGCGGCGAGATCCCCGAGACCGCGTTCGCGACCGTGCCCGCCCCCTGCCCGAAGTGCGGCGGGACCGTGCAGGAGAACTATCGCAAGTTCGCCTGCCAGCGCTGCGACTTCTCTCTCTGGACGGTGCTCTCCGGCCGCGAGTGGGATCCGGAGGAGGTCGCCGAGCTGCTGCGCAACCGCAGCGCCGGCCCGTTCACCGACTTCATCAGCCGAAAGGGCCGGCCGTTCGCCGCGCGCGTACGCCTTACCGACGATTTCCGCGTCGAGTTCGACTTCGGTCCGCGCACCGAGCACGACGAGGCGTCGGCGCCGGATTTTTCCGCCGCCGAGCCTCTCGGCGCGTGTCCCAAATGCGGCGCGCGCGTCTTCGAGCACGGCATGGCGTACGTGTGCGAAAACGCGGTCGGCGCCGCGCGCCGCTGCGACTTCCGCTCCGGGCGCGTGATCCTGCAGCAGCCGATCGAGCCCGCGCAGATGAAAAAGCTTCTCGCGGCCGGCCGGACCGACCTCCTCGCCGGCTTCGTGTCGAAGAAAGGCCGCCGCTTCAAGGCGTACCTCGTGAAGACCGAAGGCGGCCGGATCGGCTTCGAGTTCGAGCCGCGCGCGGCGAAGCCGGCGCCGACCCCCGCGGCCGCCGACGTCCGCCCGCTTGCGCGGCCGGCGACCGCCCGCGCGGCGCGCAAGCGCCGCGCCGCCTAGACGTCGAGGTTGCGCACCCCGAGCGCGTTCGACTCGATGAACGCGCGCCGCGGCTCGACTTCGTCGCCCATCAGCTTGGTGAAGATCTCGTCGGCGGCGATGCCGTCCTCGATCTGCACCTTGAGCAGCCGGCGCGTCTCCGGGT
Organism: Burkholderiales bacterium; assembly: GCA_026416295.1. Lineage (GTDB taxonomy): Bacteria > Pseudomonadota > Gammaproteobacteria > Burkholderiales > SG8-39 > RBG-16-66-20. The sequence continues at coordinate 8,055 of JAOAFL010000060.1, read as the reverse complement.
TCATCGTCGTCTCCCAGAGCTGCTCCGGGTTCATCTCCCCGAGCCCCTTGTAGCGCTGCAGCGTCATCGAGCGGCGCACCTCCTCCAGCAGCCAGTGCACCGCCTCGCCGAAGTCGCGCACCGCCTGTTTCTTTTCGCCGCGGCGCACCCACGCGCCGACGCCGACCAGCCCGCGCAGCAGCTCCGCGGTCTGCCGGATCTGTGCGTAGTCGCCCGAGTGCAGGAACTCGGTGTCGATCGTGCTCGCGCGCACGTTGCCGTGGCGCGTGCGCTCGATGCGGATCTGGTAGCGCTCGGTCTTCGGGTCGAAGTGTGCCGCGACGCGCGCGCCGCTCGCGGCGAGCGCCTCGCCGAGCGCCTCGGCGGACGCGAGCGCCGCCTCGCGGCGCGCGAGATCGACGCGCGCGCCGCGCAGCATCGCGACGAGCGCGTCGCGGTCGATCCAGCGCGAGACGCGCTCGATCACCGCCTGTGCAAGCAGGTACGAGCGCGCCAGTTCCGCGAGGGTTTCGCCCGCGATCGGCTCGCGCCGCGCCGCCGGCACGAGCGCGGCATCGACCAGCGCCTGGCGCAGCATGAACTCGTTCAGCTCGTGCTCATCCTTGAGATAGCGCTCTTCCTTTCCGAGCCGCGCCTTGTAGAGCGGCGGCTGCGCGATGTAGATGTGCCCGCGCTCGACCAGCTCTGGCATCTGGCGGTAGAAGAAGGTGAGCAGCAACGTGCGGATGTGCGAGCCGTCGACGTCCGCATCCGTCATGATGATGATGCGGTGGTAGCGGAGCTTGTCCGGGTTGTACTCCTCCTTGCCGATGCCGCAGCCGAGCGCGGTGATGAGCGTCGCGATCTCGGCCGAGGCGAGCAGCTTGTCGAAGCGCGCTTTTTCGACGTTGAGGATCTTGCCCTTGAGCGGCAGGATCGCCTGAAAGCGCCGGTCGCGGCCCTGCTTGGCGGACCCCCCCGCCGAATCGCCCTCGACGAGGAACAGTTCGCACTTCGCCGGGTCCTTCTCCTGGCAGTCGGCGAGCTTGCCCGGCAGGCCCATTGAATCGAGGACGCCCTTGCGCCGCGTCATCTCGCGCGCCCTGCGCGCCGCCTCGCGCGCCGCCGCCGCCTCGACGATCTTCGCGGTGATCTGGCGCGCGTCCTGCGGCCGCTCCTCGAGAAACTCGCGCAGCCGCTCGCCGACGATTTCCTCCACCACCGGCCGCACCTCGGAGGAGACCAGTTTTTCCTTGGTCTGCGAGGAGAACTTCGGCTCCGGCACCTTCACCGAGAGCACGCAAGCGAGCCCCTCGCGCATGTCGTCGCCGGTGGGCTCCACCCGCGCGCGCTTGGCGATCTCGTGTTCCTCGATGTAGCGGTTGAGCACGCGCGTCATCGCCGCGCGCAGGCCCGTGAGGTGCGTGCCGCCGTCCTTCTGCGGGATGTTGTTGGTGAAGCAGAGCACGTTCTCCTGGTAGGAGTCGTTCCACTGCATCGCCACCTCGACCGCGATTCCGTCCTTCTGGCCGGCGGCGTAGAACACGTTCGGGTGCAGGACGTTTTTCGCGCGGTTGATGTACTCGACGAACGCCTTCACCCCGCCGCCGAACGCGAACGTCTCTGCCTTGCCCGAGCGTTGGTCGACGAGTTGTATGCGAACGCCGTTGTTGAGGAACGACAGCTCGCGCAGCCGCCGCGCGAGGATGTCGTAGTGGTAATCGACGTTGCCGAACACCGCGCGCGAGGCGAGAAAATGCACCTCGGTGCCCCGCCGCTCGGTGGTTCCGGTCACGCGCAGCGGCCCGGTCGGAACACCGTCTGCGAATTCCATCTGGTGCACTTTTCCGTCGCGCCAGATCGTCAGCCGCAGCCAGCTCGAGAGCGCGTTCACCACCGACACGCCGACGCCGTGCAGGCCGCCCGAGACCTTGTAGGTGTTGGAATCGAACTTGCCGCCGGCGTGCAGCTCGGTCATCACGATCTCGGCGGCCGAGCGGCGAGCCTCGTCGTCCTCCTTGATGCCGGTCGGGATGCCGCGGCCGTTGTCGAGCACCGACACCGAGTTGTCGGTGTGGATCGTGACGACGATCTCGTCGCAGAAGCCCGCGAGCGCCTCGTCCACCGCGTTGTCCACCACCTCGAACACCATGTGGTGCAGCCCGGTGCCGTCGGAGGTGTCGCCGATGTACATGCCGGGGCGCTTGCGCACCGCCTCCAGGCCTTTCAGGACCTTGATCGAGTCGCTGTCGTAGCCGCCCGCCTCGGCCGGCGGGGCCGGCTGTCTTTCCGGCTCGCCCAAACCCGTTCTCCTCAGATGCGCATCGGCATCACGACGTAGCGGAACGACGGCTCGGCGGGGAACTCCAGGAGCGCGCTCGAGGACGCGTCGCCGAACGCGCACTGCACCTCGGCGCCGCCGACGCTGTTCAGTGCATCGAGCAGGTATGCGACGTTGAACCCGATGTCGAGCGGCTCGCCGCGGTAGTCGACCTCCAGCGTCTCCTCCGCTTCCTCCTGCTCGGCGTTGGTCGAGACGATGCGCAGCGTACCGTCGCCCAGCACCAGGCGCACGCCGCGGAACTTCTCGCTCGAGAGGATCGCCGCGCGCGCGAGCGCCTGGCGCAGCGGCTCGCGCGCGACCGTCAGACGGTTGCGGTTCGCGGTCGGAATGACGCGCGCGTAGTCGGGAAACTTGCCGTCGATCAGCTTCGAGACCAGCTCGATCGCGCCGAACGCGAACACCGCCTGCGTGGCGGAGAGCTCGACGCGCACCTCGGCGTCGCTGTCGCCGAGCAGCCGCGCGAGTTCGAGCACCGTCTTGCGCGGCACGATCGCCTCCTGCCGCGGCAGCTCCGCGCCGAGCGCGCTCGCCGCGAACGCGAGCCGATGTCCGTCGGTCGCGACCAGCCTCAGCTCGCCGTCGGCGATCACCATCAGCATCCCGTTCAGGTAGTAGCGAATGTCCTGCTGCGCCATCGCGTACTGCACCAAGCCGATCAGGCGCCGCAGCGCGCTTTGCGCGAGCGCAAAGCGCGCCACCTCGCCCGCCGGACTCGCGAGCCGCGGAAAATCCTCGGCCGCGAGCGTCTGCAGCGTGAAGCGGCTGCGGCCGGACTTCACCTGCAGCCGCCCGTCCTGCTGCTGCAGCGTCACCTCGGCGTCCTCGGGCAGCGCGCGCAGGATGTCGACCAGCTTGCGCGCCCCGACGGTGAGGGCGCGCGCCTCGCCCGAGGCCTCCAGGTCGGCGCGCGCCGTGATCTGCATCTCGATGTCGGTGGCGAGAAAGGACAGGCTGCCCGCGCCGCGCTCGATCAGCACGTTGGACAGGATCGGCAGCGTGTGGCGGCGCTCGATGATGCCGGCCACCGCGGCGAGCGGCGCAAGCAGCGCCTCGCGCTTCGCCTTTACGAGAATCATCGTCTTCTTTCTTGCAAGTAGCAGCTAATAGAGCGGGCGACAGCGCGGGACAAGCGAAAAACTTCCGTCGTGGCACCCACTTGGCGCGCGCGGCGCGCGGGGCAGGCTGTGGAAGACGCTGTGGGCCGATGTGGATCGAAACGCGCGGGCGTCTGCGCGACGGAGTTGTCCACAATCGCTCCAGCGTCGCTGCACAGCTTGTGCATCGGCGCTATCCTTTCAGGATCTGCTCGAGCACGTGATAGTCGCGGTTGAGCGCCGGATCGGTCTTGCGCAGCGCGGCGACCGTGCGGCAGGCGTGCAGCACGGTGGTGTGATCGCGGTTGCCGAAGGCCTCGCCGATTTCGGGAAGGCTGAGGTGGGTAAGGTCCTTGGCGAGCGCCATCGCCACCTGGCGCGGGCGCGCGAGGTTGCGCGTGCGGCGCTTCGAATGCATGTCCGAGACCTTGATCTTGTAGTACTCGGCCACGGTCTTCTGGATGCCCTCGATCGTGATCTGGCGGTTGGCGACGTGCAGGATGTCGCGCAGCGCCTCGCGCGCGAGCTCGAGCGTCAGCTCGCGGCCGGTGAAGCGGGCGAACGCGAGCACTTTTTTCAACGCGCCTTCCAGCTCGCGCACGTTCGAGCGGATATGCTTGGCGATGAAAAACGCGATGTCCTCAGGCAGCGCGACCGACTCGGCTTCCGCCTTTTTCAGCACGATCGCGACGCGCATCTCGAGCTCCGGCGGCTCGATCGCGACCGTGAGGCCCCAGCCGAAGCGCGAGATCAGTCGCTCCTGCATCCCGGCGATCTCCTTCGGGTAGGTGTCGCAGGTGATCACGATCTGGCGGTGCGCTTCGACCAGGGCGTTGAACGCGTAGAAGAACTCCTCCTGCGTGCGGTCCTTGTTCGAAAAGAACTGGATGTCGTCGATCAGCAGCAGGTCGAGCGAGTGGTAGTAGCGCTTGAACTCCTCGAACGACTTCTGCTGGTAGGCGCGCACGACGTCGGTGACGTACTGCTCGGCGTGGATGTAGCGGATCTTCGCCTGCGGACGGCGGCTGCCGACGTGGTTGCCGATCGCGAGCAGCAGATGCGTCTTGCCGAGGCCGACGCCGCCGTAGATGAACAGCGGGTTGTACGAAAGCCCCGGGTTTTCCGCCACCTGCAGCGCCGCGGCGCGCGCAAGCTGGTTCGCCTTGCCGGTCACGAAGTTGTCGAAGCTGAACTGGCGGCTGAACGGAGTGCGCTCTGGGCCGACCGCGGGCGCCGGGGCCGGGGCGGCGCGGGCAGGCGTCTGCGCCGGGCGGGCGAGCACCACCTTCACGAGCGTCTCGCGCCCGCTCGCCTCCTCGGCGAGCCTGCCGATGCGCGCGGCGAAGCGCTCGCGCACCATTTCGGCGACGAAGCGGTTGGGCGCGGTCAGAACGAGCGCGCCGGGCTCGGCGTCTTCGGGTTCGGCCGAGAGCGGCCGGATCCAGGTGTTGAACTGCTGCGCGGGCAGCTCCTGCTCCAGACGGCGCAGGCACGCGTGCCAGAGTGTATGCATCGTCCTCGCAGCGTCCGGGTCGAGAGCCTTCGTGAAAACTCTTCTTCGATGCGGGAGCGGCGGCGCGACGGCGCCGCACACGAAGCCGAATTCTACCCCCGCGCACGGCGCAGTTCCACATGCGCGTGCGCGCACGACGGTACTATTTGACAACGCTTCGATGCGCGGGCTCTAATAGCGCCCCTTTCAGGAGCTGAGCAGGCGATGAAGCGGACGTATCAGCCGTCCCGGATCCGGCGCGCGCGACGCCACGGGTTCCTCGCGCGCAGCCGCACGCGCGGCGGCCGCGCGGTGCTGCGCGCGCGCAGAGCGAAGGGGCGAAAGCGCCTGACGGTCTAGCGCCGCACGCCGACGTGCGCGATCCGCCAGCGCCGGCGCGGTTGCGGTTCGGCCGCGAGCGGCGCTTGCGGACGAGCGCGGCGTTCGAGACCCTGCTGCGAAGCGGCCGGCGAACTGCGCGCCACGGGTTCGTGTTCTACACGCTGCGGCGCGAAAGCGGCCCGCCGCGGCTCGGCATTCTGCTGTCGCGGCGGCATGCGGCAGAGGCGAGGATGCGCAACCGGATCAAACGATGCATTCGCGAGGCTTTCCGGCTCGAGCAGGCGCGGCTCGGCGCGCTCGACGTGCTCGTGCGACCGCCCTACGGGATGAAGCCGGGCCCGGCGACGCTCGCGCTGCTGCGCTCGCTCTTCGGGGCGCTCGCGCGATGATCGCGCGCGCCCTGGCAAGCGCGCTGCGCGCGTATCGATACTTCGTGAGCCCGCTCCTCGGGCCGTCGTGCCGGTTTTACCCGAGCTGCTCGGCGTACGCGGAGGAAGCGCTCGAGCGGCACGGTGCGTTGCGCGGCGGCTGGCTCATCGTGAAGCGCGTCGGCCGCTGCGGCCCGTGGCACCCGGGCGGCTACGATCCGGTGCCGCCGCCACGACGCTGAACGCAGCGCGGGATCCGTGGATACCCAGCGTCTCATCCTCTTCTTCGTCTTCACGTTCTCGCTGCTCCTGCTTTGGGACGCGTGGGAGAAGGAGCGACGCTCGACTGCGCGCGTCTCGGCGCCGCCGGAGTCCGGCGTGCCGGCGCCGACCGCGCCGCCGGCGAAAGCGCCGGCGGGGGCTGCACCTGCGACCGCGCCGCCGGTCCCCGGTGCGGCGCCGGCGCCGACGAAGGGCGAGGTGGTGACGGTGCGCACCGACCTCTACGTCGCCGAGATCGACACCTCGGGCGCAACGCTTCGCCGGCTCGAGCTGCTCGCGCACAAGGACACCGTCGATCCGGCGAAAAACTTCGTGCTTTTCGGTCCGGAGCACCAATACGCGGCGCAAAGCGGCCTGATCGGCGAGCAGCTGCCGAACCACCGCAGCGCGTGGCGCGCGCTGCCTGGCGAGCGCGAACTTTCGCCGGGTGCCGAGTCCTTCGAGCTTCGGCTCGCGGCCGACGGGCCGCCGGGGGTGACGGTCGAGAAGATCTACACGTTCCGCCGCAACAGCTATCTGATCGACGTCGCATTCGAGGTGACGAACGGCGGCGCAGCGCCGCTTGCCGGCCACGCCTACTTTCAGCTCGTGCGCGACGGGCGCTCGCCCGCCGGCGAGAGCGCGATGATGTACACGTTCACCGGCCCGGCGGTCTACACCGCGGAAAAGGCGTTCCGAAAGATCGAGTTCTCCGAGCTCGACAAGGACAAGGCCGACTATCCGAGACAGGCGCGCGACGGCTGGATCGCGATGGTGCAGCACTATTTCGTCGCCGCCTGGCTGCCGGCGGATCAGACGCCGCGCGAGTACTACGCGCGAAAGCTGCCCGACGCCCTGTACGCCGCCGGGACGATCCTGGCGTTGCCCGCGGTCGAGCCGGGCGCTCGCCAGCGCGTGAGCGCGACGCTCTACGCCGGTCCGCAGGAGCAGCGGCGGCTGAAGGCGGCGGCGCCGGGGCTGGAGCTCGTGGTCGACTACGGCTGGCTCGCGATCATCGCCTGGCCGCTCTTCGCGGTGCTCGAATTCTTCTACGAGTGGTCCGGGAACTGGGGGGTCGCGATCATTCTTCTCACGGTGCTGATCAAGCTGATTTTCTTTCCGCTGTCTGCCGCGAGCTACAAGTCGATGGCGAAGATGAAGCTCGTGACGCCCCGGCTTCAGCGCATCCGCGAGATGTACGAGCACGACCGCGCCAAGATGAACCAGGCGATGATGGAGCTCTACCGCACCGAGAAAATCAATCCGCTCGGCGGCTGCCTGCCGATCCTCGTGCAGATCCCGGTCTTCATCGCGCTCTACTGGGTGCTCCTTGCCGCGATCGAGCTTCGCCATGCGCCGTTCGTCCTGTGGATCAAGGACCTGTCGGCCCTCGACCCGTATTACGTGCTGCCGGTGTTGATGACGGTCACGATGGTGATCCAGACGCGCATGAACCCGCCGCCGCCGGATCCGGTGCAGGCGAAGGTGATGCAGTTCATGCCCTACGTGTTCAGCGTGTTCTTCTTCTTCTTTCCGGCGGGGCTGGTGCTCTACTGGCTGGTGAACAATATCCTCTCGATCCTCCAGCAGTGGCAGATCCAGCGCATGTTCGAGCGCGACAAGCCGGCGCATGCCCGGCGCTGAAGGGTCAGCGCCGGACACGATCGTCGCGATCGCAACGGCGCCCGGACGCTCCGGGATCGGCGTGCTGCGGCTCTCGGGGCCGGCGGTGCCGGAGATCGCGCGCGCGGTGCTCGGCGCGCTTCCCGAGCCGCGCCGTGCGACGTTGCGCACCGCGCGCAATGCAACCGGCGAGCCGCTCGACGAGGGCATCGCGCTCTATTTTCCCGGCCCGCGCTCCTACACCGGCGAGGACGTGCTGGAGTTCCACGCGCACGGGGGGCCGGTGGTGCTGCATGCGCTGCTGCGCGCGTTCCTCGACGCCGGCGCGCGCCTTGCCGAGCCCGGCGAGTACACGCGTCGGGCGTTCCTGAACGGAAAGCTCGACCTCGCGCAGGCCGAGGCGGTCGCCGATCTGATCGACGCCGCAAGCAGCGCCGCGGCGCGCTCGGCGCTGCGCTCGCTCGCCGGAGAGTTCTCGGACGCGGTGCGCGCGCTCGGGCAGGCGCTCGTCGAGCTGCGCGCGCTCACCGAGGCGATGCTCGACTTTCCCGA
>JAOAFL010000132.1 GCA_026416295.1 Burkholderiales bacterium | reverse complement strand
CGCGAAGGTGCGGCAGCAGTGCAGCGAGCGTTTCCCTCACGTCCGCCCGGATCGCGATCTCCGCCGGATGGTTCTTGCCGATCTCCCAGTCGCGCTCGCTCACGTGTACGACGGCCAATCCTTCGGGGAGCGGATCCATCGGGCTGTGCACCGACATCCGAAGCAGATCCGCTCCCAGGCAAACCAGTAAGTCGAAGGGCGCGAGCGCCTCGCGCACCGCTGGCTGGCTGCGCGGCAGCATCCCAATGTACGCCGGATGCTCGCTCGGAAACGGCGCGCAGTAGGGCACCGTCTCGCCGAAGACGGCGGCGCCGGCGAGTTCGGCGAGCTCCGCCGCCTCGGCCCATGCGTCGCGCTCGGCGAGCTCGCGCCCCGCGAGGATCGCCGGTGCGCGCGCGGAAAGGAGCCGCAGGGCGAGCCGCTCGATCGCGTCGTCCGAAGGCCGCGCGCGCGCATCCACCCGCGTCGGCCGGCCGAGGTCGGTCTCGACCGTGTCGTCCAGAACGTCGGCGGGCAGGGATACGAACACCGGCCCGGTGGGCGGGGTCGTCGCCACTTTCGCCGCGCGGCGAAGGACGAGCGGAAGGTCTTGCGCGCGCGTCACCTCGACCGCCCACTTGACGAACGGCCGCGCGACCTCGACGAGCGGCGCATAGAGGAGCGGCTCGCGCAGGCCGTGGCCCTGCTCCTGCTGCCCGGCGGTGAGGACAAGCGGCGAGCCGGAAAAGCGGGCGTTATAGAGCGCACCCATCGCGTTGCCGAGGCCCGGGGCCACGTGGACGTTCGCCGCCGCGAGCCGCCCGCTCGCGCGCGCGTAGCCGTCGGCCATCGCGAGCACCACCGACTCCTGAAGCCCGAGGACGAAGCGGATCTCCGGATGCGCGCCGAGCGCCTGCATGATCGCGAGCTCGGTCGTGCCCGGGTTGCCGAAGAGGTGCGTCACCCCCTCGTCGGCGAGGATGCGCACGAACGCTTCGCGCCCGGTGAGCGTCGCGGTCACGGAAACTCGATCACCGCCTTGCCGGTCGCCTGGGTGTCGAAGACGCGGTAGGCTTGCTCGACCTCGTCGAGCCGCCAGCGGTGCGTGAAGAGCCGGTCGAGCCGGATGCGATTCGCCGCGACGAAGCGCGCGCATTCGGCCTGCCCGATCGCGCTGAACGTCCAGGAGCCGACGATCGTGAGCTGCTTTCGCAGGAGGTCGCGCGAGACGTCGAGCGTCACATCGCCCCCTTCGCCGACGAAACAGACGAGGCCCCAGGTCTTCGCCGCGCGCACCGCGGCAAGGCGCGCCTGCGAGACGCCGGAGCAGTCGAGCGCGAGATCCACGCCCTCGCCGCCGGTGAGCTCCTTGAGCGCCGCGACCGGCTCGTCCTTCGACGCATCCACGAGCGCATCGGCGCCGAACTCGCGCGCAAGCGCAAGCCGCGCGGCGTTCGTCTCGACCGCGATCACCCGCGCTCCCATCGCCGCGCCGATGAGCGTCGCGGAAAGCCCGACCGGCCCTTGGCCGAACACGGCGAGCGTCTGCCCGCCCGCAAGCTGCATGCGCCTCAGCGCCGCGTACGCGGTGCCGGTGCCGCAGGAGATCGCCGCGCCCTCGGAGAACGTCAGTTCGTCGGGCAGCGGAACGAGCGTTCGCGCCGGCACCTTGAGGTACTCGGCGTGCCCGCCGTTCGCGGTGACGCCGTAGACGGCGATGCCGGCGCGGCACAGTTGCGACCAGCCGGTGCGGCAGTGGCCGCAGACGCCGCAGCCGGCGTAATGGTGGTTCATCACGCGCGCACCGAGCGGCGCCTCGCGCTCGGCGACGCCCGGCCCGCGCGCTTCCACCACGCCGCAGGGCTCGTGCCCGGCGATGAAGGGCTCGGCATCGCCGGGAAGGCCGAGCGCGCGCTGCGCTTCGCCCGGCGGCGAGCGGTAGAACTTGAGATCCGAGCCGCACAGGCCCGAGGCCTTCATCCGGATCACCACCTCGCCCGGCCCGGGAACCGGGTCGGGGAATTGCCGCACTTCGATTCGCCGATTGCCGAGAAACACCGCACCGCGCATCGCTCCTCCTTTCGTCCGCCGGGCGGGGACGATCGTCGCCCGCTGCGGCCGCGCTAGCAGAACCGCAGATACCGCTCTTTCATCACCGCGAGCACCTCGTCCGGATCGCGCTGCCACCAGTCGCGCTCGGAGAAGATCTCCACCTCGTGAAAGCCCGCGTAGCCGGCCGCTTCCATCCAGCCGCGGATGCGGGGAAGGTCTATTACGCCGTCGCCCATCATCGCGCGGTCATTGAGCGTATCGCGCGTCGGCACCCGCCAGTCGCAGAGATGGAACGCGAGGAGCCGCCTGCGGCCTGCGCGCGCGATCTGCTCGGCGAGCTTCGGGTCCCACCAGACGTGATAGACGTCCACCGCGACGCCGACGCCCTCGCCGAGCGCCTCGCAGAGATCTAGCGCCTGCTCGAGGGTGTTCACGCACGCGCGATCCGGCGCTTGCATCGGATGAAGCGGCTCGATCGCGAGCGGCACGCCGGCCGCGCGCGCCTCCGGCGCAAGGAGCGCAAGGCACTCTCTCACGCGCTCTCGCGCGCGAACGAGGTCCTTCGAGCCCTCGGGCAGTCCGCCCACCACCATCACGAGGCAGCGGGCACCGAGCTCGTGCGCCTCCTCGATCGCGCGGCGGTTGTCCGATAGCCAGTCGGAGGCGGTGAAGAATCCGCCGCGGCAAAGTCCGGTCACCGCAAGGCCGTGCGCGCGGATTGCGCGCCGGGCGGCCTTAAGGCCCATTTCAGCGAGCTTGTCGCGCCAGGGGGCGATGCCGGCGATGCCGTGGCGCGCGCAGCCCTCGATCGCCTGCGCGAGCGTCCACTGCGCCTTGACGGTCGCGGTGTTGAGCGAAAGCTTCGCCAGGTCAGGCGAGCCCATGCACCGCAAGGAGCGCGCGCATCCTCGAACAGGCGAGTTCCGGGTCGGCGAGCAGGCCTGCGGCGTCGGCGAGCCGGAAGAGTTCGGCGAAATGCAGGATGTGCCGCGCGCTTTGCTGGCCGCCGAGCATCGTGAAGTGCGACTGGTGTCCGTTCAGCCAGGCGAGGAACACGACCCCGGTCTTGTAGAACCGCGTCGGGGCGCGAAAGATGTGGCGCGAAAGCGGCACCGTCGGCGCAAGGATCTCGTGGTAGCGCGCCCGCTCGCCCGCGGCGAGCGCGGAAAGCGCGGCCGAGGCCGCCGGCGCGATCGCATCGAAGATGCCAAGGAGCGCATCCGAATGCCCGTCGGCGTCGCCTTCGATCAGCTCGGCGAAGTGGAAGTCGTCGCCGGTGTACATGCGAACGCCCGGCGGAAGGCGCCGGCGCATCGCGATCTCTTTTTCCTTGTCGAGGAGCGAGATCTTGATGCCGTCCACCTTCGCGGCGTTCGCCCGCAGGATCCCGAGGCAGACCTCCATCGCGGCGCCGTGGTCCCGCGCGCCCCAGTAGCCTTCGAGCGCCGGGTCGAACATTTCGCCCAGCCAATGGATGATCGCAGGCTCGGAAACTTGCCCGAGGATGCGGCCGTAGACGCGCGCGTAGTCCTCTGGCGAGCGGGCGCTCGCGGCGAGCGCGCGGCTCGCCATCAGGATCACGCGGCCGCCTGCGCGCTCGATCGCCTCGCACTGCTCTTCGTAGGCGGCGACGATGCGCTCGAGCGGGTGCGGGCCGGGCGCGAGCTGATCGGTGCCTGCGCCGCAGGCGATGCGCGCGCCGGCGATTCCTTTCGCCTCGGCGACCGAACGGCGGATGAGCTCGAGCGCGTTCGGCCAGTCGAGGCCCATGCCGCGCTGCGCGGTGTCCATCGCCTCGGCGACCGCAAGGCCCCACGACCACAGGTGCCGCCGGAAGGCGAGCGTCGCCTCCCAGTCGATCGCCGGCTCGAGCCACGGTTCCTTCGTCGAAAGCGGGTCGGCGACCACGTGCGCGGCGGCGTAGGCGATGCGCGTAAAGGGCCGCGCCGGCCGCTCGAAGCGGCGCGGCTCGTGCACCGCGAATTCGGCGATCGTGCCGTCTGCCGCCGGCAGCCGGATCGCGAGGATCGGATCGCGCTTCATGCCTTCAACCTCGGCACCGGAAGCCACTTGCGCAGCTTCCAGCTCTTGAGCGCGAGCTCCGCGAGCTGCACGCCTTTTGCGCCTTCGAGCAGATTCCACTTGAAAGGCGCCTCGCCCGCGACATGGCGCAGGAACAGCTCCCACTGCGCCTTGAACGCGTTGTCGTAGCCCTCGCCCGGCACCTCGCGCCAGCCGGCGTAGAAGTCGATCGGCTGCGGCACGTCGGGATTCCACACTGGGCGCGGCGTCTCTGCATACGACTGCACGCGACAGTCGCGCAGCCCGGCGACCGCGCTTCCCTGCGTGCCGTCCACCTGCAGCGTGAGGAGGTCGTCGCGGCGAACGCGCACGCACCAGGAGGAATTGAACTGCGCGATCGCGCCACCGGCCAGTTCGAACGTGGCGTAGGCGGCGTCGTCGGCGGTGGCGCGGTATTTCTTTCCCTTTTCGTCCCAGCGCCAGGGGATGTGCGTCGCGCCGAGGCAGGACACCGCCTTGACTTCTCCGAACAGATTGTCGAGCACGTAGCGCCAGTGGCAGAGCATGTCGAGGATGATGCCGCCGCCGTCCTCCTTGCGGTAGTTCCAGGAGGGGCGCTGCGCCGGCGGTTGCCCGCGCGCGGGATCGCCCTCGAACACCCAGTAGCCGAACTCGCCGCGCACCGAAAGGATGCGGCCGAAAAAGCCCTCGGCGCGCAGCTTCGCGAGCTTGACGAGCCCGGGCAGCCACAGCTTGTCCTGCACCACGCCGTGCTTGATGCGCGCCTTTCGCGCCGCGCGAACGAGCGCGAGCGCCTCGGCAAGCGTCGTCGCCACCGGCTTTTCGCAGTAGACGTGCTTTTTCGCCGCGATCGCGCGCGCGAGCACCTTCGGGCGAAGCTGCGTCGAGGCCGCGTCGAAGAACACCGCGTCGTCCCTCGATTCGAGCGCGCGGTCGAGGTCGGTGCTCCAGCGCTCGATGCCGTGCTCGCGCGCAAGCGCCTGGAGCTTTCCCGCGTCGCGGCCGACGAGGAGCGGGTCCGGCAGGAGCCGCGTGCCGTCGGCGAGCGCGACCCCGCCCTGCGCGCGGATCGCGAGGATCGAGCGCACGAGGTGCTGGTTCGTGCCCATGCGGCCGGTGACCCCGTGCATGACGATGCCGATGCGCTTCTCGCTCATCGCGCGCTCACTTCTTCTTCGCGAGCCCCAGCCGCTCGATCAGCCGCCGCTCGCGCTCGAACTGCTCGCGCGCCCACTGCGCGTACTCCTCGCTCGACTTGTACCAGACCGGCTGGTTGAACTTCTCGAGCGCCTTGAGGTGGATCGGGTCCTCGAGCCCCTTCCTGAACGCGTCGTGAAGGATTTTCACGATCTCCGGCGGTGTGGCGGCCGGCGCGCCGATCCCGTAGGGGCTGGTCGAGACGATGCCGTAGCCGAGCTCGGCGAGCGTCGGCACGTCCGGCCAGATCGGTACCCGCTTTTCGGTGAACACCGCGAGCACCCGCGCTTTCCCGGCCGAGACATGCGGAACGGCCCCGGTCGAATCCACCGCCACCTGAATGTGGCCGCCGAGGAGCGCGGTCATCATGTCGGCGCTTCCCTTGTAGGGCACGTGTACGAGCTTCAGGCCCTGCGCCGCCGCAAGCTCCTCCATCGCCAGGTGCACGGTGCTGCCGATGCCGTGCGAGCCGAAGGTGACGCGATCGGGATTGGCTTTGGCGTGCGCGACGAGCTCGCCCATCGTCTTCCAGGGGGCGTCCGCGCGCACCACCACCGCGAACACGTAGCCGGAGACGCCGATCACGTAGCGGATGTCCTTCAGCGGATCGAAGGCGACGTTTTCCATGTGCGGAAGGCGCAGGACGGTGACCGGGATCATGCTGAGCGTGTAGCCGTCGGGCCGGGCGTTCGCGAGCGCCGCGGCCCCGAGCGTCCCCGCCGCTCCGGGACGGTTTTCCACCACGATCGGCTGGCCGAGGTATTTGGACGTCGCCTCGGCGAGCGCGCGCGCGGCGACGTCGGTCGGCCCGCCCGCCGGGAAGGTGACGAGCAAGGTCACCGGTCGCGACGGAAAACCTTGCGCGAAGGCGGCCGGCATCGCGACAAACAGCGCGAAAAGGGCGGCGATCAGCTTCATGGCATCCTCCTCATCGAGTTCCAGTCGGGCATGGCGCGGCTCGCGTAGCCGGGGGCCTCGAGCGAGCCGATCGCGAGCATGCCGCCTTCGATTCTGACACGCACGGCGCCGTGGCTTTCCTCGTACAGGTCCGGGTGCGCGGCGAGAAATGCCTGCTGCTCGGTGCGCGGCGCCCCCGCCATGCCGTTCACGTAATGATGGCCGTTTCGCTCGACGTGCGTAATGCCGAGCAGCGAAACGAGCGCGAGGTCCTGCTGGAGCGCGAGCCCCGGCTGGATCGTCAGGTCTTCGGCGGACAGGAAGTAGGTGCCCGCGCCCGCCTCGGCGTTCCACGCCGCACAGCGCGCGGCGTTGACGAGCGATTTGTAGATCCCCTTGCAGGTCTTCGACGACACGCCGCGGTAGCCGAGCGCGCGCGCCCGCGGAAACGCCCCGAGCGAGTCGTCCGACTCGTCGATGATCACCGGCCGCGGGATGCCGCCCACGCGCTCTTCCAGCGCCCGCGCCCGCGCGATCGGCTGCTCGATGAAAAGCACGGCGGCCGCAAGCCGGGCAAGCCGGGGCTCCGACTCGATACGCCGCCACAGGTCCTCGACCCCGGCCGCGTCCGCATACTGCTCGTTGCCGTCGAGCGTGACGAAGTAGGGCTCCGGGAGGCGGTCGAGCACCGCGGCGATGCGCACAAGGCGCGCGACGTCCGCCGCCGGGTCGCCCGCCACCTTCAGCTTGAAGTACCGGTTGCCGTAGCGCGCGATCACCTCTTCCAGCGTCTCCGGCAGCCCGTCAGCGACGCGATCGACGACGTCATCGGCCGTGATCGGGTCGGCGAGCCCCACCGTGTGCCGCGCGGCGATCGTCGCCCCAGGCGCAAGCCGCGCAAGGAAAGCGGGCAGGTCCAAACCCTCGAAGGTTTCCGCACCGATCAGGTTGCGCCGCACTGCCTCGTAGAACGAGACGCCGAGCGCGCGGCAGAGCGCATCGAGCGCCGCGCGCTCGACGAGCGCCGGCCCGAACCCGGCGACGAGCCCGTCTCGTTGGAGCGCGAGGAAATGTCCCCAGCAGGTGTCTGCGCCCGCGGCGAGGTACGCCTCGCGCGCCAGGCGAACCGATTCCCGCAACTGCTCGAAGTTCTGCTCGTTCGTGAGCGCCGGGTCCTTGTCGAACCATTTCGGCGCCATCAGCTCGGCCGCCGCGCCTTCGCCCTCGCGGCCGTCTGCAAGCCGGATGCGCGCGCGCACGAACGCCTGCGGAGCCTCGGTGAGCGTCGCCGCGCCGAAGCGAAACGGCAGCCGCAGGCGCACGTCGCGCTCGAAGCACTCGAGCGCCCGCAGCGCGAAGCGGGGCGCGGGGGTGCGGCTCACGCCTGGAGCGCCTCGAGAATGCCGCGCAGGTAGCCGATCGCGCGCGCCGCCGCGCCGGGGCCGTCCGGCACGTAGTCGAAGGGCTCGACCGCGATGTCGCCCGCGTAGCCGTGGCGCACGAGCGCGGCAAGAAGCGGCGCGAAGCGAAGCTCGCCCTGCCCGGGGCCGCGTCGGTTGCGGTCGTTCACCTGCACGTGCGCGATCATGCCGCGCGGCAGCCACCTGTCCACCAGCGCCGCAAGGGGCTCGGCCTCGGTGCGCGACGCGGCGCTCGTGTCGAGCATCGTGCGCAGCGCCGGGCTTCCTACCGCCTCGACCACCGCGGCCGCCTCCGCGAGCGTATTGATGAGCGGGGTCTGATCGGCGGCGAGCGGCTCGACGCAGTAGAGGACCCCCGCGCGCTCGGCGCGCTCGGCGACGCGCGCGAAGCACTCCGTCGCGCGCGCAAGCGCCGCCTCGCGCGTGTCGCCCGGATCCACGCGTCGCTGCTGCGGCGAGCCGTGCACGAGATAGCGGCCGCCGAGCGCCGCGCATTGATCGACGAGCGCGTACATGACGTCGAGGGTCTTCCTCCGCACCGCCTCGTCGCGCGTCGAGATCGAAAGGCCCGCGGGCCGCACGAGCAGCCAGTGAAGCCCGGTGATCGCGATCCCGGCATCGGCCGCCGCGGCGCGCGCCGCCGCGATCTGCGCCGCCCCCATGCGGTGCGGCTCCTCGGAAAGCGTATAGGGGGCGATCTCCAGCCCGTCGTAGCCGAGGCTTGCGGCGTACTCGCATTGCCGCGGAAACGGCATCGGGGCGATGACTTCGTTACAGAGCGCGATGCGCATTCCGCGCCACCAGGTCAGCCTGCGAGCCAGTTTTCCACCGAGAGGCCGGGTACGCGCCTGAACTCCCGGACGTTGGCGGTCACCACGGTCGCGCCGAGGCTGCGTGCGTGCGCCGCAGTCAACGTATCCAGGGGTCCGATCTGCAGACCGCGCGGCTCGAGCGCCGCCCGGATCTCGCCGGCATGGCGCGCCGCGCGTTCATCGAAGTCCACGATGCGGAACCGCGTCAGCACAAGCCACACCTTCGCCGCCTTGATCGGCGCGTCGCGGGCCTTGGCAACCATCGTCTCCAGCTCGGAAAGCGTCACCGTCGAAATCAGCCGGTCGCCGAGCGCGAGCCGGTCGATGCGTGCCGCCGCCCGTTCGAAGCCTGCGCGGTGATGCACGAGCGCCGAGATCGTGTTTGTGTCGAACATGCAGCGCATCAGCGGCCACGAGCGCTTCGCGGTCGGCGCCGCGCCGCCCGCAACGCCGCATCCCGACGCCGATCGCCCCACCGCGGCTGATTGCGCGGCGCGAGCTCGATCGGACCGATCCGACGGAGCAGCTCGAGCAGCGACCCCTTTCCCCTTGCCTTGGGCAGAATCGAAATGACCCCGAAGTCCTGGCGCACGATCACTTCCTTTCCCGCGACCCGCATCTGCCGCGGCAGCCGAATCGCCTGACTTCCGCCGTTGCGGAAGACCTTCGCCGTCGCAATCACCGTGGCCATCGCGCCTCCGCGTCTAGACAAGCATCGCTACGAGGCGGGCAGTATAGCCCTCTCGCCGCAACCGCACGCCGTCGTTGCCAAGCAGCCGTGCACGGTGCGCGCGATCGACGATGCGCTGCGCGCAGTGCCCGAGAAAGACGAAGGCCGCGGTGCACCGAATCGCCATCGCAAGATCCGCGCCCTGGTGAAGGGCCGCGACCTCTATCTCGGCCTTCGCTGACTAACGAAAAAGCGCGCCGCCCCAGGCCGCGTTCCAGTCGGCGCCCAGCATGTCGGTCTCGCGGCCGTCGGGCTCGAAGAAGCGGTTCGGGATCTGGAAGATCGCGAGCATCGTGCCGCCGGCGGGCCCGCCCCAGGCCTCGTGGCGGCTGCCGGCCGGCCGCCAGACGAAGTCGCCCGCGCGGCATTCGCCCTCGGCGCAGACGAGGCTGCCCTCGAGCACGTAGGTCTGCTCGATTTTGACGTGCTCGTGGTCGGGCAGTTTCGCCCCCGGCGCCATGCGAAGAAGCGCGGTAAGGAGCCCGGTGTCGCGGTCAAGCAGGAGGATCTTCGCCTCCACGCCGGGAAAGCGCGTCGGCTGCCAGGCGAGTTTCGCGACTTCGACGAAGCGCGAGGCAAGCGGCGGAAGGTTCGCGTGCTCAGGCACCCCCGGTGTCGTCGCGCTCACGGCCTGCGGTGCTCCCCCACCCGCACGATCTTCATGGTGTTCGTTCCTCCGCTTTTTCCGATCGGCTCGCCGATCGTGAGCACGATCAGGTCGCCGTCCTTCACCACCCCGTTTTCGACCAGCACCTTTTCCGCTTCCGCGAGCAGCTCGTCGCGGTCGTGACCGACGTATTTCACCATCAACGGATAGACGTCGCGAAACAGCGCGCAACGGTAGCGCGTCGCTGTCTGCGAGGTGAGCGCGTAGATCGGCACGCCGCAGTTCAGCCGGCTCATCCAGAGCGCGGTCGCCCCCGACTCGGTGAGCGTCGCGATCGCGCGCGCCTTCATGTGGTAGGCGGTAAAGAGCGCCGCCATCGCGATCGCCTGATCGACGCGCGTGAACACGCGGTTGAGGAAGTCCTGGTCGAGGTTCACGGGCACCGTCTGCTCGGCCTCGATGCAGATGCGGTCCATCGCCTCGATCACTTCGACCGGATACTTGCCGCTCGCGGTCTCGGCCGACAGCATCACCGCGTCGGTGCCGTCCAGCACCGCGTTCGCGACGTCGGAGACCTCGGCGCGCGTCGGCACCGGGCTCGACACCATCGACTCCATCATCTGCGTGGCGGTGATCGTGATCTTGTTCGCCTCGCGCGCCATGCGGATCATCTTCTTCTGCAGCGCCGGCACCGACGCGTCGCCCACTTCCACCGCGAGATCGCCGCGCGCGACCATGATGCCCTCGCACTCGTGCATGATGTCGCGCAGCGCCTCCTCCTTCACCGCCTCGGCGCGCTCGATCTTGGCGATGAGGAAGGCTTTTCCGCCCGAGGCGCGCATCAGCTCGCGCGCCATGTACATGTCGGCGCCGGATTTCGGGAAGGACACGGCGAGGTAGTCGGCCTGCATCGCGACCGCGACGCGGATATCCTCGATGTCCTTGGGGGTGAGCGCCGCGGCCGACAGTCCCCCGCCCTGCCGGTTGATGCCCTTGTGGTCCGAGAGCACGCCGCCGTGGCGCACCGTCGTGTGGATTTCGCGGCCGCGGACCGCGACCACGTCGAGCACGATGCGGCCGTCGTCAAGGAGCAGCACCGCCCCCGGCTCGACGTCGCGCGGGAGATCCTTGTAGTCGAGCCCGACGCGGGTCGCATCGCCCAGCTCGCAGCCGGCATCGAGAACGAACCGCTGCCCCTTCTCCAGCGCGACGCTGCCGTCGCGGAACCGGCCGATGCGGATCTTCGGCCCCTGGAGGTCGCACATGATGGCGACCGCGCGGCCGACCTTGCGCGAGATCTCCTTCACCTGCTCGGCGCGCGCGAGGTGCTCCTCGGCCGTGCCGTGCGAGAAATTGAGCCGCACGACGTCGACGCCGGCGCGCACCATCCGCTCGAGCACCGCAGCGTCGGACGAGGCGGGCCCCAACGTCGCGACGATCTTCGTGCTGCGGAGCATTCGTCGAAGTGTATCATCGGCCCATGAGCGAACCCGCGACAGCCGAGGAGCTGCTCGTCGCCTGTCTGTGCGCCGCCTGGTGCCGCACCTGCGGCGAGTTTCGCGACACGTTCGCGCGGCTCGAAAAAGCGAACGCCGGCGCAAGATTCGTCTGGCTCGACGTCGAGGACGACGCCGAACTGCTCGGCGACGTCGAGGTCGAGAACTTCCCGACGCTCGCGGTGTTCCGCGGCGGCGCGCCGGTGTTCTTCGGCGTCACGATGCCGCAGGAAGGCGTGGTCGCGCGCACGCTCGAGGCGCTCGCGCGCGGCGCGCCGGCGCCGGTGACGGTGCCGCCGGAAATCGCCGCGCTGCCCGCGGCGCTGCGCGCGCGACGCTAGCGCCGCACGGTCAGGCGTCGGCGCGGGCTTCGAGCGCCGCGACCGCGGGCAGCGTCCTGCCCTCGAGGAACTCGAGAAACGCGCCGCCGGCGGTCGAGATGTAGCCGATCCGGTCGGCCACGCCGAACTTGTGGATCGCGGCGATCGTGTCGCCGCCGCCGGCGATCGAAAACGCCCGGGAGGCCGCGATCGCGCGCGCGACCGTCTCGGTGCCGCCGGCGAACTGCGCGATCTCGAAGACGCCGACCGGGCCGTTCCAGACGACGGTGCCCGCCTCGGCAAGAAGCGCCGCGAGGCTCGCCGCCGTCCTCGGCCCGATGTCGAGGATCATATCGGCCGCGCCCACCTCGCGAGCGCCGATCGTGCGCGCCGGCGCCTGCGCCGAGGGCTCCGGGGCGACGACGACGTCCTCGGGAAGCGGCACCTCCGTCGCCGCCATCACCTTCTTCGCGGCATCGGCGAGCGCCGGTTCGACGAGCGACTTGCCGACCGGATAGCCGCGGGCGAGCAGGAACGTGTTCAGGATGCCGCCGCCGACGATCAGCCGGTCCACCTTGCGCGACAGCGCCTCGAGGATCGTGAGCTTGGTCGAGACCTTCGCGCCGCCGACGATCGCAACGAGCGGCCGCGCCGGATTGGCGAGCGCGCGCGCGAGCGCGTCGAGCTCGGCGGCCATCAGCGGCCCGGCGCAGGCGACCGGCGCGAATCGCGCCGCGCCGTGCGTCGTCGCTTCCGCCCGGTGCGCGGTCGCGAAGGCGTCGTTCACGTACACGTCGCAGAGCGCGGCGATCTTTTTCGCGAGCGTTTCGTCGTCGGATTTTTCGCCCACGTTGAAGCGGCAGTTCTCGAGCATCACCACCTCGCCCGGGGCGACGGCGACGCCGTCCACCCAGTCGCGCACGAGCGGCACCGGCCGCCCGAGCAGTTCGGCGAGCCGCTCGGCGACCGGCGCAAGCGACGCCTTCGGGTCGAACGCGCCCTCCTTCGGGCGGCCGAGGTGCGAGGTGACCATCACCGCCGCGCCCTTCTCCAACGCCATGCGGATGCAGGGGACCGAAGCCCGGATGCGGGTGTCGTCGGTGATGCGCCCGGACGCGTCCTGCGGCACATTGAGATCCGCGCGGATGAAGACGCGCTTTGCGCGCACCTCCAGCTCCGAAAGGCGCTTGAACCGCATGGCCTACGTCGCCCCCATGAGCGCCACCGTCACGTCGAGCATCCGGTTGGAAAAGCCCCACTCGTTGTCGTACCAGCTGGAGACCTTGACGAGCGTGCCGCCCGAGACCTTGGTGAGCGTCGCGTCGAAAATCGAACTGGCGGGGTTGTGGTTGAAGTCGGAAGACACCAGCGGCTCGCTGCTGTACTCGAGGATCCCCTTGAGGTCGGTTTCGGCGGCCTCGCGCACCGCGGCGTTCACCTCCTCGACCGTCACGGGCTTCTTCGCGACGAAGGTGAGGTCGACGATCGAGACGTTGATCGTCGGCACGCGGATCGCGTAGCCGTCGAGCTTGCCGTCCAGATGCGGAAGCACGAGGCCGACGGCCGCCGCCGCGCCGGTCTTGGTCGGGATCATGTTGGCGCTCGCCGAGCGCGCGCGCCGCAGGTCCGAGTGGTAGACGTCGGTGAGCACCTGGTCGTTGGTGTACGAATGCACGGTCACCATCAGCCCGCAGACCACGCCGATGCGGTCGTCGAGCGCCTTCACGAGCGGCGCAAGGCAGTTGGTGGTGCACGAGGCGTTCGAGATCACGGTGTCGGTCGCGCGAAGCGTTCCGTGGTTCACGCCGTAGACCACGGTTCGGTCCACGTCCTTGCCGCCCGGCGCAGAGATGATCACCTTGCGCGCGCCGGCGGCGAGATGCGCGCCCGCTTTCGCCTTGCTGGTGAAAAGCCCCGTGCACTCGTGCACCACGTCCACGCCGAGCGACTGCCACGGCAGCTTCGCCGGATCGCGCTCGGCGAACACGCGGATGCGGTCGCCGTTCACCACCAGCGCCTCGCCTTCGACCGCGACCGTGCCGCGGAACCGCCCGTGCACGGTGTCGTACTTCAGCAGGTGCGCGTTCGTCTTCGCGTCGCCGAGGTCGTTCACCGCGACGATCGCGAGGTCGTGCTTCTTTCCGCTTTCGTAGAACGCCCGAAGAATGTTGCGGCCGATCCGGCCGAACCCGTTGATGGCGATTTTGATGGTCATCGGATCACGCTCCTTACGACGGTTGCGATGCGCTCCGGCGTAAAGCCGAAGTGTTCGAAGAGCCGGGGGGCGGGCGCGGACTCGCCGAAGCGATCGAGGCCGACGACGGCGCCCTCCGGCCCGACGTACTTGCGCCAGAAGTCGCTTGCGGCGGCCTCGACCGCGACGCGCGGCAACGCGCGCGGCAGCACCGCCTCGCGCCAGCTCGGCTCCTGGCGGTCGAAGACCGTGGTCGAGGGCATGGAGACGACGCGCACCGGAATGTCGAGCAGCCGTTGCGCCGCAAGGGCAAGGTGCAGCTC
>JAOAFL010000122.1 GCA_026416295.1 Burkholderiales bacterium | reverse complement strand
GAGCTGCGGAGACTTCCCGCCTACGGCACCTGGCAGCTTTTCTTCCACGACCCGAACGGGGCGAAGGTCGAGCTCGACTTCGACGCCGCCGAACCGGCGCCCGTCTGAGGGTCGGACCGGGCGCCGAGCGGATGCAGGACGCGAGCACCGATCCGAAGGCGCCGCAGGCGGCTACGCTCGGCCCGCACCCGCCGGGTCCCGAGGCGTCCGAGGGCGAGGCGCGGCTGCACGATTTTGCGCGCGCCTCGGCCGACTGGTTCTGGGAGACCGACGCCGAGCATCGGGTCGTGTGGATGTCGGATTCGATCACCGCGGTGACCGGGCTTGCGCCGCAGGCGTTCTACGGCCGTCGCCGCGACGAGATCGCCTGCGGCGCGACCCTCGGCTCCGAGCGCTGGCGCGCGCACCTCGAGGCGCTCGCGCGGCGGGAACCTTTCCGCGATTTCCGCTACCGCGTCACCGGGCCGGACGGCAAGGAGCGCTGGGTGCAGACGAGCGGCGTTCCGTATTTCGACCGCGACGGCGTGTTCAGGGGCTACCGCGGCGTCGGCAGCCACGTGACGCATCAGGTGGAGCTCGAACGGCTCGCGGCCGCGGCCGACCGCCGGCTGCGCGAAGCGGTCGAACATCTGGACGAGCCGATCTGCCTCGCCGACGCCGAGGATCGCATCGTCGTCGCAAACCGCCGGTTCCGCGAGATCAACGCCGCGGTCGCCGAGTACGTCGAGCCCGGTCGCCGCTACGAGGAGCACCTGCGGGCAGGGCTCGTGCGCGGGCTGTTCCCCGAAGCCGAAGGGCGCGAGGCGGCTTGGCTCGCCGAGCGGCTTGCGCGGCGCCGGCGCGGCTCGGCGCCGGTCGAGACGCGCCGTCAGGACGGCCTCTGGCTGCTCGTCAGCGATCGCAGGCTCTCGGACGGCAGCACCCTCACGTTCGGCGTGGACGTCACCGACCGCAAGCGCGCCGAGGCGGCGTTGCGCGACGACAACCGCGAGCTGGAGCGCCGCGTCGCCGAGCGCACCGCGCAGCTCGAGGAGGCGCTCACCGAGCTGGAGTCGTTCTCGTATTCGGTGTCGCACGACCTGCGCGCGCCGTTGCGCGCGATGGCGGCGTTCGCGCGCATGGTGATCGAGGACGAGGGCGAGCGGCTCTCGAGCGAAGGCCGGCGCAAGCTCGCGGTGGTCGAGGACAACGCCCGGCGCATGGGCCAGCTGGTGGACGACCTGCTCGAGCTTGCGCGCGTCAACCGCCATGGACTGCGGCGCGAACCGCTCGATCTAGGCGCGCTCGCCGCGTCGGTCGCGGCAGAGCTCGCCGCCGCCTATCCGCGCGCGCGCCTTCAGATCGGGCAGACGCCGCCCGCGCGCGGCGACGCCCTGCTCGTGCGGCTTTGTCTCCTCAACCTGCTCGACAACGCGTTCAAGTATTCGAGTCGGGCGGCCGAGCCGCGCGCCGACTTCGGCTGGGACGCGGCACAAGGCGCCTGGTGCGTGCGCGACAACGGCGTCGGCTTCGACATGCGCTATGCGGGAAAGCTTTTCCGGCCTTTCGAGCGGCTGCACACCGAGCGCGAGTTCGCCGGCACCGGCATCGGCCTCGCGATCGTGCGGCGCGTGGTCGAGCGCTACGGCGGCCGCGTGTGGGCCGAGGCGTCGCCCGGCGCAGGCGCCGCGTTCTATTTCACGCTCGGCTGAAGCGGGGCCGCGCGGGCGGTAGAATCGCCGGCGTTCCGGTCCGAGGAGGAGCCCGTGAGATTCGTCCGTGCATTCGCGCCGCGGCTCGCCGCCGCACTGTTTTCGTTCGTCGTCCTCGCCGCGCTGCCCGGCGCGGCGCTCGCGCAGGCCTGGCCGGCGAAGCCGATCCGCTACATCGTGCCGTTTCCGCCCGCGGGGGCGACCGACATCCTCGCGCGCATCGTCGCCGACAAGCTGGGCCCTGCGCTCGGCCAGTCGGTGGTGGTCGAAAACCGCCCCGGGGCGGCCGGCAACGTCGGCACCGAGTTCGTCGCCAAATCCGCGCCCGACGGCTATACGCTCCTCATGGTGACGGTCGCGCAGTCGATCAGCGAGACGCTCTACCCGAAGCTCGGCTACGCGCTGATGCGCGATCTTGCGCCGGTCGCGCTGGTCGCCCGCGTGCCGAACGTGATGGTGGTCAATCCGGCGGTACCGGCGCGCACGGTGCGCGAGTTCATCGACTACGCGAAGGCGAACCCCGGAAAGATCAACTTCGCTTCCTCTGGCACCGGCACCTCGATCCACATGTCGGGGGAACTTTTCAAGATGCTCACCGGCGTGGACATCGTGCACGTGCCGTACAAGGGCAGCGCCCCGGCGCTCACCGACCTGCTCGGCGGGCAGGTGTCGGTGATGTTCGATAACCTCCCGCCCTCGATGCCGCACATCAAGAGCGGAAAGCTGCGGGCACTGGCGATCACGACCGCGCAGCGCTACCCGGGCCTTCCCGACCTTCCGACGATGCAGGAGGCGGGCGTTCCCGGCTACGAATCGAGCGCCTGGTTCGGGATCATGGTGCCGGCAAAAACCCCGCGCGAGATCGTCACCCGCTTGAACCAGGAGGTGAATCGCATCCTCGCGATGCCGGACGTGCGCGAAAAGTTCGACCAGCAGGGGGCGATCGCGGCGCCCGGCACGCCCGAAGAGTTCGGCGCGCACATCCAGGCCGAGATCGCGAAGTGGGCGAAGGTGGTCAAGGCCTCGGGCGCGAAGGTCGAGTAGGGGCAGGCGGTCTTGCGAGCTCGTCTCTGCTTCGCTCGTCGCGGCTACAGTTCGCGCAGCACGATCCAGTGGTTGTCAAGGGCCATCGGCTCCGGCCAGGCCAGAACGACAGGTTTTGCGCTCGGGTGCCAGCGCACCAGACCGAGCGCACTTGCGACGAGCACGCCGCCGCCCGGCTCCGGCCCGTCCCACGTCGCGAGCGCATAGGCCTGCGCCATCCGCACGACGGGGAAAAGTCGACCGGGTGCGCGAGGGTGCCAGAGTTGCACAAGCCCGACGTCGTTGCTTGATACGACGAATCCGGACGACGCGGCAGCGATGTCGCCGGCGTAGCCCGATCCGTCGGCCGCGGCGACCGGTATTTCGAGCCGTTCGCCGTCGAAAACGGCGAGCAGGGGCGCGCGGTCGCGCTCGCTGCTCGTGTCGTGTTCCGCTTGCAACGCAAGCCCGAGCAGCCGCCTTCCGTGCGCGTTCGGGCGGCTCCAGGCGAGGTGCCGGATCGACAATCGCCGGTCGGCGAGCCTCCATTGGCCGAGCAGCGCGCCGCTTCGCGCATCCAGACGCACCAGCGACGCGTCCATGCGGTGAAGGTTCACCTTGCGGTCTTCGGGAGTGCGCGGAACGCCGCCGTTCGCGACGAACACATCGCCCTGATCGCCGCAGACGAGCTGGTGCGGATCCCGCCCGTGCGAGTCCCAGACCGCGATCTTGCGGAACGTCGCCGGTTCCCGCAAACCCACCTTGCCTGCACCGTCTGTCCGATCCGTCTCGGTCGTGAGCAGCAGTCCCCCGGGGCCGGATACCGCGTGACCGCACAGACGCGCCGGACCTTCTTGATCCAACCGATGCAAACGCACGATCCGCCCGGCCGCGCAGCGCGCGATCCATTCGCCCGGGCGCATCGCGAGCACGACCAGGCCATCCTCCTCGTCGGCGAGCAGCCCGTGCGGCCTGCCGGGCAGTTCGACCGACCAGCGGATCGTGAGCGACAGGCGCTCCCAGTCGGCCTCGAGCCCCCCCGCACGATAGGGATCGCTTGCGCGCGGACCGCGCCATGC
>JAOAFL010000119.1 GCA_026416295.1 Burkholderiales bacterium | reverse complement strand
CGGCTGCAGACGCTGATGTGGGAGCGCGTCGGCATCGTGCGCGACGCGCAGGGGCTCGAGGCGGCGATCGCGGAACTGGCGGCGCTCGAAGCGGAACTCGCGACGACCGGCATCGGCGCGGCGAGCCGCGCGTTCAACCTCACCTGGCACGACTGGCTCAACCTGAAGAGCCTCGTCGAGGTGAGCAAGGCGATCGCGCAGGCGGCGTTCGCGCGGCGCGAATCGCGCGGCGCGCACTTTCGCGAGGACTTTCCGCACACCGGCCCGCTCGAGGCGTCGGCCTACAGCAGCGTGCGCCTCGCCGAGGGCCGGCTCTCGGTGACGATGAAGCCGGTCGCGTTCACGCGCGTGCGGCCCGGCGAGTCGCTGCTCGGGCGCGCGTCGCCGCCGCGGCGCGGCTAGCCGAGGTGCGCGCGGAAGAACTGCAGCGTGCGCTCGCGCGCGAGCGCGGCCGACGGCGCGTGAAACGACGCGCGCTGGTCGCAGTTGAAGCCGTGGCCGGCGCCGGCGTAGAAGTACGCGGCGATTTCCGGATGCGCCGCCGCGATCGCGCGCGCCTGCTCGGGCGTCGGCGACTGGTCGAGCTCGCCGAAATGGCACATGACCGGGCAGCGCGGTTTTTCGCCGATGAAGCCCGGCATGCCGCCGCCGTAATACGGAACGGCGCACGCAAGGCCGGAAAGGCGCGCCGCGGCGACCCAGGCGACCGTGCCGCCGAAACAATATCCGACGATACCGACCTTGCCGGCTTTGGCCGCCTCGGCGACCGCCGCGCGGACGTCGAGCATCGTCTTTTCCCAGTCGAGCTTCTGCATGAGCTCGACCCCGGCCTGAATCTCCGGCTGCGAGTAGCCGGCCTCGTAGCCGCGGCGCACGCGGTCAAAGAGCGCCGGCGCGACCACGCGGTAGCCGTCGGCGGCAAAGCCGTCGGCGACCGCGCGGATGTGGCGATTGACGCCGAAGATCTCCTGGATCACCACGACGCCGCCGCGCGGCGTGCCGGCCGGTTCGGCGAGGTACGCGGCGAGCGTGTGCCCGTCGTCCGCCTTCAGTTCGATCGTCCTGCCCATGGCGCCCCTTTCCCGAGGAAGACGGCGCGATTGTATAGAATCGCCCGCGTGAGGATGAGCGCGGATTCGCTGCGCGCGCTCGCGTCACGGGCGCTCGAGTGCGCGGGTGCGCGCCGCGCGATGGCGGAGGCTGCGGCACGGCACCTGGTGCGCGCCGAGGCGCAGGGACTGGCGAGCCACGGCGTTGCGCGCGTGCCCTTCTACTGTGCGTTCCTGCGCAACGGCCGCGCCGACGGCGCGGCGCGGCCGCGCATGCTCGCCGAGCGCGCTGCCGTCTGCCTGATCGACAACGCCGATGCGCTGCCCTACGAGGCGGCCGAATGGGCGATCGCCGAGGCGATCCAGCGCGCGCGCAGAAACGGCGTCGGTTTCGCCGCGATCGCGAACAGCGGCCACGTCGGCGTGCTCGGCATTCATCTGCTGCCGGTCGCAGACGCCGGTCTGGTCGGCGTCGGTTTCACGAACTCGCCGGCGGCGATCCCGGCCTGGGGCGGCAGGCGGGCGCTCTTCGGGACGAACCCGATGGCGTTCGCGTTCCCGCGCGCCGGCGCCGATCCGCTCGTCGTCGATCTCGCGCTCAGCACCGTGGTCCGCGGCCGCATCATGCTCGCGATGCAGAAGGGCGAGCCGATTCCGGAAGGGTGGGCGCTCGACCGCGAGGGCCGCCCGACCACCGATCCGAAGGAAGCGATCGCGCGCGGAAGTCTTTACCCGATCGGCGGCGCGAAAGGCGCGATGCTCGCGCTCGCGGTGGAGCTGCTCTGCGCCGCGCTCACCGGCGCGGCCATCGGCCCGGAGGCCGATTCGTTTTTCTCCGAGGAGGGCAACCGGCCGCGCATCGGACAGGCGTTTCTCGCGATCGATCCCGCAGCGCTCGCCGGCCGCGAGCGCTATGCCGAGCGGGTCGAGACGCTCGTTCGGGCGATGCTCGCCGACGGCGGCGTGCGGCTGCCCGGCGCGCGGCGCTTCGCCGCCGAGCGGCGTGCGGCGAGCGAGGGCCTGGAGGTGCCGGCGGCGCTCCTTGCGCGCATCGAGGCGCTCGCCGCCGCATGAGCGGGGACCGCGCGACGGACACCGACGGCGCGCTGCTCGACCGGTTCTGCGACGCGCTCTGGCTGGAGGACGGTCTTGCGCAGGCGACGCTTGCGGCCTACCGCGCCGACCTCGCGGCGCTCGCGGCGCACCTCGACGGAAAGGGCCTTCCGCGCGCGAGCGAGGCGGACCTCTCGGCCTTTCTCGCCGCGCGCGGCGGCCGCGCCTCGAGCGCTGCGCGCCGGCTCGCCAGCCTGCGCCGCTTCTACCGCTGGTGCGTGCGCGAGCGCATCCTCGCCGCGGATCCGACGCTCGCGCTCGAGGCGCCGAAGCGCGCGCCGCGCTTTCCGAGGACGCTGACGGAAGCCGACGTCGAGGCGCTGCTTGCGGCGCCCGACACCGGCACCGCGCTCGGCCTGCGCGACCGCGCGATGCTCGAGGTGCTCTACGCCTGCGGTCTGCGGGTCTCGGAACTCGTGCGTCTGCGCACCTACGAGGTCGACCTGGAGGCCGGCGTGTTGCGCGTGCTCGGCAAGGGGGCGCGCGAGCGGCTGGTGCCGCCCGGCGAGGAGGCGGTCGAGTGGACGCGCCGCTACCTCGTCGAGGCGCGGCCGCGGCTGCTCGCGCGCAAGGTGTCGGAGGCGCTCTTCGTCACCGCGCGCGGCGCGCCGATGACGCGCCAGGGGTTCTGGCGGAACCTGCGGCGCTACGGCGCGCGCGCGATTCCGGGCAAACGACTCTCGCCGCACGTGCTGCGGCACGCCTTCGCGACGCACCTGCTCAATCACGGTGCCGACCTGCGCGCGGTGCAGATGCTGCTCGGACACGCCGACATCTCGACCACGCAGATCTATACGCACGTCGCGCGCGAGCGGCTGAAGGTGCTGCACGAAAAGCACCATCCGCGCGGCTAGGCGCGCCGGCGCTCGATCGAGACGCCCACCACGCGCGCGTTCGCGAGGATGCCGACCTTCGCGGCGCTCACGCGCACCCACGGGGCGCGGAACTCCTCGAGGATGAGCCGTGCGATGCGCTCGGCGAAGGTTTCGACGAGCCGGAACCGGCCGCTCGCGGCGAGCTCGCGGATGCGCGCGGCGACTTTCTCGTAGTCGATCGTGTCGGCGACGCGGTCGCTCGCGAACACCGCCTCGCCTGGCAGGCCGATGTCCAGATCGAGCGACACCGTCTGCGGCGCATGGCGCTCTCGCCGGTGGATGCCGATCAGCGCCTCGACACGCAGGTCGCGAAGCAGGATCGCGTCCATGCGCGCCGATTATAGAATCGTGCCCGATGCGCCCGGAGCTGGAAGTCGCCGCGATCGCGCTCGCCGCCTACGGGCTCGGGTCGGTTTCGTTCGCGATCGTCGCAAGCCGGCTGCTCGGGCTGCCGGATCCGCGCAGCTACGGCTCGCGCAACCCGGGCGCGACCAACGTGCTGCGCTCGGGAAACCGGCTCGCGGCCGCGCTCACGCTCGCGGGCGATGCGCTGAAGGGCGCGGTCGCGGTGTGGCTCGCGGCGCTCTGGACCGGCGCGCCCCCGCTCGCCGACTTCGTCGCGCCGCTTGCCGGTGTCGCGGCCTTCCTCGGCCATGTCTATCCGCTCTGGCACGGGTTTCGCGGCGGAAAGGGCGTCGCCACCGCCGCCGGCGTGCTGCTCGCGCTCGATCCGTGGCTTGCGCTCGGTGCGCTCGCCACCTTCGCGATCGTGCTCGCGTTTTTGCGCATGGTGTCGGCCGCCTCGATCGTCGCCGCGCTGTTCGCCCCGGCGTGGGCGTTCTGGCTGTTCGGCGTGCGGCCGCTCGTGCCGGCGGTCGCCGCGATGGCGCTCGTTCTCGTCTGGCGCCACCGGGAAAACATCGGCCGCATCCTGCGCGGCGAGGAACGCCGCCTCGGCGCCGGAAGGTCGTGAGCGTCGCGGTCGGCCGCGGTCAGCCGGCGCGCTCGAGCGCCCAGCGCGGATAGACCGAAAAAGCGCGCGTCGCGTCGCGCGGTGTGCCCTCGCGCGCAAGACGCAGCGCGGCGGCGAAGGCGATCATCGCGCCGTTGTCGGTGCAGAGCGCAGGCTCGGGATAGAACACGTCGAAGCCGCGCTGCGCCGCGCAGCGGTCGAGCGCCTCGCGCAGCTGGCGGTTCGCGCCGACGCCCCCGGCGACCACCAGTCGCGCGAGGCCGGTGCGCTCGAGCGCCGCGACGCATTTGGCCACCAGGACGTCGACCACGGCGTCGACGAACGCGCGCGCGACGTCGGCGCGATGCTGCGGCGCGTCGCCGCCAGCGCGCAGGAGCTGCAGCACCGCGGTCTTTAGCCCCGAGAAACTGAAGTCGAGGTCGTCGCTCGCGATCATCGGCCGCGGCAGGCGGTAGCGCCCCGGCGTTCCGCTTTCGGCAAGGCGCGACAGCGCCGGCCCGCCGGGATAGCCGAGCCCGAGGAGCTGCGCGGTCTTGTCGAACGCCTCGCCCGCGGCGTCGTCGAGCGTCTCGCCGAGCAGCTCGTACTCGCCCGGCGCCGCGACGCGAACGAGTTGCGTATGCCCGCCGGAGACGAGCAGCGCGACGAACGGGAACTCGGGCGCGCGCGCAGCGAGCAGCGGCGAGAGCAGGTGCCCCTCCATATGGTGCACGCCGATCGCCGGGACGCCGAGCGCGAACGCGAGCCCGTGCGCGAACGCCGCGCCGGCGAGCAAGGCGCCGACCAGTCCCGGGCCCTGCGTGTAGGCGACCGCCTGCAGTTCCGCCAGATCGCGCCCCGCGCTGGCGAGCACGCGCCGCACGAGCGGCACGAGCCGGCGCAGGTGCTCGCGCGAGGCGAGCTCGGGCACCACGCCGCCGTAGGGCTCGTGCAGGGCCGCCTGCGAATGCACCGCGTGCGCGAGCAGCCGCCCGGGGCGTGCCGGGCCGCCGCCCTCGTAAAGGGCGACGCCGGTTTCGTCGCAGGAGGTCTCGACGCCGAGGATCAGCACGGGGCCGATGGTAGCCGCAGGCAGGGCGATGCGGATATAATCGTTGCCCCTTCGGAGAGCCAGGGGCACGGACACCAGAGGATGCCGACCGTACGCGTCAAGGAGAACGAACCGTTCGAAGTCGCGATGCGCCGCTTCAAGCGCACCGTCGAAAAATCGGGCCTGCTCACCGAGCTGCGCTCGCGCGAGTACTACGAAAAACCGACCGCGGAGCGCAAGCGCAAGCTCGCCGCGGCGATCAAGCGCCACCACAAGCGGCTGCGCAGCCAGATGCTGCCGCCGAAGCTCTACTGAGCGGCGCGCGCCGCATTGCCAGCGCCCGCGGGTCGAGGCCGGTCCGGCGGGCCGCGCGAACGGTGGCCGGCATCCGGTGTCGCTGAAAGACCGCATCCAGGAGGACGTCAAGGCGGCGATGCGCGCGCGCGATGCGCGCCGCGTCGGCGCGCTGCGGCTCGTCGCGGCCGCGCTCAAGCAGAAGGAAGTGGACGAGCGCGCGGCGCTCGACGACGCGGCGGTGCTCGCGGTGATCGAGAAAATGATCCGCCAGCGGCGCGAGTCGCTCGCGCAGTTCGAAAAGGGCGGCCGCGCGGACCTCGCCGCGCAGGAAAAGTTCGAGATCGAGGTGCTTTC
This sequence comes from Burkholderiales bacterium, assembly GCA_026416295.1. Lineage (GTDB taxonomy): Bacteria > Pseudomonadota > Gammaproteobacteria > Burkholderiales > SG8-39 > RBG-16-66-20. The sequence goes on along the minus strand of JAOAFL010000119.1, from coordinate 3,837 downwards.
GGCCTACCTGCCGCAGCCGCTCTCGGAGGCGGAACTGGAGGCGGCGGTCTCGGCCGCGATCGCCGAGGCCGGCGCGGCCTCGGTGCGCGACACGGGCAAGGTGATGGGGCTGCTCAAGTCGCGGCTCGCCGGGCGGGCCGACATGGGGCGAGTGTCGGCGCTCGTGCGCGCAAGGCTCGGGGGCTAGAGGCGAGGCGCCGCCGTCGCGTACCGCGCCGGCCGAATTCGCGGGACAATGCGCCCGCCGTCCGGATCCCGCGCCGGTGATACCCGAGAGCTTCAAGCAGGAACTGCTCGACCGCGTCGACATCGTGGCGCTCGTGTCGCGCTACGTGAAGCTGCGCAGGTCGGGCGCGAACTACCTCGGGCTGTGTCCGTTCCACGCCGAGAAGACGCCGTCGTTCACCGTGAGCCCGGCGAAGCAGTTCTACCATTGCTTCGGCTGCGGCGCGCACGGCAACGCGATCGGCTTCCTCATGGCGTACTCGGGCCTCGGCTACGTCGAGGCGGTCAAGGCGCTCGCCGAATCCGCCGGCCTGAGGATGCCAGAGCGCGCCGTCTCGCCGCAGGCGGCCGCGCGCAGGCGGCGCGAAACCGAGCTGCTGCCGCTGCTCGAACGGGCGCTCGCGTTCTACCGCGCGGCGCTCAAGGATTCGCCGCGCGCGATCGGCTACCTGAAGACGCGCGGCGTCTCGGGCGAGACCGCGACGCGCTATCGCCTCGGCTACGCGCCGCCGCAGCGGCAGGCGCTGCGCGAGGCGTTCGCCGACTACGACGCGCCGGCGCTCGTCGCGGCGGGCCTGGTGATCGAGGCCGAGGGCAGACGTTACGACCGGTTCCGCGACCGCATCATGTTTCCGATCCACGACGCGCGCGGGGCGGTGGTCGGCTTCGGCGGCCGGGTGATCGGCGAGGGTGAGCCAAAATACCTCAACTCGCCCGAGACCGCGGTCTTCCAGAAAGGGCGCGAACTTTACGGCCTGCTGCAGGCGCGCGAGGCGATCCGCGCGGCCGGGCGGGCGATCGTGGTCGAGGGCTACATGGATGTACTCGCGCTCGCGCAGCACGGCGTCGGCTGCGCGGTCGCGACCCTCGGTACCGCGACCACCCCGGCGCACGTCTCGCGGCTGCTGCAGCTCGCCGACGAGGTGGTCTTCTGCTTCGACGGCGATGCCGCTGGCCGCAAGGCAGCCTGGCGCGCGCTCGAGGTGAGCCTGCCGCTTGCGGCCGACGGCAAGACGATCCGGTTCCTTTTTCTCCCCGAGGGCGAGGACCCGGACAGTTTCGTGCGCGCGCGCGGCGGGCAGGCGTTCGAGCGCATGGTCGGCGCGGCGCAGCCGCTGTCGGCGTACCTGCTCGCCGAACTCCAGGCGGGGCTCGAGCTCTCGAGCGCCGAAGGCCGTTCGCGCCTCGTCGCGCGCGCAGCGCCCTTGCTGCAGAGAATCGGCGGTCCGGTGCTTCGGCTCCAGATCGGGCGCGAGGTCGCGCGTCTGGCAGGGCTCGCGCCGGGCGAAGTCGAGCGGCTCGTCGCGGCGCCGGGCGCCGCTGCGGCGAGGCGCGCCGCGCCGCAGCGCGCGCCGGCGCTCGCGGTGAGTCAGGAGCGGAACCTGCTGCGCTGCGTGCTGTCCAAACCGGCCCTTCTCGAGCGCGTCGAACCGGAGCTGCTCGACCCCGCGTTGCCCGAGAGCGCGGTACTGCGCGCGCTGCGCGAGGAGCCGGCGGCCGGCGCCCGCGCGGCCGTGCTCGTCGAGCGGTTCCGCGGCAGCGCATTCGAGCCGGTCGTCGCCGACGCGATGGCCGCGGCGATCGACGCCGGGCTCGATGAAAGCGCGGTCGAGGAGGAGTTCGCGCAAATCGTGCTCGCCCTGCGCATAAGGCGAAAGCAGGAGGAAGTGCGCGCGCTCACCGAGCGGGTGAAGCTCGAGCCGGCGCTCGCGGCCGAGCTGAACCGGCGCGTGCGCGAGCTGCACGAACTGAAGGCGCAGCGCGCTTGAAAAGCGGATTCGCGGGTAGAATTTAAGGTTTTATTTCGCAACGGTCGGGGGATCGTCGAGGGCGAGGATGGCCAAGGCAAAGCAGAAGGCAAAGGCGAGGGCGGCCGCAAAGCCCGCCAAAAAGTCGCGTTCGGTCAAGGCGTTGAGGGTCGCGCGAGCGAAGCCCGCGGCGCGGCCGTCGGCGCCGAAGGCGGCCGCCCGCAAGAAGCCGCCGGCAAAGCCCGCGAGCGCGCGCAAACCCGTCGCCGCCGCTCGCAGCCGCCCGGCTGCGCCGCGCGCCGAGGCGGACGGCAAGAAGCCGAAGCCGCAGAGCGCGCCGAGCGCGAAGCAGGCGCTCGAGCTCCTCGAGGCGAAGGTCGCCGCGGTCAAGGCGAAGGCGCGCCCGAGCCGCAAGGGCCGGCGCGGCGAGACCCTGATCGCCGACCCCCAGGTGCCGAAGGAGGACGCCGAGGCCCGGCGCACGCGCCTCAAAAACCTGATCAAGCTCGGTAAAGAGCGGGGCTTTCTCACCTACGCCGAGATCAACGACCACCTGCCCGACGACCTGGTCGATGCCGAGCAGATCGAGGCGATCATTTCGACCTTCGGCGACATGGGCATCCAGGTCTACGACCAGGCGCCCGACCAGGAACAGCTGCTGATCGCCGCCGAGGCGCCCGCGGTCGCGGCCGCCGACGAGGACGTCGAGGAGCAGGCGGAGGCCGCGCTCTCGACGGTCGATTCGGAGTTCGGGCGCACGACCGACCCGGTGCGCATGTACATGCGCGAAATGGGCTCGGTCGAACTCCTCACCCGCGAGGGCGAGATCGAGATCGCGAAGCGCATCGAGGAAGGGCTGCGGCACATGATCCAGGCGATCAGCGCCTGCCCGACCACCGTGCGCGAGATTCTCGAGCTCGCCGAGAAGGTCGAAAAGGACGAGCTGCGCATCGACGAGGTGGTCGACGGCCTGGTCGATCCGAACGCAAAAGACGACTTCGACCCGAACAAGGCCGAGGCCGCCGAATCGGGCGCCGAGGACGACGAGGCGATCGAGGAGGAGATCGAAAGCGAGGAGGAAGCGGCGGCCGCCCAGTCGGCGAGCCTGATGAAGCTGCGCGCAGACGCACTCGAAAAGTTCGCGCGCATCCGGCGCCTCTACGAGAAGATGAAGCGCGTACTGGAGAGCAAGGGCTCGCGCGACCGCGAGTACCTGCGCGTGCGCGACCAGATCAGCGCCGAGCTGATGACGATCCGCTTCACCGCGCGCACCGTCGAGCGACTGTGCGACAGCGTGCGCGCGCTGGTCGACGAGATCCGCAACCACGAGCGCGCGATCCGCGACCTGTGCGTCGAGAAGGCGCAGATGCCGCAGGCGCATTTCATCAAGGTATTCGCCGGCTCCGAGGGCTCGCGCCGCTGGCTCGCGGCCGAGATCAACGCCGGGCATCCCTGGAGCGAGGCGCTCGCGCGCCTCGAGCCCTCGATCCTCGAGCACCTGTCGAAGATCCAGGCGGTGCAGGAGCGGATCGGCATCCCGATCCGGGACCTCAAGGAAATCAACAAGCAGATGTCGACCGGCGAGGCGAAGGCCCGGCGCGCAAAGCGCGAGATGACCGAGGCGAACCTGCGCCTCGTGATCTCGATCGCGAAGAAGTACACCAACCGCGGGCTTCAGTTCCTCGACCTCATCCAGGAGGGCAACATCGGCCTGATGAAGGCGGTGGACAAGTTCGAATACCGGCGCGGCTACAAGTTCTCGACCTACGCCACCTGGTGGATCCGGCAGGCGATCACGCGCTCGATCGCCGATCAGGCGCGCACCATCCGCATCCCGGTGCACATGATCGAGACGATCAACAAG
>JAOAFL010000020.1 GCA_026416295.1 Burkholderiales bacterium | reverse complement strand
GCGCGATCCGGCGCGTGAGCGCGACACCGCTCGATGTGCCGGTGACGCTCGATGCCGCCGGAATCGAGAAGAAGACCTCGCTTTCGGTCTGCCTCGTCGAAGTCGAGGACGCGGCCGGCCGCATCGGCCACGGCATGACCGCGATCACCGAGGAAGAGGTGGTCGCCGCGGCGGTGAACGAGGTCGCCGCGCACGCGCTCGCAGGCGAAGACGCGCTCGCGCACGAGCGCATCTGGGAAAAGCTCTACTGGCTCCTCAGCCCGCGCGGGCAGACGGGCTACGCGAGCCACGCGATCGCGGCGATAGACGTCGCGCTCTGGGACCTGAAGGGCAAGACGTTGGACCAACCGATCTGGCGGCTGCTCGGTGCCGCGCGCGCGAAAGTCCCCGTCTACACCACGTTCGGCTTCGGCGCCTACTCGCGCGAGGAACTCGCCGAGGCGGCGAAGTGGTGGGTCGCGCGCGGGCACCGAAGGCTGAAGATGGTCGTCGGGCATCATGCGCTCGCGCGCCGCGACGAGCCGCGGCCGCTCGACGCGGTGATCGAAGAGGACGTGCGCCGCGTGCGCGCGGTGCGCGACGCCGTGGGCGACGCGGTGGACCTGCACGTGGACGCGAACTGCAGCCTCGATACGTTCCACGCCGGCCGTCTTGCGCGCGCGCTCGAACCGCTGGGCGTCAGCTTTTTCGAGGAGCCGGTGAAGGAAAACGACATCCCGGCGCTCCTTGCGCTCCGGCGCGAGACGCGGCTACCCCTTGCCGCCGGGCAGAACGAGGGACTCGCCTGGCGGTTTCGCGATCTGATCGCCGCGCGCGCGGTGGACATCATCCAGCCGAACGTCGTGATCGGCGGCGGATTCACGCAGTGCCTGCGAATCGCCGCGATCGCCTCGGCGTACAACATGCCGATGGCGAACGGCGGCGCCTGGGCGCACCACAACATGCACCTTCACGCCGGGCTCGCGCACGGGGGCCTCGTCGAGTACCACTACGCCGCGGTGAAGGTGTGCGAAGCGATTTTCGGGCCTTTGCCTGAACCCGAAGACGGCTGGCTTGCGCTACCCGAGACGCCGGGCCTCGGCTTTGCGCCCGATCCCGCGCGCGTGCGCGAACTCTCGAAGCGCCCGACCTCGCGCGGCCGGGGAAAGGCCTGAGGCCGGGGCACGCCCGGATGCGAAGCGCCCGCTTTGACTTCGATCAAGCGCCTGCGCGATCCTTCGTGCTCGATTTGCCGACATGACGGCGATGATCGCGGTAGCCGGCGACGAACTCGGGCCGGCCAAAATCATCCAGGTGCGCGAGCCGGCGCTCGGACTCGAAGCGGCGCTCGTGGTGGACAACGTCGCCCGCGGTCCCGCGATCGGGGGGTTGCGCATGGCGCCCGACGTGACGCTCGAGGAATGCGCGCGGCTTGCGCGTGCGATGACGCTCAAGAACTCGGCGGCGGGCCTTCCCCACGGTGGCGCGAAATCGGTGCTCGCGGGCGATCCCCGGATGCCTTCCGAAAAGAAGGAGCGGCTGATCCGCGCGTTCGCGCACGCGCTCCGGAACGAGACCGACTACATCTTCGGCCCTGACATGGGCACCGACGAGCGCGCGATGGCATGGGTAAAAGACGAGATCGGCCGCGCGGCGGGGTTGCCTCCGGAACTCGGCGGCATTCCGCTCGACGAGGTGGGCGCAACCGGCTGGGGCCTTGCGCACTGCGCCGAGGTCGCCGCACCGCGCGCAGGCGTAAAGCTCGCCGGCGCCCGCATCGCGGTGCAGGGCTTCGGTGCGGTGGGAAAGCATGCCGCGCGGTTTCTCGCCGAGCGCGGCGCGGTGCTCGTCGCCGCCTCCGACTCGAAAGGCACGGTGCACGATCCGGCGGGACTCGATGTCGCGGCGCTCGTCGCGCTGAAGGAGGCAGGCCGTAGCGTCCTCGACCACCCGCAGGGGCGTAAGGCCGGCCCCGAGGCGGTTCTGGACGTCGAGTGCGACATCTGGATTCCGGCCGCGCGGCCGGACGTTGTGCGCGCCGACAACGCCGGGCGCCTGAAGACGAAGCTCGTCCTTCAGGGCGCGAACATCCCGCTCACCGCGGAAGCCGAGCGCATGCTCGCCGCGCGCGGCGTACTGGTCGTGCCCGACTTCATCGCGAACGCCGGCGGCGTCATCTGCGCCGCGATGGAGTACGCCGGCGCGACGAAACGCGCTGCGTTCGACGCGATCGCCGAGAAGATCCGCGCGAACACCGAGGCGGTGCTCGCCGAGGCGG
>JAOAFL010000082.1 GCA_026416295.1 Burkholderiales bacterium | reverse complement strand
CGTCGGCAGCGTCAGATGTGTATAAGAGACAGGAGCAGCTCCGCGCCGCGCTCGCTCCCCGCTTCGACGAGAAACACGTGCCCGCGCTCGTCGAGCAGCTCGGTGAGCGCAAGAGCGTACCCTGAGCGAACGCGCGGGCCGGTGCCCAGCGAGGCGCAGAAGCAGGTCGAGGCCGCGACCGCGCAGTTCACTGCCACGATGAAGGCCTCGTTTCGCCGCGCGCGGTAGCGGGCGTCGGCAAGCTCGCCTTCGGCGAGCACCCGATCGAGGATTCCGATCGCCGCGAGTTCGCAGGCGCGAACGCCGAGAAAGGCGTCGCGCCGCGCGCTTTCCGGTTCCGCGATCGCTTCGATGCGATCGCCGTTCTTTCGCAGCCGCCAGAGCCGCTCGCGCGGCGGGTGCAGGAACCGCTTCCAGGAATGCGGCCCGACGGCGTACGCAAAGAGCGCCGCATCGGCCCGCCGGCGAAGGCGGTAGCGGCCGGGCGCCTGCTCGTCGGTCCAGCCGGCGGGAAGATCGGAGTCGGCGGCGATCTCGTCGTAGGCGATCGCGCCCTCGCGGACCGTGGGCCCGAGCACGCGGTAGCCGCGCGCGGCGAGCGCCGCAAGCAGCCGCGAAAACTGCGCACGCTCGAGCACCGCAGGCCGGCGCGCCGCTGCCGCGCTTTCCCGATCGCCCGCGAGCGAGGACATGATCGAAGCTTCTCTCCGTTGCGCGCTGCGCGACCGGCGCACGGCCATTCGCTCGCGCCGGTCACGGTCGCGCGAGTTTAACCGCGCGCCGCGGCCGGCGTTTGACTTGCGTCAACGGGGTAACGGCGGGCATCGTGTCGCATCGTGGGCTTGCGCGCGCAATGACCGGTCCGCTCGAAATCGGCGCAGGCGCCTTCGCGGGGCTCGCCGCGCTTTACTTTGGCGCGCGGTGGCTGGTCGGCGCGGCCTCCGACGTCGCGCGCCGGCTCGGTGTGTCGCCGCTTCTTGTCGGCCTCACCGTCGTCGCCGTCGGAACCAGTCTGCCGGAACTCTTCGTCGCCGTCTCGGCGGCGATCGGCGGGCATGCCGGCGTCTCGCTCGGAAACGTCGTCGGCGCGAACGCCCTGAATATCGGGCTGATCCTCGGCGTCGCCGCGCTCGTGCAGCCGATCCGCGTCGAGCTGCGCGTCCTCAAGTGGGACCTGCCGGTGATGTTCGGCGCAAGCGCCCTGCTCGGTCTGGTCGCGGCCGACGGGCACGTCGGGCGCGCGGAGGGGCTGCTCCTCCTTTGCGCGATGGCGGCGTATCTCGCCGCGAACGTGGCGCTCGGCCGCAGGGAGCGGGCGGCCGCCGCGCTTTCGGGCGCGATCGACGGGGCGGGCGCGGCGAGCGTCTTCGCAGACCTCGCGCGCGCCGGCGCGGGAATCGGGGCGCTTTCCCTTGGCGCGCATCTGCTCGTCGAGGCGGCGGTCGCCGCCGCGGCGGCGTTCTCCATCGCCGAGGGGGCGATCGGCATGACGCTCGTCGCCGCGGCAACGACGCTGCCGGAGCTCGTGACGACGCTGGTTGCCGCCTGGCGCCGTCAGGGGGATCTCGCGTTCGGCAACATCCTCGGCTCGAACATCGCCAACGCGCTCGCGGTGGTCGGCGTGGCCGCCGCCGCCGCGCCGCTTGCCGCCGACCTCGGGGTCAGGGCGATCGTCGCGCTCCTTGCGCTCACGTTGCTCGCAGCGCCGGTGATGTGGCGCGGCTTCGTCGTCACCCGTGCCGAAGGTGCGCTGCTCGTGTGCGGCTACGCGGCGTTTCTGTGGTTCGGGCTGGGGCTCTGAGGCGGCTGACGAGTTCGGCGCTGCCCCAGCTGAGCAGGACGCCGGCGCCGACCGCGGCGAAGGTCGCCGCATCGAGCGGTTCGAGCGCGAGGAGCTGCCGCAACGCGGGGACCGACACGGTGAGCAGCTGAAGCGCGGCGCCGAGCACGATCGCCGCATGCAGCGCGACGTTTCTGACCGGCAGCACCGCGATGCGCCGCGCAGGGTAGGCGAACACGAGCTGCGCGAGCGATTCGTAGAGGAAGACAGCGGTGCGCGTCTCCGCCGGCCCGTAACCGAAGCGCGGCAGCGCGACGAGGATCAGCACGCCCGCGAGCGCCTTGACGGTCCCGGTGACGAGGATGAACCGCAGCGACGCCGCATCGAGCAGCGGCGCGGCCGGATCGCGCGGCGGCTGCGACATCACCCCGGGGTTGCGATCGAGCGCGAGCGCGAGCGCCGGCGGCCCGTCGGCGATCACGTTGATCCAGAGAAGCTGCACCGCGGTGAGCGGCAGGAAGATCGCGCCGGCAGCGTCTCTGACGCCGGCGAGCCAGGCGGCGGCGAGCCCGAGCACCACCAGCAGCACGAGCGCGACGTTGGTCGAGAAGAGGAACCGAATGAACTTCTGGATGTTCTCGTAGATGCTGCGCCCTTCCTCGATCGCGGCGACGATGGTCGCGAAGTTGTCGTCCATGAGCACCAGGTCGGCGACCTCGCGCGAGACGTCGCTCCCGCGCCGGCCCATCGCCACGCCGACGTCCGAGCGCTTGAGCGCCGGCGCGTCGTTCACGCCGTCGCCGGTCACCGCGACGATCTCGCCGGCGCTTTTCAACGCCTCGACCAGCCGCAGCTTGTGCTCGGGCGCGACGCGCGCGAACACGTTGATCTCGCGCACCGCGCGCTCGAGCGCCTGCGGCGCCATGCGTTCGATTGCCTCGCCCGTCGCGACACCCGTCGGTTCGATCCCCACCGCGCGCGCGACCGCGGTCGCGGTCGCCGGATGGTCGCCGGTGATCATGACGACGCGGATGCCGGCCGCCTGCGCTTCGCGGATCGCCGCCGGCACCTCCGGCCGCGGCGGGTCCCAGAGGAGCGCGAGGCCGAGGAACTCTAGCTCCGCCTCGGCTTCGCCTGCGCCGGCTGCGAACGCGAGCACGCGATAGCCTTCGGCGGCGTGGCGCTCGGCGCGCTGTTCCCAGCGCCGGCGTTCCTCGGGCGCAAACCGGCAGCGGGCGAGGATCACCTCGGGGGCGCCCTTCAGGTAGCTCACCGCGGCGCCCTGCTCCAGCACGGTCGCGCGCATGAACTTCCAGGCGCTGTCGAACGGCCGGCTGCTCGTACGCGGCGCCTCGCGCCCGAGCGCCGCCGGATCGAGCCCCTGCGCCTCGGCGTACTCGAGGAGCGCAAGCTCCAGCGGATCGCCCGCGCGGGTGGCCGACTCGGCGTCGTTCGCGAGCACCATCGCGCGGAGCGCCCGCGCCGGCGCTGGCGCGTCGAGGTCCTTCACGTACATGCGGTTTTCGGTGAGCGTGCCGGTCTTGTCGGTCGCGATCACGGTCACCGAGCCGAGCGCCTCGACCGCCGACAGCCGCCGCACGATCGCCTTTCGCCGGGCCATGCGTTCGACGCCCAGCGCGAGCGCCG
>JAOAFL010000134.1 GCA_026416295.1 Burkholderiales bacterium | reverse complement strand
CCGGACGGCGACGATCGACACCGCAGGGGAGGCCAAGGCGCCGCACCAATGCACAGGGGTGTGACATTCGCCCTCGTGCGCCGTCCGCGGCGAGCGCAGCCTTGCGAAATGGTGTAATGTGTCGCGGACATCGCGGATCGGACGATCCGCAACGATCCGGCCAGGAGGCCCGATGAGGCCCGCAGCGCAAGCGAGGAACAGGTTCGTCGCTGTCGCGATCCATATCGCGCTCGCGGCGACGGTCGGAATCGCCGGCGGCGGTTGCTCGCTGCTTTCGGAGTACCGGGTAGTGGACAGGGACGCGCTGCGCAATCCGGACGGTCACGTCGTCGGGCAGAGGGAGACGCTGCGCTACCGCGGTACCGGCGAAGTCGTGACGCGCATCGCGCTTTACACGCCGTGGCGCGACGCCGACGGCAGGATCGTCGGCTACGAGGAGCGAACCCGCAGCGGCGCAGTCATCCGGGACCTGCACGGCAACGTGATCGGCGCGCGCTGGAAGGATCTGCGCAGTCGCGGCACTAATCCCCTCAGCGACGGGATCGCCGTGGTGCTGGTACAGCCGGCGGGGCGCCGCGGTGCCGAGTCCAACGTCCCGAATGTCGCCCTGATCGACTTCGTTCGGCTCGCCGAACGTCTCTAGCGTCGCGCGGCGGCGCGCAGTTCGGCCAGACGTTCGCGCCCCGGCCGCTCGATCACGCCTTTCTCGCAGACGATCGCGCTCACGAGCGACGCCGGGGTGACGTCGAACGCCGGATTGCGCACGCGCACCCCCTCGGGGGCCCAGCGCGAGCCGCCGAAGTCGGTGACCTCGGCGGGGTCGCGCTCCTCGATGCGTATCGCGTCCCCGTCGGGTGTGGCGAAATCGAAGGTGGAGAGCGGGGCGGCGACGTAAAAGGGCAGGCCGTGGCGCTCGGCGAGCACCGCGAGCGTATACGTCCCGATCTTGTTCGCGACGTCGCCGTTCGCGGCGATCCGGTCGGCGCCGACCAGCACCACGTCGACCTCGCCCCGGCGCATGAGATGACCTGCCATGTTGTCCGTGATCAGCGTGCACGGAATGCCTTCCTGCACGCACTCCCAGGCAGTGAGCCGCGCGCCCTGCAGGTACGGGCGCGTCTCGCACGCGATCACCGACACGCCCCGGTCGCGCGCCGCGCGCACGATGCCGAGCGCGGTACCGTAGCCGGCCGTCGCGAGTGCCCCGGTGTTGCAGTAGGTCAGCACGCGCGCGCCGCGCGGAAGGAGCGATGCGCCGTGCGCCCCGATCGCGCGGTTCGCCGCGATGTCCTCGGCGAAAATCGCCCGCGCCTCGGCCTCCAAGTCGGCCGCGCGCTTCATCCGCTCGAGCGCCCAGAACAGATTCACCGCAGTCGGCCGGCTCGCGGCGAGCGCCTCGTACGCCTCGGGCGCGCCGCGATCGAGCACCACGCCGAAGGCGGCCGCGCACCCGATCGCCGGTGCACCGCGCACGACCATCTCCCGGATCGCGCGCGCGACCTCGGCAGCGCTCCGACAGACGACGTAGGAAATTTCGCCCGGCAGACGGCGCTGGTCGAGCAGCTCGAGCGCCGCGCCCGTCCAGCGCATCGGCTCGATCGTCACACGAGGCGCTCGTTTCCGCCGTCGACCGGAATCTGCGCCCCGGTCGTCTTCGCGAAGAGCGGCCCGCACAGTTCGGCCGCGAGTTCCGCGACGTCGCGCGCCCGCACCTCGGTGCGCAGCAGATTGTTGCGGCGGTACTGCTCCACCGTCATGCCGTAGGCCTCGGCGCGTGCCGCGATCAGCGCGTCGGTCCACAGACCGGTGTCGAACACCTGGTTCGGGTGCAGGGTATTGACGCGGATGCCGTCGCGCGCCCATTCGAGCGCCGCCACCCGCGCGAGCTGGTTGAGCGCCGCCTTCGAGGCCGAATACGCGCCTGCGCCCGGCCCCGGCGCCGGCACGTTCTTCGAGCCGATCACCGCGATGCGCCCGCCGCGCGGCGCAAGCCGAAGCAGCGCATGACAGGCCTGCATCACGCGCAGGCTCGCCTCGACGTTGACCGCCATCGCCCGCCGCCACGCCTCGGGTGTGATTTCCTCGATGCGCTGTGCAGCCGGAAACACGCCGGCGTTCAGCACGAGCATGTCCAGACCGCCGAAGCGGCGCACCGAGGCGTCGAGCGCCGCCTCCAGCGCGCCGGCGTCGGTGAGGTCGCACATGAGCCCGAGATACTCGGGGCGCGACCACTGCCGCTCGACCGCCGGATCGAGGTCGAGTCCGACCACGGCGGCGCCGCGCCGCAGGAACGCCTCGACGCAGGCCCGGCCGATGCCGGAGGCTGCGCCGGTGACGAGCGCCACCTCGCCGCCGAACACGGGAGGCGCGCCCGCTTTTTTCAGCTTCGCCTGCTCGAGGTCCCAGTATTCGATGTCGAAGATGTGCCGTTCGTCGAGCGCGCGCCAGCCGCCGAGCGCCTCGGCGCGCAGGATCACCTCGACGGTGTGCGCGTAGAGCTCCTCGACGACCGCCGCGTCCTTCGCGTTGCGACCGATCGCGACGAAGCCGAACGAGGCGTCGAGCGCCATGCGCGGCGCCGGATCGAGCATCGTTTTCGGCTCGGCCGCGCGCGCCGCGTTGCGCTCGAAGTAGGCGCGGTAATCGGCCGCGAACGCTGCGACGTCGCGCCCGAGCATCGGCACCGGTTTGGTGCGGATGACGTGATCGGGTGTCGCCGGGCCGCCGCGCGCAAGCCGCGCGACCTCCGGATGGCGCGCAAAAGCGAGAAACCGCGGCGAATCGCTGAAGCGCAGCACCATCGGGAAGCCCGCTGCCTGCGACACGTCATGCCGCAGCGACGCCGCCGCGACGCGATCGAAGCGCGCCGGCGTCGCCGGCGGAAGCGCGACGTGCCAAGCGCCCCGCCGCTCGAGGTAGGTCTCCGCCATGTCGACCAGCTCGATCATGCGTTCGTACGACTCGCGCGCCTCGTCGCCGAACGAGATCACCCCGTGCCCGAGCAGCACGATGCCGATGGTGTGCCTGCCCGCCTGGCGCGGAAACTCGCGCGCGCAGTAGGACGCCAGATCGAATCCGGCCATGATGTAGGGCACGACCACCGCGCGCTCGCCGTAGAGTTCGCGGATGCGCGCCTCGCCGTCGGGCGAGTTCGAGATCGAGAGCACCGCGTCCGCGTGCGTGTGGTCCACGTAGCGCGCCGGAACGATCGCATGCAGCAGCGTCTCGACCGACGGCGCCGGTGCGCCGGCGCGCAGCGTATGCGTCGCGAGTTCGTTGACCATCTGGGGATCGGACAGCCGCGGCAGCGCCGCCAGCCGCCGCACGTACTCGAGCTTCACCGGGACGAAGCCGTCGGCTTCGATCGTCTCCAGATCCCAGCCGCTGCCCTTGACGTAGAGCACCTGCTCGGGCTCGCCGAACAGGTTCTTTTCGACGATCTTGACCGACGTATTGCCGCCGCCGTGCAGGACGAGCGACTTGTCGCGTCCGAGCAGCCTCGAGGTGTAGACGCGCAGCCCGAGCGGCCCGCGAAACTGCGCCGCCTCGGCGTCGCTCCAGAGGCTTTTCATGCGCGCGGATTATACTTTCGCGCGATGTACCGCATCGAGCTGCTGAGCTGGGACAAGGCGCAATCGATCGCTGCACCGATCCGATTCGCGATCTTCGTCGCCGAGCAGAACGTGCCGCCCGACATCGAACTCGACGACATGGACGAAAAATCGGTGCACGCGATCGCGTACGCGCCCGACGGCAAAGCGGTGGGCACCGCGCGGCTCCTGCCCGACGGGCGCATCGGCCGCATGGCCGTGTTGAAGGAGTGGCGGCGGCAAGGCGTCGGTGCCGCGATCCTCAACGCGCTCGTCGAGGAGGCGCGCAGACGCGGGCACGCGGAGGTTTCGCTCTCGGCGCAGCTGCAGGCGGCGGAGTTTTACCGCAGTCACGGCTTCGTCGCCGAGGGCAAGGTCTACCTCGAAGCCGGGATCCTGCATCAGAAGATGCGCCGAAGGCTCTAGCGATCGGCGGTGCGTCGGCTCAGCCCCGCGACGTGAACTCGAAATAGAGCGTATCGCCGGCTGCGCCTGCGGCGTCGTAGGCGCGCTCGGCAAAGCGCGTGCGCCCGGAGGCACCGACGAAGAGCACCGTCGCACAACGCGTGCCGTAGTCGGCCGAGACGATGCGCGCCTCGTCCAGCAACCCGAAAAGGGTCTCGGGCGAAGGCGCATGCGGCTGCAGCGTCTGCGCAAAGCGCGCTTTTGCGTCGGCCACCTCCGGAGAGTCGAGAAGGACATTGCCGAGCGCGTAGACGCCGGGCGCGAGGCGGCGCGGGGCGCCGTCGCGGTTGGACAGCCACCACAGCTCGCGGTCGTCGGCGATGAGCAGATTGAAACCGCTGTAGGCGCCCCGGCGCTCAGCGACCTCGGCCACGTAGGCATCGGGCGGTGCCGCGCCGGCGAGAAACCGTGCGACCAACTCGCCTCGAGAGCGTGTCGCTGACGGTTCGCGGCCGCCGCGGTAGTTGGTGACCGCCGCGAAGCGGCCGCTGCGCGAGACGCCTAGCCAGGTACCGCCGGCCTGCAGGTCGCGACCGGCGAGTATTTCCGGCGCGTCGTGCCAGAACCCGGCCGGTTGCGCCGGCCGCGCATGAAACTCGTCGCGATTCGCGGCGACGATCAGCCGGTCCTCCGGCCGCACGCGCCAGGCGAGAAGAATCAGGCACATCGTGCGAGCCCTGCGGCGGTCGCAGGCAGGGGTCGACGGTTACGCCGTGCGACTCCCTCGGAGCGCTCGCTGCCGCGCGTCCTCACGCGTAGGGCAGGGCAAGCAGCGCGAGCGGTTCGCCACCGGGCGCGGTGCGGATCGTCTCGCCCGATTCGACTGCCGTACTCGGCAGCACCGCGAGCGCCTCGCCGTCAGCGGCATTCACGACCGTCCCGACGGGTTCACCGGGCTGCGAATCGCAATAAAGGCCCTGGCCGGGCTCTAGCGGCCCCCCCGTGGCAAGCCGGTACATCCGACGCTTGACCGCGCCGCGATACTGGGCACGCGCGACCACTTCCTGCCCGGGGTAGCAGCCCTTGCGAAAATCGACCGCTCCGATTCGCTCGAGATTGACCATCTGCGGGACGAACCGGTCCTGGGTCGCAGAGGTGATCGACGGAATGCCCGCGCGGATGTCCTCTAGCCGCCATTGCGCCTCGTCGGTGTCTGCCTCGAACGCCGGATCGCCGAGCACGAGATAGCGCTCGGGGCCGAGCCGAACGGTTACCCGTTCCCCTGACACCGAGACGCCGAGGTCGACCGAAGGAGGTGTAAGCCCCCGCCCGACCAGCTCGCGCAATGCACCGTCGCCCCAAAGCCCGTGCTGCGCGCAGGCCTCGCTCTGATCGGCGATGACGACCTTCGCGCGCAGGACGAACCTCGCCAGACGCGCGGCGACCGTTGCCGCGAGGTCGCGCGCCAGCTGCAGCAGAAACCCCTCGCCGAACGGAACGACGAGCAAAGTCGCGAGCAGCCGGCCGTTCGCGGCGCACCACCCCGCGCGGCGCGCGACGTCGGGCGCAAGGTGTGCGACATCCACCGTGAGCTGCGCATGCAGAAACGATCGCGCGTCAGCACCGCTTACGCGAAGCACGCCGTAGCTGTCGAGTCTCGCGATCGCCATCGTAGAATGCCAATTTTAGTGGCAAGCCTTGCTCCGCGCCCTGTTCCTCGGCCTGGTCGCCGCGCTGGCTGCCGTCGCGGGCTTCGTGCTGTGGTACCTCGCGACGCCGGTCCGCGTCGCCTCGCTGCCGGTCGAGTTCGAGATCGCGCCCGGCACCGCGTTTCGCGGTGCGGTGCGCAGGCTGGAGGAGGCGGGCGTCGCGGTGGGCGCCTGGCGCTTCGAGCTGCTCGCGCGCGCGCTCGGCCGCGCGCACCAGATCAAGGCAGGCAGCTACGAGCTCTCGTCCGCGCCGACGCCGACCGAACTTCTCGACAAGCTCACGCGCGGCGACGTCATGCTCGCGGAAGTGACGTTCATCGAAGGATGGACGTTCCGGCAGATCCGCGCGGCGCTCGACGCGCACCCGGACGTGCGCCACGATTCGCAGGCGCTCTCGGACGCGGAGATCCTCTCGCGGCTCAAGGCTGCCGAGACGCACCCGGAAGGGCTGTTCTTCCCGGATACGTACGTCTTTTCCAAGGGCACGAGCGACCTCCGGATCCTCGCGCGCGCCTACCGCGCGATGCAGCGCCATCTTGCGCGCGAATGGGCGGCGCGCGATCCGGCGACGCCCTACCGCACGCCGTACGAAGCGCTCGTCATGGCGTCCATCGTCGAGAAGGAGACCGGGCGGGCGGACGAACGCGAGCGCATCGCCGGCGTGCTGGTCAACCGGCTGCGCGCCGGCATGCTGCTGCAGGCCGATCCGACGGTGATCTACGGGCTCGGCGAGCGCTTCGACGGCAATCTGAAGAAAATCCACCTGCAAACGGACGGCCCGTACAACACGTACACGCGCCCGGGCCTTCCGCCGACGCCGATCGCGGCTCCGGGCCTTGCGGCGCTTCGCGCAGCGCTCCAGCCGGCGAAAACCGACGCGTTCTATTACGTCGCGCGCGGCGACGGCTCGAGCGAATTTTCCCGCTCGCTCGAGGAGCACAATCGCGCCGTGCGAAAATACCAGCGCAATGCCGGCCGCTAAGGGCAGGTTCATCACGCTGGAGGGCGTGGACGGCGCCGGCAAGTCGGTGCATCTGCCGTGGATCGCGCACTGGCTGCAAGCGCCCGGTCGCGAGGTACTGGTCACCCGAGAGCCCGGTGGAACGCCGCTCGCCGAAAAACTGCGTACCCTGGTCCTCGCCGAAGCGATGGACCCGCTTTCCGAGACGCTGGTGATGTTCGCCGCGCGCGCCGACCATGTCGCGCGCACGATCCAGCCGGCGCTCGCGCGCGGCGCCTGGGTCCTCTGCGATCGCTTCACCGACTCTACCTGCGCCTACCAGGGCGCGGGCAAGCGCGTTCCGCAGACCCTGATCCTTCGACTTGCCCGGTATGTGCATCCGGATCTGCAGCCGGATCGCACGTTGCTCTTCGACTGCAGCTTCGAGGTGAGCCGCCAACGCCTGCAAGCGACCGGTCGCGACCTGGACCGGTTCGAACGCGAGACGCGCGAGTTCTTCGATCGCGTGCGCGCCGGTTATCGCCGCCTCGCGGCGGCGGAGCCGGAACGCATCCGCGTGATCGACGCCGCGCAACCGCTCGAACATGTGCGCGCGCAGGTGCGCGCGGCGCTCGCGGACCTCGGCGGCCGATGATCGACGAGCTTCAGGCCGAGACCTGGTCGAAACTGCGTGCCCTGCGGGCTCGACTGCCGCACGCGCTGCTTCTGCACGGACCTCCCGGCGTCGGCAAGCTCGCGCTCGCCGAGCGCTTCGCCCAATCGCTCCTATGCGAATCAGGCGCAGCGCCATCGACACCCTGCGGACGCTGCAGAGCCTGTCGCTGGTTCCTTGCGGCAAGTCATCCCGACGTCCGGTTCGTGGAGCCGGAAGCGATCGCGCGGCAGGCAGGCGCGGTCCAGAGCGAGGAGGGGCCTGCCGCTCGTTCGAGCAAGCCGAGCAGCGAGATCAGGATAGACCAGGTCCGCGCTCTGGCCGATTTCGTCAACCTCGCCTCTTACCGCGGCGGAAGGCGAATCGCGATCCTGCACCCGGCCGAAGACATGAACGTCGCCGCGGCAAACGCGCTCCTGAAAAACCTAGAAGAGCCGCCGCAGGGCGCGGTGTTCCTTCTCGTGTCGCATCGGCCTTGGCGGTTGCCTGCGACCGTGCGCAGCCGCTGTGTCGCCGTGGCTGTGTCGTCGCCGCCGTTTGAGGCAGCCTGCGCCTGGCTGACCGCGCAAGGGGTCCAGGACGCCGCCCACTGGCTCGCTTTCGCTGGTGGCGCGCCGCGCAGAGCGTTGGAGCTCTCGTGCGGCGATGCGAGAAAGGTGTCGGACACCTTGCTCCGGGGACCTCGGCTCGCCGATGTGCAGGCGGTCGCGTCGACAGAATCGCGTGAGGCGCTGGAGCTGCTTGCCGAATTGCTCCAGAAATGCGCCCTCGACCGGGCATTTCGTGCCTTGGGCGGGCGTGGGAAGTACTTCCAGGACACCCCGTTGAGCGAGCTAACCGAGGTTCCCGGCAAAGCGTGGCTCGACTGCGCGAGAAGGCTGGGGGAGCTTCGCCAACTTGTCCGTCACCCCCTCAACCCGCGACTGGTGGCGGCCGACCTGCTCGCTCAGCTTCCGCACGCGGAAACTCGTTAGTTAATGTCTAGATTCCTCTCGCAAGTCTTTGTCGCAACGTTATTATCTCTGTTCGTAACATGCGTTTCCGGACAGGCATACGAAGACTTTCTGAGAGCAGTCGAGCGCGGCGATACGCGGCTCGTCGCGCAGTACCTCGACAAGGGGCTGGATCCGAACACCTCCGATCCTAACGGCAACACTGCCCTGATGATGGCCGCTCGCCTGGGCCACGAATCCTTGGTCGCCCTGTTGCTGGAACGGAGAGCGAACCTCAGCGCTCGCACACCCCATGGCGACACCGCGCTGATGATGGCCTGCCTGGGTGGCCATCTGAACATCGTTCGAATGCTGGTGGAAAAAGGTGCCGAAGTACAGCGCCCCGGGTGGGCGCCCATCCATTACGCCGCCTTCATGGGGCATGCGGCGGTGATCCGGTTCTTGCTGGAACGCGGCGCGCACAAGGATGCGGTCGCGCCGAACGGCTACACCGCGCTGATGCTCGCCGCCCGCGGCGGTCACCTGGAAGCTGCGCGCGCGCTGTTGCAGGAGGACGCGGACTTCCGACACAAGGGGCCCGCCGGAGAGACGGCGTTCACGATCGCCAAGATGCGCGGAGACCGGCCGCTCCTCGATCTCCTGCGTCGGGCCGGAGCAGTCGAGTGAGCGTGCTTTCCCGCGCCGTCCACGGGAGCCGTCCCATCGAGGCTGGAATGGGAAGCTTCATCAAACCGCACCCGCGGCTCGGCTCGAAACCCCGCTATGCGCAGCCGTCGACGGCATGAGTTGACATAATGTACATTGTGCGTTTATACGAAGACCCACGCACAACTCGCTGGCTCCCGAAGACACTTCCGTTATCCCGTACGTCGCATCAAACCGAACCCTAGAATGGGTCCGTGAACCTGCCCGCAGATCTTTTCCCGCCGATCTGGACATGGGCTGGACTCATGGCCATCGCCGGGGTCTGGCTCTGGTGCCTGCGTAGCGCGCCGTGGCCGCGCCTGAGCGACGCCGAGCTATTCAACGTCTGGCTCGGCGCGATCGTGACGGCGTACGTCCTTTGGAGCATTCAAGCCGCCGTGCAAGGCGGTCTCAATTTTCACCTTCTCGGCGCTACCGCCTTTACGCTGATGTTCGGCAGGCAGCTCGCGATTCTCGGGCTTTCGGCTGCCGGGGCGCTCGTCGCTGCGAACGGCGCCGCAGGCTGGGACGCGTACCCGCTCACCGTGCTCGTGAGCGCCGTCCTGCCGTGCTTCCTTTCGCATGCCCTTCGCCGCGCGATCGAGCGGCGGCTCCCCGCGAATTTCTTCGTCTACAGCTTCGGTGCGGCCTTCTTCGGCGCCGGGGTCTGTCTGCTTGCCGTCGGCTTGCTCGCCGCGTCACTGCTGTGGTGTGCCGGGGTTTATCAAGCGAACGTGCTGTGGACAGAATATCTGACGCCTCTTGCGCTGCTCGCCTTTGCCGAAGCCTGGGTAAACGGCGCGCTGGTAACGCTGATGGCTGTCTATTACCCGCGCTGGCTGGAGAGCTTCGAGGAGCGGCGATACTACTCGGCAGGCCGCTGAGGAAGCGACCGCCCGTCGCTTCTCCCGGCGAAGATCGCCCTAGATGCCGCCTCAGTTCATGCGATCCCGCGGGGGGATCGGAAGTCGCACGACGGGTATCCCTTCCTCGAGCAGCGCTTCGTGTTCTTCCAGGGAAGCTTGCCCGCGGATCGCCCGCGCCGGCGCCTCGCCCCGGTGGATCCGTCGAGCCTCGGCAGGAAACGCTTCGCCGACGTCCTCCGAGCGCGCGAGCAGCTCGTCGAGCAGCCGCGAGTAAAGGAGATGCGCCTCCGAGAAGGGATCCCGGCGGCCATCGCCGCGCGCGCCGGGTTCCTCCGCCCGCGGCCCGGGCGGCGAGGCACCGAGATTCAGGCGCACCGCCGAAGGCATGCGCTCGACCCCGTCGCGTCCGCAGTTCGGACAGGCGATCAGCCCGCTCGCCCGCTGCGTCTCGAAATCCTCGGCCGAGCCGAACCACCCCTCGAAGCGATGGCCCTCCGGGCAGCGCAGGTCGAAAACGATCATGCGCGCATGATACTAGGTCCGGCCGTCTTCGACCCGCTCGGTGAAGAGCCGCAGCAAGCGCCGCAGCGCCCGCACTTCCGTCGCGCGGAACGCGCCGAGCAGGCGGCGCTCGTGCCGCCGGGCCTGCGCCACCGCGGGGCGAATGCGCCGACGACCGCGGGCGGTCAGCTCGATGCGCGACTGGCGCAGATCCATGCCGTCGGCCAGCCGTCGCACCAGCCCCCGCTGCTCGAGGCGATCGAGGAGCTTGGACAGCGTCGGCTGTTCGAGCAGCGCTGCCCGTGCGAGCGCGCCGACCGTGTAGGTGCCTCCCGCCGACAGCGTCGCCAGCACGCGCCATTCCGCGACCCGCATGCGCCGGGGCCGCAGCAGGCGATGAAACTCGCGCAGCACGACGTGGCTCGCGCGCGCGAGCAGATACGGAAGGTAGTCGTCCGGAAAGCGGTAACCGGCCTGCCGGCGTATTTTATGCCTTTTCATTGACCGATGAAGTTTCATGCAATACGATAGTGTGCAACCGCTCGGAGGACAAGCGCCGTGCTCGCCGACCGCATCGAAGCCAAATGGATCGAGCTGTTCGCCGACGTCTTCGCGCGCTGCAAGGTCGCGCGGGGCGACGTGTGCGCGGTACTGTCGGAAACCCAGTCGCGCGCGCTCAACGTGCAACTCGCGGAACTCGCGCTCGCGCGGCTCGGCGCGCGCCCTTTCCACGTCGTGGTGCCGACGCCGCCCCAGGCGGCGCCGGTGCCGATTCGCTCGACCGGTGCCTCGCTCGCGCTGCGCGACATGGAACCGGCGGTCGCCGCTCTGGCGGCAGCGCGCTTCGTCGCCGACTGCACCGTCGAGGGACTCATGCACGCGCCCGAATTGCCGCGGATCCTGCAAGGCGGCGCGCGCGTGCTCTACATCTCGAACGAACACCCCGAGGCGCTCGAGCGCCTCGCCCCCAGCCCCGACGACGAGCGTCGTGTGCGCGCCGCGATGCGCCTGCTCCGCGCGGCGCGCGAAATGACGGTGGTCTCGCCCGCCGGCACCGATCTCCGCGTCCGCCTCGAAGGCGCACGGGTCGGCGGTGTCTGGGGCTACACGGAAAAGCCCGGAACGCTGTCCCACTGGCCGGGCGGCCTGTGCCTGTGCTTTCCGGCCCCCGCGAGCGTCGACGGAACTCTGGTGCTTGCGCCCGGCGACGCCAATCTGACGTTCAAACGCTATGTCGCAGTGCCGGTGCGTCTCGTCGTCGAGTCCGATTACGTCGTTCGCATCGAGGGCGACTCGCTCGACGCGGAGCTGATGCGCGACTACTTCGCCGCCTGGGGCGACCGCGACGCGTACGCGGTGTCGCACGTCGGCTGGGGGATGAACACACGCGCGCGCTGGGACGCGCTCGTCATGTACGACCGGCGCGACGTAAACGGCACCGAGCAGCGCGCCTTTGCCGGCAACTTCCTCTACTCGACCGGCGCGAACGAGGTCGCGGGCCGCTACACCCTCGGACACTTCGACCTGCCGCTGCGCAACTGCACGATCGCGCTCGACGGAAAGCCCGTGGTCGAGGGCGGCAGACTCGCCGGCGAGCTCGCATGACGCCGCTCGTTTTTCTACACGGCGTCGGCGGCGGGCATCACGCCTGGGAGCGGCAGTTGCCGTATTTCGCGAGTCTCGGTTATCCCGCGCACGCCTGGGACCAGCCCGGCTACGGCGCAAGTCCCGCGGTCGAGCCGTACGACTTCGAGCAGGTGAGCGCCGCGCTGCGACGCCTGATCGACGCGCTCGGCGGCGATCCGGTCGTGCTCGTCGGCCACAGCATGGGCGGCATGGTCGCGCAGGAAGCCTACGTACGCTTCCCCGAGCGGATCAAGGCGCTCGTCCTGTGCTTTACCAGTGCGGCGTTTGCCGGCGCCGACACCGCGTTTGCGCGCGAATTCGTCGCCGCGCGCCTTGCACCGCTCGACGCCGGGCACAGCATGGCCGAGATCGCCGCACGTCTGCTACCGACGATGCGAGGCAGAAAGTCAGATCCCGCGGGCCTTGCGCTCGCCGAGCGCGTGATGGCGGCGGTGCCGCCGGAAACCTACCGCAAGGCGGTGCGCATGCTCGCCACGTTCGACCGCCGGCGCGAGCTCGCGGCGATCCGCGTGCCGACGCTGCTCGTCGCCGGCAGCGACGATCGCACCGCGCCACCGTCGGTGATGGAAAAGATGGCCCGCCAGATCCCGGGCGCGGAATTCGTCCTTCTCGACGGCTGCGGTCACCTCGGCCCGATGGACCAGCCCGAAGCGTTCAATGCCGCGCTGGCGGACTTCCTGCGCCGTCATTCGCTATGAGATGAGGAAGCCATGGACGTCACCCCGACGCTCGGCGATCCGCGCTACGCGGTCGCCGGATCGAACTATCCGCTCACCGCGAAGCAGCGCGAGCTGATCGCCCTCGCGGAGTCGCTCGGGCCGCGTTTTGCGGCGCGCGCCGACCGTTACGATCGCGACGCGAGCTTTCCGCACGAAAACTACGCCGACCTGCGCGCTGCCGGGCTTCTCGGTCTGTGCGTGCCCGAACGCTACGGCGGCCTCGGCGCCGACCTGAAAACCTACGCGCTCGTCTCGGCGACGCTCGGCAAGTACTGCGGCGCGACCGCGCTCACGTTCAACATGCACGTCTGCTCGACGCTGTGGACCGGCACGCTCGCCGACGACCTCGACATGAGCCCCGAGCAGCGCGCCGAGCACGAACGCCACCGGGCGCTGCATTTCGCGCGCGTCGTGCGCGAAGGCGCGATCTACGCGCAGCCGTTTTCCGAGGGCAGCGCGGCCGCCGCCGGCAAGGCGCCCTTCGGCACGACCGCGACCAAGGTCGCCGGCGGCTGGCTGGTGAACGGCAAGAAGATCTTCGCCTCGCTCGCTGGCGCTGCCCACTACTACGGCGTGCTGTGCACCGAAGACAAGCCCGAACGTACGATGCGCGATACGCTTTACCTCGCGGTGCCGGCGGATGCGCCCGGCCTCTCGGTCGTCGGCGACTGGGATCCCCTCGGCATGCGCGGCACCGTCTCGCGCAACCTGGTGTTCAAGGACGTGTTCGTTCCCGAGGAAGCCCAGCTCATGCCGCGCGGCGTCTACTTCCAAGCGGCGAGCCGCTGGCCGCACATGTTCACGACGCTCGCGCCGACCTACCTCGGCATCGCGATCGCCGCGTTCGAGTTCACGGTGCGCTACCTGCGCGGCGAGGTCGAGGGCATGCCGCCGGTCAAGCGCCGCATGTATCCGACCAAGCAGATCGCGGTCGCCGAGATGTGGGTGAAGCTCGAGCAGACACGCGCGCTGTTCCTGCGCATGCTCGAGGACGCACGCATCGACCCGCCGAAAGACGCACGTCTGCGCGCGTACGCGGCGCAGTTCACCATCATGGAGAACGCAAACGAGCTGTGCCGCCTGGCGATCCGCACCTGTGGCGGCCAGTCGATGCTGCGCAACCTGCCGCTCGAGCGGCTGTATCGCGATTCGCGCTGCGGCTCGCTGATGCTGCCTTGGACCGCGGAACTGTGCCTCGATCGCATCGGCCGCGAGGCGCTGTACGAGCCGGGGGAGGCGGACGATTAACCTCGCGCGCATCGTCGAGCACTGGGCGCGCCAGCGCCCCGAGAAGATCGCGTTGCACTTCCAGGGCGAGGACATCACGTACGGCGCGTTCTGGCAACGCATCGAGTCGACGACGGCGACGCTCGGCGTCGGCCGCGGCGAACGCATCGCCTGGCTCGGCTACAACAGCCCCCGCATGCTCGAGCTGCTGTTCGCGGCCGCCCGCGTCGGCGCGATCCTGGTTCCGCTCAACTGGCGGTTGACGGCCGCCGAGCACCGCGAGATTCTCGCCGACTGCGCGCCGCACTACCTCGTCGCCGAGGCGCCGTTTCTCGAGCATGCGGCCGCGCTCGGCGTGCCGCTCGGACCGCCCTCGCCCACGACGGGACGCGGCGCGCCGCCCTGCGTCGGGCGCGACGAGGACGACGTCTTGATCGTCTATACCTCGGGCACCACCGGTCGGCCGAAAGGCGCGGTGCTCACTCAGTCGGCGCTCGTCTGGAACGGGATCAATTCCATCCACGCGCACGATCTCTCGCAGGCGGACCACGTGCTCAGCACCCTGCCGATGTTTCACGTCGGTGGCCTCAACAACCAGACGCTGCCGGCGCTGCAGGCGGGCGCCACGGTGACGCTGCACCGTCGCTTCGAGCCCGGCCTGTGGCTTGCCGACGTGGCGGCGCGCCGTCCGACCCTGTCGCTGCTTGTGCCGGCTGCGATGCAGGCGGTGATCGAGCACCCGGACTGGCCGCGTGCCGATCTTTCGTCGCTTCGGCTGCTCAACACCGGTTCGATGGTGGTGCCGCTTGCGCTGATCCGGGCGTTTCATGCACGCGGTGTCCCCGTCGGCCAGATCTACGGTTGCACCGAGACCGCGCCGATCGCGACTGTACTGTTGCGCGAGGACGCGCGGCGCAAGGAAGGCAGCGCCGGCAAGCCCGCCGCGCACTGCGAGGTACGGCTGGTGAACGGCGAGATCCAGGTCCGCGGCCCGAACGTCATGCGCGGTTACTGGAACGATCCCGAGGCGACACGGGCCGCGTTCGACGACGGCTGGTTCCGCACAGGGGATCTCGGCCGCCTCGACGAGGAGGGGTTCCTCTGGATCATGGGTCGCTCGAAGGACGTGATCATCTCCGGCGGCGAGAACATCCACCCGGCCGAGCTGGAAAACGTGCTCGCCGACTGCGCCGCGATCGCGGAAAGCGCCGTGATCGGGATCCCCGACCCGAAATGGGGCGAGGTACCCTGCGCGTGCATCGTGCCGAAGCCCGGCGCGAACCTCACCGAGGCGGACGTACTCGCGCTGTTTCGCGATCGGCTCGCGCGCTACAAGCACCCGCGCCGGATCGTCTTTCTGCAGGCGCTACCGAAAAACGCGCTCGGCAAGGTGCAGCGACCGGAACTGAAGCGGCTGCTCGGCGCCGTCTGACGCTACTCGACCACGAGCGACACCGCGCCGAGCGGTCCGGCCTCGAACCGGAGGTGCTCGCCGGGGCGCGCGAAGTGCGTCCTGATCAGGCTTCCAGTGATCACGACGTCGCTTCGCCACAGACTCAGTCCGCGCGCGGCGAGGTGGTTCGCGAGCCACGCGAGCGCTTCGAACGGATGGCCCAAGACGTCGCGTCCGGTCCCCTCGCCGATCAACGCGCCGTCGACCCGCGCGACGCCCCGCACCGACGCGAGATCGACACCGCGCCAGTCCCGAAGCGGCTCGCCGAGCACCACGCCCTCGTTCCACGCGTTATCGGCGACGAGCGTCAACGCGTGCGCCCCGAGCTGCGCGTAGTCGGCGTTGCGGTCGTCGGCGAGCTCGAACGCCGGCATTACCGCGCTCACCGCCGCGGCGACCGTCTCGCGCGAGTACGGCGCACCGACCACCGGCAGGTCCTCGCCCAGCTCTACAGCGATCTCGCATTCGACCAGCAGGCGCACGTAATCGGAAGCGCGCACCCGCGCCGGGCCGCGCCGCACCGTCTTCTCCAGGATGTCGCCCGCGATCGGCTCCGCAAGGCCGACCATGCGCTGCATCTGCGGCGTCGTCAGCGCGATCTTGTAGCCTGCGACCGCCCCGAGTTCGCGCCCCCGCATGCCGACGTACTCGCCCTGGATCGCGTACGCCTCCGCGATATCGCGCGGCGCAAGGTCGGCCGGAAGCGGCGCGAAGGGCTCCCGACGCCGATGCGCTTCGTAGAGCCATTCGCCTGCGCGCTCGATCCGCGGTGCGCGGTTCTTCAGTCGTCTCACGGTCGCACCATGGCGCGGGATGCCCGGGGCCGGAATCGAACCGGCACGGCCTGAAGGCCTGGGAATTTTAAGTCCCCTGCGTCTACCAGTTTCGCCACCCGGGCTTTCTGAGCTTTGTCAAAGGCTTGATTAATCTTTCTGAATAGCAACCTGAAGTCTGATGTCCTATCGGTTGCTACATGGTTGCTACTTCCCACGCGGTAGCCCCCCTTTCGGGGCTCAAGATTACCGCGATGGATCGCCGTCCGGCAGCGCCGGCGGCCGCTGCGCCTCGACCACCACCGCTTCGCGGTCCCTGCTCGGCAGCCCGACGATGACGCGAATCTGCGTGCCGCCGGAATCCTCGCGCTGCGGCGGAATAAGCCTGGACGCGATGCGGTAGAAATCGCCAGGGTTCGCCCTCGCCCATTCGGCGAAAGCCGAATCGCCGCCGATTGCGTCGTAGGCACGTAGCACCGCTTCCTTGAATGCCCGCGTGATGCGGTTTTTGGCGCCCGGCTTCCGACCGCCACGCCTGCCGTTCATTCAAACCGCCCTATTTTGGTCGTCCGCGGTCAGTGAACCGTCGCGCCGCCGTGCCGCTCGAGCAGGGCGAGCAGCGCGATGCCGTCGTAGCGTTCGCGCCGGATCGCAAGCTCGCCGGTGCAGATCGTGCCGTCCGGCCGGCGAATGCCGATCGCCACGATCACCGCGTCCGGGTGCTGCGGATCGGCATCGTCGGCGATCAGGGCGCGCTTGATTTCTGGCCGCTCGCGGAGCATTTGAAGCACCCGCCGCCTGCGATCCGCGGCTCGGGGCGAAAGCGGCTCAGGCTCCGGCAGCAGCCCGGCTTGTTTCGCGATCGTTCGCCAAGTTGCAAGCGCGCTCGCAATGTCCTGCTCGCCGGCTTCGAGCGCCTCGGCAACGTCCGCAGGCGTCCAATGCTCGGGATCGAGCCGGGCAAGGGTTTCGATCAGGCGACGAAGCTCGCGCCGCTTCGCCTCGCGGTCGTGCCGGTCGGGCGCCGGCTGCCGAGCGGTCAGGGCGGCGAGTATTTGTGCCCTGTGCCGGCGGATGAAGTCTCGAATCTCATCGGTCAGGCGTTCCTTCGGCGACACCTCCAAAGCCCCGCCGGGCAGCGGCCGGACGGTAAGCCCTTGGGCCGCGAGCAAGGCGAGGATGTCCGACGCACCCATCAGAGCACCTCGGCAGCGGGGTCGCCGGCGGGCGAATCGGGCTCGGCAGCTCCCCGAAGGTGTTCAACTTCCCCGAAGGTGCTCAAACATTTCTCTTGAGCATCTTCGGCGGTTTTGAGCACCTTCGGCGCCAGTCGCCACTCCCAGCCGCCCCGAAGCCCGGTCTTGGCCACCTCCACCCCGAGCAGCTTTTGAGCGCGCCGGACGGCCGCCCAGGAGTGCCCCGCGCCCTCGGCGTCGGTCCGAACCCGACGCGCCGACATCGGGCCGTCGGCGAGCAGCTCGCGAAGGAAGGCAGCCGCTTCCTCGACCGCGGACCGCTCCTCGGCATCGGCCGGCCCTGCCAACGCCTCGTCCGCCGTGACGGCGACGCGGTCCGGTTCCCAAAGGACGCGCGACGTAGGGATGCCCCCGACGGTTGCGGGCTCGATTCGGAAAGCGTAGCCCGTGCGGTCGTCGCCGAGGTTGTTCTTCGCCGGTAGGAAAAGCCGCCGGTCTTTGTCTGCCGGATCGCGGCCTACGATGTAGACGCCCCTTGCGGCCGCGACGAACGCGAGGCTGCCGGTGACCTGCATCATCGCATCGCCTGCGATGCTCTTGCGCAGATGCGTCACCGCTACGACCGCCGCCCCCCGACGCGCAGCAACCTCGGCAAGCGGCGCGAGCACCGCCCGCACCTCCGCGTTGCGGTGGCTGTCGGTATCGCCCAAGTACGCGCTGACGGGATCAATCACCACCAAGGCAACATCGCCGAGCCGGGCAAGCAGCGCATCGAGCCGCTCGATGTCGCGGGCAAGCGTGAACGCGCGCCGGCGCTCGGTGCCGTCGGGTGCGCGATCGAGCACGGCATCGAGAATGTGCACGCGGCGCAAATCGGCACCGGCTGCTTCGAGCCGCGGCCGGACCGTGTCCTCGGGGTCGTCCTCGGCACTGACGATCAGAACCTGCCCCGGCTCGCAGCGGCTGCGATCTACGGGCCAGGCGCCGCCGGTCGAGACGATCGCGGCAAGGCTTGAGCAAAGCTGCGATTTGCCGAGCCCGGGATTGCCGGCGACGAGCGTCACCTTCCCGCGCGCGATCCGGCCCGGCCAAAGCCAGCGCACCGGCCGCGCCTCGACGTCGGCAATGCAGCGAGTAAGCAGGCCGCCGCTTGACGTCTCGGGCTCCGGCGCTTTCGCCGCCTCAGCTTTGGACCGAATTCGGCGCGCGCGCAATTTCGCGCCGTAAAGCGCAGCCCGCGCCGCGCTCGGCACGTTGGCCGCAAGGCGCGCGAGGTAGGCAATAGCAT
>JAOAFL010000052.1 GCA_026416295.1 Burkholderiales bacterium | reverse complement strand
GGGCTGTGGGAGTAGCGCGATCCGACCTGTCGCTCGGCCGGATCGCGCGATCGGACTCTGGCTCCCCGACCAGGGCTCGAACCTGGGACCTGCGGATTAACAGTCCGTCGCTCTACCAACTGAGCTATCGGGGATCCGTGCGAAGGGGCGCGATTATATCGCGAAGCCGGCCGCGCAGAGGCTAGCGGATCACCCTGGCGATGGCGTCGGCGACGTAGTCGATGTTGCGGCGGTTGAGCGCGGCGACGCAGATGCGGCCGGTGTCGATCGCGTAGATCGAGAACTCTTCCCGCAGCCGCTGGACCTGCGCCTTCGTGAGGCCGGAGTAGGAGAACATGCCGCGCTGCTTCAGCACGAAGGAAAAATTCGCGCCCGGCGCGCGGGCGTGGATGCCTTCGACGAGCGCCCGGCGCATCGCCTTGATGCGCTCGCGCATTCCGGCGAGCTCCCGCTCCCAGAGCGCGCGCAGCTCCGGGCTTCCGAGCACGCGCGCGACGATGTCGCCGCCGTGGCCCGGCGGGTTGGAGTAGTTGGTGCGCACGATCCGCTTGAGTTGCGAGAGCACGCGCGCCGCCTCCTCAGCGCTCGCGGCGACCACGCTGAGCGCCCCCACCCGCTCGCCGTAGAGGGAAAACGATTTCGAAAAAGAGCTCGACACGAACACCGGCTGCATCTGCGACGCGAACAGCCGCGGCGCGAACGCGTCCGGCTCGATGCCGTCGCCGAACCCCTGGTACGCGAGGTCGAGGAACGGGACGAGCCCGCGCGCGCGCACGACCTCCAGCACCTGATGCCACTGCGCCGGCTCGAGGTCGACGCCCGTCGGGTTGTGGCAGCAGGCGTGCAGTACGACCACGGTGCCGGGCGGCGCCGCCTCGAGCGCACGGCGCATTCCGTCGAAGTCCACCCCGTGGGACGCCGGATCGTAGTAGGGGTACGGCTGCACGCGAAAACCGGCCGCCTCGAATAGCGCCCGATGGTTTTCCCAGCTCGGCTCGCTGATGAGGACCGTCGCCTCCGGCGCGGCGCGCCGCAGCAGATCGGCTCCGATGCGAAGGCCGCCGGTGCCTCCGAGCGACTGCACGGTGACGATCCGTCCCTCGCGCAGCGGCGCGCTGTCCTCGCCGAAGACGAGGCGCTGCACCGCGCGGTCGTAGGCGGGCAGGCCGTCGATCGGCAGGTACGCCCGCGGCGTTGCGCTCGCCACGCGCTGCTGCTCGGCGATGCGCACGCATTCGAGCAGCGGGACCTTGCCGTCCTCGTCGTAGTACACGCCGACACCGAGGTTCACCTTGTTCGGGTTCGGGTCGGCGACGAACGCCTCGGTGACGCCGAGGATCGGATCGCGCGGCGCCATTTCGATGCGGGCGAGCGGAGACTCGGCACGAAAGGCGGGGTCGAGAGCTGAGGTCATCGGCTATACTGAAAATTTTTGCAGGGCAGCATTGTACCCGTGGACCTGACGTTTCCCAACAGCCCGTACCGCCTGCACCAGCCGTACGCGCCGGCGGGAGACCAGCCGGAGGCGATCGAGAAACTCGTCGCCGGCATCGAGGACGGGCTCGCGTTCCAGACGCTGCTCGGCGTGACCGGCTCGGGCAAGACGTTCACCATGGCGAACGTCATCGCCCGCTGCGGGCGTCCGGCGCTGGTGCTCGCGCCGAACAAGACGCTCGCGGCGCAGCTGTACGCCGAGTTCCGCGAGTTCTTCCCCGAGAACGCGGTCGAGTACTTCGTCTCCTACTACGACTACTACCAGCCCGAGGCCTACGTCCCGTCGAAGGACCTCTACATCGAAAAGGACGCCTCGATCAACGAGCACATCGAGCAGATGCGCCTTTCGGCGACCAAGTCGCTCCTTGAGCGGCGCGACTGCGTGATCGTCGCGACGGTCTCGGCGATCTACGGCATCGGCGATCCGTCCGAGTACCACGGCATGATCCTGCACCTGCGCTCGGGCGAGCGCGCCGGGCAGCGCGACATCGTCGCGCGCCTGGTCGCGATGCAGTACCAGAGAAGCGACCTCGACTTCCGTCGCGGCACGTTCCGCGTGCGCGGCGACGTGATCGACGTCTTCCCCGCCGAGCACGCCGAGCACGCGATCCGCATCACGCTCGAGGACGACGCGATCGCGAGCCTGCACGTGTTCGACCCGCTCACCGGACGGGTCGAACAGCGTCTTGCGCGCTTCACCGTCTATCCGTCGAGCCACTGGGTGACGCCGCGCGAGACGGTGCTGCGCGCGATCGAGGCGATCAAGGCGGAGCTTGCGGAGCGGGTCGCGTTCTTTCAGAAGGCGGGACGGCTCGTCGAGGCGCAGCGCATCGAGCAGCGCACGCGCTTCGACCTGGAGATGCTCGCGGAGCTCGGCTTCTGCAAGGGCATCGAGAACTATTCGCGCCATCTCGCCGGGCGCGCACCCGGCGAGCCGCCGCCGACGCT
This sequence comes from Burkholderiales bacterium, assembly GCA_026416295.1. Classification (GTDB taxonomy): domain Bacteria; phylum Pseudomonadota; class Gammaproteobacteria; order Burkholderiales; family SG8-39; genus RBG-16-66-20. The sequence goes on along the minus strand of JAOAFL010000052.1, from coordinate 33,102 downwards.
GATCGACTACCTGCCGCCGGACGCGCTGATGTTCATCGACGAAAGCCACGTCACGATCGGCCAGCTCGGCGGCATGTACCGCGGCGACTATTCGCGCAAGGCGAACCTGGTCGAATACGGCTTTCGGCTGCCCTCGGCGCTCGACAACCGGCCGCTCAAGTTCGAGGAGTTCGAGCGCATCGTGCGCCAGACGATCTTCGTCTCGGCGACGCCGGCCGAATACGAACTCGCGAAATCCGCGCAGGTGGTAGAGCAGGTCGTGCGCCCGACGGGGCTCGTCGACCCGCAGGTCGAGGTGCGTCCGGCGGCGACGCAGGTGGACGACCTCCTGTCCGAGATCGCCAAGCGGACGAAGCGGAACGAGCGGGTGCTCGTCACCACGCTCACCAAGCGCATGGCCGAGGAGCTGACCGAGTACCTCGCCGAGCACGGCGTGCGGGTGCGCTATCTGCACTCGGAGGTCGACACCGTCGAGCGCGCCGAGATCATCCGCGACCTGCGGCTCGGCGAGTTCGACGTGCTGGTCGGGATCAACCTGCTGCGCGAGGGACTCGACCTGCCGGAGGTGTCGCTCGTGGCGATCCTCGACGCCGACAAGGAAGGATTCCTGCGCTCGGAGCGCTCGCTCATCCAGACGATCGGCCGCGCGGCGCGCCACATCCGCGGCAGCGCGATCCTGTACGCCGACACCGTCACCGAATCGATGCGGCGGGCGATCGAGGAAACCGAGCGACGGCGCGCGAAGCAGATTGCGTTCAACCGGCGCCACGGCATCACCCCGCGGGGCGTCACGAAGGGGGTCAAGGACCTGATCGACGGCGTGCACGAGGAGCCGCCGGCGCGCCTTCGGGTCGCACAGCCCGAGCCGCGCTACGAGGCGATGAGCGAGCGCCAGCTCGCGCGCGAACTGCGCACGCTCGAAAAACAGATGCTCGAGTGCGCGCGCAACCTGGAGTTCGAGAAGGCCGCCGCGCTGCGCGACCGGCTCGCCGAGATCCGGCGACGCGTCTTCGGCGTCGCGCCCGCGCAGTAGGTCGCGCCGCGGACTACTGCGTTCGCGTCTCGACCTGGATCAGCTCGCCTTCTTCCTGCGGCGGCTTAGGCCGCGCGCGCCGCGGCCGCCCGAGCTTCACCTGCTCGGTTTCGGGCGGCACGGTGCGCACCTTCGAGGCGTCGGTCTCGACCATTTCGAGCCCGGCGCTCGCAAGAAGCGCCTTCGCATCGACCGGCGGGGGCGGCGCGATCGGCTCCGGCGAAGCCGCGACGGTGGCCGCTTGTGCCGGGACCGACGGCGCCGCCGCAGGCGCTGCGTTCGCCGCCGGCTCGGGAGAGGACACACGCTCTCCGGCGGCAGACGCGAGCGGCGCAGCCCCGGGCTTTTCTTCCCTCGCGACAGGCGCGGCGGCCGCCGGTGCCTCGCGCTTTTCGGCGACGCCGTTCGGCGGAGCCGACTGACGCTGCCCCGCCGCGTCGCCGGCCGAGGCGGCGCGATCGCCACGGCCACGGCCGCGCCGCCCGCGTCGGCGTCTGCGCTCGCCCTCGCCCTGCGGTTGGGCCTGCGCTTGACCGTTCGTCGGCGACGCGGCGGCCGAAGCGGGCTCCGGTACGCGCTCGGGCTTCGGCTCGACGGTGGCGGGGCGGGGCTGCTCGCGGTGCCGGGCTCGACCTTCGTCGTGGCGCGCTCGACCTTCGTCGTGCCGCGCTTCCCGCCGGGACTCTCTGCGCTCTTCGCGGCCGCGGCGATCTCGATCGTGGCCGGGGTGCGCGGCGCGCCGCTCCTCGCGCGGCGCGCCTTCGCGCGCGGCAGGGGCGCGCGGCGGCGCGGCCGGCGCCATCTCCGGCTCGTTCGCTGCAGCGGACGGCGCCGGGGCCGTCTTTTCCGACTTGAGCAGGCCGAGAATGCGCTTGAGGAGTCCCTTGCGCGGCTGCCCCTCTGCCTCGGCGCTCGCAGCCGACGGGGCGGGCGCCGCCGGTGCCGGGCTCGGCGCTCGCTCGGGGACCATCGGGGCGGGCTGCGCCGGCGTGATGCCCTTCACCGCGGCTTCCTGCCGCTCCTTGCGCGGTTCGGCAGGCACGGCCGCCTGCGGCTCCGGCTGCTCGATCAGCTCGTAGCTCGTCGGCACGTGCTCCATCTGGTTCAGCTCTTCGTGCTTCAGCCGCTGCACCTTGTAGTGCGGCGTCTCGAGGTGCGGATTGGGCACGAGCACGATGTTCACCTTCAGGCGCGCTTCCAGCTTCTGGATTTCGCTGCGTTTTTCGTTCAGCAGGAATGCGGCGACGTCGACCGGAACCTGCGCGTGGACCGCGCCGGTGTTCTCCTTCATCGCCTCTTCTTGCACGATGCGCAGCACGTGCAGGGCGGTGGATTCGGTGCCGCGGATGAAGCCCGTGCCGCCGCAGCGCGGGCAGCTCGCGTGTGCCGTTTCTTCGAGCGACGGACGCAGCCGCTGGCGCGAGAGCTCGAGCAGCCCGAAGCGCGAGATCTTGCCCATCTGCACCCGCGCCCGGTCGTGCCGCAGCGCCTCGCGAAAGCGCGCCTCGACCTCGCGCTGGTGGCGCGCCGATTCCATGTCGATGAAATCGACGACGATCAGCCCACCGAGGTCGCGCAACCGCAGCTGGCGCGCGATCTCGTCGGCCGCTTCCAGGTTCGTGCGGAACGCGGTTTCCTCGATGTCCTGCCCGCGCGTGGCGCGCGCGGAGTTCACGTCGACCGCGACCAGTGCCTCGGTGTGGTCGATCACCACCGAGCCCCCCGAGGGCAGGTCGACCTTGCGCTGGTAGGCGCTCTCGATCTGGTGTTCGATCTGAAAGCGCGAAAACAGCGGCATGTCGTCGCGGTAGAGCTTGACCTTGCCGACGTTGGCAGGCATCACGGTCTGCATGAACGCGCGCGCCTGCTCGTAGATCTCCTCGGTGTCGATCAGGATCTCGCCGATGTCGGGCTGGAAGTAGTCGCGGATCGCGCGGATGACGAGGCTCGACTCGAGGTAGATGAGGAAGGGCTTCGGTCCGCCTTCCTTCGCCGCCTTGTCGATCGCCTGCCACAGCTGCAGCAGATAGTTGAGGTCCCACTGCAGCTCCTCCAGCGAGCGGCCGATCGCCGCGGTGCGCGCGATCACGCTCATGCCTTCCGGGACCTGCAGTTTTTCGAGCGCCTGGCGCAGCTCGTCGCGCTCCTCGCCCTCGACCCGGCGCGAGACCCCGCCACCGCGCGGGTTATTCGGCATCAGCACGAGGTAGCGGCCCGCGAGGCTGATGAAGGTCGTGAGCGCGGCGCCCTTCGTGCCGCGCTCGTCTTTTTCGACCTGGACGATCAGTTCCTGACCTTCGACGAGCGCGTCCTGGATGCGCGCGCGCGCCGGGTCCGTGCCGGGCCGGAAATAGCTTCGCGAGACTTCCTTGAAGGGGAGGAACCCGTGCCGCTCCTCGCCGTAATCGACGAACGCGGCTTCGAGACTGGGCTCGATGCGGGTGATGATGCCTTTGTAGATGTTGCTCTTGCGCTGCTCCCTCGATGCCGACTCGATGTCGAGATCAATGAGCTTCTGGCCGTCTACGATGGCGACCCGCAGTTCCTCCTGCTGGGTCGCGTTGAACAGCATCCGTTTCACTCAGGACTCTCCTAGGCGCGCAGGCGCGTCGCGCGTGGTCGAAGCGGCGACGATCCTTGTGCGGATCGGTCGCGAGCCTGTAGCCTGCGCACGTCATGTTGCGTTGCGATTCGCTGCTTGCGGTGAGCGAGATTAACCCCCGGCTCGAGGCCCGGCAGGCGGTCGCGCGCGATGCGAGTAGCGTCAGCGACGTAGGACCGAACGATGCTGGGCGGCTGGTAAAGCCTCGTCCTCGCATGCGGACGGAGGTGGCGAGATAATAATAAAAATGAATGACTTAAGCAAGCCGCGGGCGACTTGGGTCGAGGTCGGAGATGCGCACAGCGAGCAGCGCATCGACAATTTCCTTCTGCGGCGCCTCAAAGGCGTGCCGAAGAGCTACGTCTACCGCGTGCTGCGAAGCGGGGAAGTGCGGGTCAACAGCGGTCGCGTCGGTCCCGATTACCGCCTGAGGCCCGGCGACCGCGTGCGTCTGCCGCCCGTGCGGCTGCCGGCACCGCAGGCGCGCGTTGCGCCGCGACCGCTTGCGCTTTCGGTGATTTACGAGGACGCGGCGCTCCTTGCGGTCGACAAGCCGGCGGGGCTTGCGGTGCACGGCGGCAGCGGCGTCGCGCACGGCGCGATCGAGCGGCTGCGCGCCTCGCGCCCGCGCGAGCGGTTTCTGGAACTGGTGCACCGGCTCGATCGCGACACGTCCGGCGTGCTGCTCCTCGCCAAGCGGCGAAGCGCGCTCACCGCGCTGCACCGGCTGTTGCGCGAGGGACGGGTGGAAAAGGTCTACGTCGCGGCGGTCAAGGGCCGCTGGCAGGGCGGCGAGCGCGCGCTGTGCGCCCCGCTGCAGAAGTACGTGACGCGCACCGGCGAACGGCGCGTCGCGGTGCGCGAGGAGGGCAGGGCGGCGGTGACGCTCGCGCGTCCGCTCGCATCGAGCGACGCGGGCAGCGTGCTCGAGCTTCGGCTGCTCACCGGGCGCACGCATCAGATCCGGGTGCATCTCGCGCACGTCGGCCATCCGGTCCTCGGCGACCCGAAATACGGCGACTTCGCGCTGAACCGAGCGCTCGCGCGCGCGGGCGCGGCGCGGCTGATGTTGCACGCGCGCCGGATCGCCTTCATGCATCCGATCGAAGGGCGGCCAGTGTCGATCGAAGCGCCGCTGCCCGAAGACGTGCGCCGCTTTCTGGAAGAGCGTCTTGCGCTACCGGCTGATCGTCTTTGACTGGGACGGAACGCTCGTCGACTCCACCGCGGCGATCGCCGAGTGCATCCGCGCGGCGGCGCGCGACCTGGGGCTTGCGGCGCCCGAGCCCGCGCGCGCCGCGCACGTGATCGGTCTCGGGCTGGAGGAGTCGCTGCGGCTTGCGCTGCCCGAGCTTCCGCCCTCGCGCTACGACGCGTTCGTCGCGCACTACCGCCGCCACTTTCTCGCGTGCGAGAACCGCATCCGGCCGTTTCCCGGGGTGCCGGCGCTGCTCGAGGAGCTGCGCGCGGGCGGCTACCGGCTCGCGGTGGCGACCGGAAAAAGCCGACGCGGCCTCGAGCGCGCGCTCGCGGCGAGCGGGCTCGCGCCGTATTTCGCCGCGACGCGCTGCGCGGACGAAGTGCGGCCGAAGCCGCATCCGGCGATGCTCTTGGAGCTGATGCGCGCGCTCGCGGAGCCGCCCGGGGCGACCGTGATGGTCGGCGACACCGGCCACGATCTGCAGATGGCGGCGGCCGCAGGCGTCGATGCGATCGCGGTCGAAAGCGGCGCGCATCCGCCCGAGACGCTGCGCGCGCTTTCGCCGCGCGCCTGCCTGCGCGACGTCGGGGAACTGCCGCGATGGCTGGCGAGCCTCGGTTGATCTGCGCCTCGGCCGACCTCGCCGAGCGGGGTCGCGGCGTGCGTTTCGAGGTCGAATATTTCGGCGAACGCGCGCCGGCGTTCGTCGTGCGCTTCGGCGGAAAAGTGCACGGCTACCTCAACCGTTGCGCGCACGTCGCGCTGGAGCTCGACTGGCGCGAGGGGGAATTCTTCGACCCCGACGGGCGCGATTTGCTATGCTCGACGCACGGTGCGACCTACGCCGCCGAAAGCGGCCGGTGCACCGGCGGGCCGTGCGGGCGGAAATCCCTGGTGAAGCTGAAGGTCGCCGAGCGCGACGGCTCGGTCTATTACCTCGGATGCGACGATGACTGACGAGAGCAAGTGGGAACGTGAACTGATCGAGAAACTGGCCACCGCCGCGCTGAAGGAGCAGCAGCGCGCGCGCCGCTGGGGAATCTTCTGGAAGCTGCTCGGCTTCGCCTACCTCACGGCGCTGCTCCTGGTGGCGCTCGACTTCCGCGGCACGCGCGAGACGAAGGCCGAACGGCATACGGCCCTCGTCGAGGTGAGCGGGCTGATCGCGCCGGGCACCGACGCGAGCGCGGAAAAAGTGACGCTCGCGCTGCAGGCGGCGTTCGAGGACAAGAACACCGCGGGCGTGGTGTTGCGCATCAACTCCCCGGGCGGCACCCCGGTGCAGGCGCAGACGATCTACGACGAAATCCGTCGCCTGCGCGCGAAATACCCGGCGATTCCGCTCTATGCGGTCGTCGAGGACATGTGCGCCTCGGGCGGCTACTACGTCGCGGCCGCCGCCGACCGCATCTACGTGTCGCGCTCGAGCATCCTCGGCTCGATCGGCGTGCGCATGGACGGCTTCGGGCTGACCGGCCTGATGGAGAAACTGGGCGTCGAGCGGCGTCTGCTCACCGCAGGAGAGAACAAGTCGATGCTCGATCCGTTCCTCCCGCTCGAGGAGTCGCACCGCAGAATCGCCCTCGGACTGCTCGCCGACATCCACCAGCAATTCATCGCCGCGGTGCGCGAAGGGCGCGGGGCGCGCCTCAAGGAGACGCCGGACATGTTCAGCGGCACGATCTGGACCGGCACGCGGGCGATCGAGCTGGGGCTCGCGGACGCGCTCGGCAGTCTCGACTACGTCGCGCGCGAGGTGGTGAAGGCCGAGGAGATCGTGGACTTCACGCAGAAGGAGAACCTCGCCGAGAAGTTCGCGCGCCGGTTCGGGCTCGCGATCGTCGAAGGGCTCGAGCGGCTCGCCCTGCGCGCCGGCCCCGCGCTGCGCTGACGCCGGCTCAGGCGAGCAGCAGGAACACCGTCGGGCGCTTGCCGATCGCGGGCGGGGCGCGCCGCCATGCGGCGATCGCGTGCGTGCGCACCGATTCGGTGGGCAGCGTGAGGTCGGTCGCGACGCACAGCCGCGTCTTCGGCGCGCACGTCGCAAGCAGCGCCGCGAGCAGCGCGTCGCTGCGGTACGGCGTCTCGATGAAGATCTGCGTTTCGCGCTCGCGGCGCGAGCGCGCCTCCAGATCGCGGATGCGCCGCGCGCGATCGGCGCAGCCGCGCGGAAGGTAGCCGCGGAACGCGAAGCGCTGGCCCTCCAGCCCCGAGGCCATCAGCGCGAGCACGATCGCCGAGGGGCCGACGAGCGGAACGACGCGAAAGCCTGCGCGGTGCGCGGCCGCGACGAGTCGCGCCCCAGGGTCGGCGAGGCCGGGACAGCCGGCTTCGGAAAGCAACCCGAGGTCGCGGCCTTCGCGCAGCGGCGCGAGCAGCGCGGCGTCGTCGCTTTCGTCGCCCAGCTCCCGGATCCTCGCCTGCTTCGGATCGCAGCCGACCGCGGCGAGAAACGCGCGCGCGCTTTTCGCGTCCTCGACCGCAAAATCGCGCAGCGCCCGCACCGTGCGCAGCACCGCGGCCGGCAGCGACGCCTCCGGGCTCGCGCCGAGCGGGGTCGGAATGGCGTAGAGCACGCCCGCCATCAGCCGAGCACCGGCCGTCCGGCCTGCGCGAGCAGGTCGGTCAGGACGATCAGCGGCAAGCCGACGAGCGCCGTCGGGTCCTCGGTTTCGATGCGCGCAAGAAGCGCGATGCCGAGACCCTCGGACTTCGCGCTTCCGGCGCAGTCGAACGGCTGCTCGCGGTCGAGGTAGTCCTCGATCTGCGCCGGCGTCAGCTCGCGGAACGCGACGCGGCAGCCGACGACGCGGCTGCGCACGAAGCCGCTCGAGGCATCGAGCAGCGCGACGGCGGTGTCGAACGAGGCGACCTTGCCGCTCAGGAAAGCGAGCTGGCGGCGCGCGGCTTCGCGTCCGCCCGGCTTGCCGAGGACGGTGCCTTCGCAAAACGCCACCTGATCGGAGCCGACGATCAACGCGTCCGGGAAACGCGGCGCCACCGCGCGCGCTTTCTCGATCGCGAGCCGCGTCGCCGTCACCGAGGGCGATTCGCCGGGGCGCGCGGTCTCTTCGACGCCGGGCGCCGCCTGCTCGAACGGGATGCCGAGGCGCTGCAGAAGCGCCGCGCGGTATCGCGAGGTCGAGGCGAGCACCAACCGCCGCGGCGAGGGCATGGCTTTGTTTTGACGGTGATTTTCGATGCATGATAGCATTCACATTTCATGCAGCGGCGGCCGGTGATCGACGGCCTCGAATTCGCGCGGGCCGGCTCCACATGGTTCGGCGCCTGGCCGGCTTCGGATTTCCCGCGGTTGCGCGATGCGCTTCATTCGGACGAGGGCGCGATCGCCTGCGAGCTGCGCGGCGTCCCGGAGGTCCGCGGCAACCCCGCCCTGCATCTGCGCCTGAACGGCGTCCTGCAGCTCACCTGTCAACGGTGCCTGGAGCCGCTCGCGTTCACGGTGGCGGTCGACGCGACGCTGCTCCTTGCGCGCTCGCAGGCGCAGATCGACGCCGAACCGTTCGACGCCGAAGGGCCCGAATGGATCGTGGCGGACCGGGAGATGCAGCTGCATCTGCTGGTGGAAGACGAGCTGCTGCTCGCGTTGCCGCTCGCGCCGCGGCACGAGCGCTGCGCCGGCGTGCGCGTCGGCGCGCGCGAGCGCGGGCGCTCGCCCTTTGCCGAGCTGCGCGAGCAGGTGCGCGCCGGGCGGCGCTGATTTTTTGAGACGGATTCGAACACAGGAGCCATCATGGCCGTCCAGCAAGGCAAGAAGTCGCCCTCGCGGCGCGGAATGCACCGATCGCACGATTTCCTCGTGCCGCCGCCGCTCGCGATCGAACCCACGACCGGCGAGGTGCACCGCCGTCACCACGTGAGCCCGACCGGTTACTACCGCGGCAAGAAGGTTCTTCGGGAAAAAGGCCAGTAGTCCGGCGGCGGCGCGCGCCGCGGACGCCTTTCGCGAGTGCCGATTACCGTCGCAGTGGACTGCATGGGCGGCGATCACGGCCCCCGTGTGACGGTGCCGGCCGCGCTCGACTTCGGCCGCAGCGATCCGGAGGTCGCGCTGATCCTCGTCGGCCGGCGCGCCGAGATCGAACGCGAGCTGGCGCGGCAAGGCGCGCAGCCGAGCGATCGCCTCCGGCTGGAGCACGCCGAGCAGGTGGTCGGCATGGACGAGCCGCCGGTGCAGGCGCTGCGCATGAAGAAGCATTCCTCGATGCGGGTCGCGGTGAACCTGGTGAAAAGCGGCGCGGCCGACGCCTGCGTGAGCGCCGGCAACACCGGCGCGCTGATGGCGATCGCGCGTTTCGTGCTGAAGACGCTGCCGGGAATCGACCGGCCGGCGATCGCGACGTTGCTGCCGAACATGCGCGGCGGCTACACCACGGTGCTCGACCTCGGCGCGAACGTCGACTGCACGCCCGAGCAGCTCATGCAGTTCGGCGTGATGGGCGCGATGCTCGTCGCGGCGACCGAGCACCGCGAGCGCCCGAGCGTCGGGCTGCTCAACATCGGCGTCGAGGACATCAAGGGCAACGATACGGTGAAACAGGCTGCCGAGCTGCTGCGCGCGAGCGGGCTCAATTTCTACGGCAACGTCGAGGGCGACGACATCTTCAAGGGCACCACCGACGTGGTGGTGTGCGACGGTTTCGTCGGCAACTCGGTGCTCAAGGCGTCCGAAGGGGTGGCGAAGATGATCGTCGCGTTTCTGAGAGAGGAGTTCTCGCGCAACGCTCTGCGGCGCGCGGCGGCGGTGGCGGCCCGGCCGGTGCTGCGGGCGGTGCGCGCGCGCATCGACCCGGGCCGCTACAACGGCGCGAGCCTGCTCGGGCTGCGCGGCATCGTCGTCAAGAGCCACGGCGCGGCCGACGCGTTCGCGTTCGGCCAGGCGCTGCGACGCGCGGCCGACGAGGTACGCAACGACGTCGTCGCGCGCATCCTGCGCCGCATGGCGCGGCCGGAGGCGGCGTGAGGCGCGCGCGCATCGTCGGCACCGGCAGCTACCTGCCGGCGCGCGTCGTCACCAACGACGAATTCGCGCAGCGCCTGGACACGAGCGACGCCTGGATCCGCGAGCGCACCGGGATCCGCGAGCGGCACATCGCCGACGACGGACAGAACGCGAGCGATCTCGCGCTCGAGGCGAGCCGCGAGGCGCTAGCCGCCGCAGGGCTGGCGGCCTCGCGCCTCGAGCTGATCGTCGTCGCGACCTCGACGCCGGACTACATCTTTCCGAGCACCGCGTGCCTGCTGCAGGCGAAGCTCGGCGCCGCGGGCTGCGCGGCGTTCGACGTGCAGGCGGTCTGCAGCGGCTTCGTCTACGCGCTCGCCACCGCCGACAACTTCATCCGCAGCGGCATGGCGAGGAACGCGCTCGTCGTCGGCGCGGAGGTGTTTTCGCGCATCCTCGACTGGAACGATCGCGCGACCTGCGTACTGTTCGGCGACGGCGCGGGCGCCGTGGTGCTCGCCGCCGACGAGCGTCCCGGGATCCACGCGTCGGTGCTGCGCGCCGACGGCCGGCACGCGGGCATCCTGTCGGTGCCCGGAAACATTTGCGGGGGGCGGGTCTGCGGCTCGCCGTTTCTGCAGATGCAGGGCAACCAGGTGTTCAAGTTCGCGGTGCGCGTGCTGGAAGAGGTGGCGCACGAGACGCTCGCCGCGGCCGGGATGTCCCTCGCCGACGTCGACTGGCTGATCCCGCACCAGGCGAACGTGCGCATCCTGGAGGCGACGGCGAAGAAACTCGGTCTGGCGCGCGAGCGGCTGGTGGTGACGGTCGATCGCCATGCGAACACCTCTGCCGCGTCGGTGCCGCTCGCGCTCGACGAGTACGTGCGCGCGGGCAGGATCCGCGCCGGCCACAACGTCATGCTCCAGGGCGTCGGCGGCGGTTTCACTTGGGGCGCGACGCTGGTCACGATGTAGGCGGAGGACGATGAAGCTCGCGATCGTGTTTCCCGGGCAGGGCTCGCAGGCGGTCGGCATGCTGCGCGCCTACGACGGACTGCCCGAAATCGAGGCGGTGCGCGCCGAGTGTGCGGCGGCGCTCGGCGCGGACTTCCTGCGGCTACTCGACGAAGGCCCGGCCGAGGCGCTCGGACGGACCGTCAACACGCAACCGGCGATGCTCGCCGCCGGTGTGGCCGCCTGGCGCGCCTGGCGCGCGCTCGGCGGACCGGCGCCGGCGTTCGTCGCCGGCCATAGCCTCGGCGAGTATTCGGCGCTCGTCGCCGCCGGCGCGCTCGCGTTCGCCGACGCGCTGCGGCTCGTGCGCTACCGCGCGCAGTGCATGCAGGAGGCGGTACCCGAGGGGGTGGGCGCGATGGCGGCGATCCTCGGCTTGGACGACGAGGCGGTGTGCGCCGCCTGCGCCGAGGCGCAGGCCGCCGCGCCGGGCGAAGTGGTCGAAGCGGTGAATTTCAACGCGCCCGGTCAGGTGGTGATCGCCGGCCACCGGACGGCGGTCGCGCGCGCCGCCGAGCTGTGCAAGGCGCGCGGCGCAAAACGCGCGCTGACGCTTCCGGTGAGCGCGCCTTTTCATTCGAGCCTCATGCGGCCGGCCGCCGCGCGGCTCGGCGAGTACCTGGCGCAGGTGCCGCTCGCCGCGCCGCGCATCCCGCTCGTGAACAACGTCGACGTCGCGATCGAGACCGATCCGGCGCGCATCCGCGACGCGCTGGTGCGCCAGGCGGCCGCGCCGGTACGCTGGGTCGAGGCGGTGAAGCGCATGGCCGACGAGGGCGTGACGCACCTGCTGGAGGCAGGCCCCGGCCGGGTGCTCGCCGGCACCGCGAAGCGCATCGATGCACGCCTGGAGGCGCTTGCGCTCGCCGACCGCGGCTCGCTCGAGCAGGCGCTTGCGCGGCTCACTGGAGGCTAGGCATGCTCGACGGACGCGTGGCACTCGTTACCGGCGCCTCGCGCGGCATCGGCCGCGCGATCGCGCTGGAACTGGCCAGACACGGTGCGCGCGTGGTCGGCACCGCGACGAGCGAGGCCGGCGCGCGCTCGCTCGCGGAGGCTGGCCTCGTCGGCAAGGTGCTCGACGTGCGCGACGACGCGCGCTGCGACGCGCTCGTCACCGAAATCCAGCAGGAGCTGGGCGAGATCCTCGTTCTCGTCAACAACGCCGCGGTGACGCGCGACAACCTCGCGCTGCGCATGAAGGACGCTGAATGGGACGAGGTGATCGCGACCGATCTGCGCGCGGTGTTTCGCCTCTCGCGCGCGGTCCTGCGCGGCATGATCAAGGCGCGGTGGGGGCGCATCGTCAACATCACCTCGGTCGTCGGCGCCGCCGGCAACGCCGGCCAGGCGAACTACGCGGCGGCGAAAGCGGGCGTCGCCGGACTGACGCGCGCGCTCGCGCGCGAAGTCGCGAGCCGCGGCGTCACCGTCAACTGCGTCGCGCCCGGCTTCATCGATACCGACATGACGCGCGCGCTCGGCGAGGGACAGCGCGCCGCGCTGCTCGCGCAGATTCCGGCTGGCCGGCTCGGCACGCCGCAGGACGTCGCGGCGGCGGTCGCGTATCTCGCGTCGCCCGCGGCGGGCTACGTCACCGGCACGGTGCTGCACGTCAACGGCGGCATGTACATGGGATGATTCCGGTAAAATCGCACGACGCAGACAGGGAAGGAGCGCGCATGGAAAACGTCGAACAACGGGTGAGAAAAATCATCGCCGAGCAACTCGGCGTGAACGAATCCGAGATCAAGAACGAGTCCTCCTTCGTCGACGACCTCGGCGCCGATTCGCTCGACACCGTCGAGCTGGTGATGGCGCTCGAGGAAGAGTTCGAGACCGAGATCCCTGACGAGGACGCCGAAAAGATCAAGACCGTCCAGCAGGCGATCGACTACATCAAGTCGCACGCCAAGTCCTAGCGCAAGGTGCAGCGGCGCAGAGTGGTGGTCACCGGGCTGGGAATCGTCAGCCCGGTCGGCAACACCGTGCGGGAGGCGTGGGAAAACGTCCTCGCCGGCCGGTCCGGCATCGCGCGCATCACGCGTTTCGACCCGTCGCGGCTCGCGAGCCAGATCGCGGGCGAGGTGAAGGGCTTCGACGTCACGCAGTACATTCCGGCGAAGGACGCGCGCCGCATGGACCTTTTCATCCACTACGGCATCGCGGCCGGTCTGCAGGCCTGGCGCGATTCGGGGTTGAGCGCGACCGCGGAGAACGCCGAGCGCATCGGCGTGAACTTCGGTTCGGGCATCGGCGGTCTGCCGATGATCGAGGCAACCCACGACGAGCTGAAAAAGAGCGGGCCGCGGCGCGTCTCGCCGTTCTTCATTCCCGGCACGATCATCAACATGATCGCCGGCAACCTGTCGATCCAGCTCGGACTGAAGGGTCCGAACCTCGCGGTCGTCACCGCGTGCACGACCTCGACGCACTGCATCGGCGAGGCGGCCAAGGCGATCCGCTACGGCGAAGTCGACGCGATGCTCGCCGGGGGCGCCGAGTCGACCGTCACGGAGCTCGCGCTCGCCGGATTCGCGTCGGCGCGCGCGCTCTCGACGCGCAACGACGATCCGGCCGGCGCGAGCCGCCCGTGGGACCGCGACCGCGACGGGTTCGTGCTCGGCGAAGGCGCCGGCGCGCTGGTGTTGGAGGAATACGAGCACGCGCGGCGGCGCGGGGCGCGCATCTATTGCGAACTGGCGGGCTACGGCGTCTCAGCCGACGCGTTCCATATCACCGCGCCCGCCGAGGACGGCGACGGCGCCTTCCGCTGCATGCGCAACGCGCTGCGCGATGCGGGGCTCGAGCCGGCGAGCGTGGATTACATCAACGCGCACGGCACGTCGACCCCGCTCGGCGACATCGCCGAGACCGTCGCGATCAAGCGGCTCATGGGCGAGCGGGCGCGCCGGGTGGCGGTCAACTCGACCAAGTCGATGACCGGCCATCTGCTTGGCGCGGCGGGCGGCGTCGAGGCAGTGTTCACGGTGCTCGCGGTGCACGAGCAGGTGTCGCCGCCGACGATCAACCTTTGGAATCCGGACCCGGCGTGCGATCTGGACTACGTGCCCAACGTCGCGCGCCGCATGCCGATCCGCGCCGCGCTGTCCAATTCGTTCGGCTTCGGCGGCACCAACGGTACGCTCGTGTTCACCCGGATTTGACCGGCAGCGCGCCGCTCCGCCTCGACCTTTCGCCCTCGCCGGGGTTCGCCGCGGGGATCGTGGGCGCGCACCTCGTGGCCGGGGTGTGCGCGGCGCTCGTGCTGCCGGCGGCGGCGGGGACGGTCGTGGCGGCGCTGCTCGTCGCGCTCGGACTCGCCACCGCGCGCGACCGCGCGCTGCTGCGCGCCGCGCGTTCGCCGCGCGCGCTCGAGCTCGGCGATGCGGACGCGCTGGTCGTCGTGTGTGCCGACGGCCGCCGCTTCGCGACCGCCGTCGGCCGCCGTCGCTGGGTGACGCGCGCCTGCGTCGCGCTGCCGGTGCGCCTGCCGCAGCGACGCACGCTGCTCGTTACGCGCGCGATGCTCGGCGAGCCGCGATTTCGGTTGCTGCGCCTGTGGGCGCTCTGGGGGAGGGTGCCGGACGTGGCGGCGGGGCAACTGCCGGCCTGAGCGCGGCCCGGCCGTGCGCCGAACTATTTGCAAACTCCCTTGTCTGTGGCACATAGGCAGGGCCCGCGGACGTGTCTGACAAGGACATCGACCGCGAGCTGGTGGCGAGGGCGCAACGGGGCGACAAGCGCGCCTTCGAGCTCCTGGTCGAGAAGTACCAGCGCAAGCTCGCGCGGCTGCTGTCGCGGCTGATCCGCGACCCGGTCGAAGTGGAGGACGTGACGCAGGAGGCGTTCATCAAGGCCTACCGCGCGTTGCCCAGCTTCCGCGGCGACAGCGCCTTCTACACCTGGCTCTACCGGATCGGCGTGAACACCGCCAAGAACTACTTGATGGCGATGGGCCGCCGGGCGCCGACGTCGACGGAGACCGAGACGGAGGAGGCGGAAGGATACGACGAGGGCGAACAGCTGCGCGACATCAACACGCCCGAAAGCGTGGCCCTGTCGCGCGAGATCGCCGCGACGGTGAACGCCGCGATCGAGGCTCTGCCCGAGGAACTGAGGACCGCGATCCAGCTGCGGGAGCTCGAAGGCATGAGCTACGAGGAAATCGCGCGCGCCATGGACTGCCCGATCGGCACCGTGCGCTCGCGCATTTTCCGGGCGCGCGAGGCGATCGCCGAAAAGTTGCGGCCCCTGCTCGACACGGCGAAGGACAGACGGTGGTGAAGCGATGAAGGAAAAGATTTCGCAGCTCATGGACGGGGAGCTCGGGGACGAAGACGCCGCCCGCGCCCTCGCGGTGCTGAAAACGGACCGCGAAGCGTTCGAGACCTGGCGGACCTACCACCTGATCAGTGACAGCCTGCGCGAAACGCGGGTGCTTTCGCGCAGCTTTACCGAGCGCGTCGCCGCGCGTCTGGCCGCCGAGCCGGTCGTGGTCGCCCCGGGTCGCTGGTCGCGCGTGGTGCGCGCGCCGCTTTCGACGCTTGTCGCCGCGGGCGCGCTCGTCGCAGCGCTCGCCCTCGTCGCCTGGTCAGGGCCGAGGTGGTGGGCGCCGGAACCGGAGCCGGCGCGTGCGCCGTTTGCCGCCGCCCCCGAATCGCTAGCGCCGCCGCCCGAGCAGAAGCCGGCGGTGTCGGAGCCCGCGGCGACAGCGCTGCCCGAGGCGGCGCGCGACTATCTGCTCGCGCACCAGGGCTACGCGCCGCGTTATGCGCCGCAGGGCTACGCGCGCAGCGTGTCCGACATCGCGGGAAGCCGCCGGTGAAGCTCGCGCTCGGCCTGTGTCTGGCGGCCGTGCTGGCGGGGCCGGTGCGCGCGCAGGCGGCAGACGACGCGCTTGCGCTGCTGCGCCGCATCTATCGTGCCACCGAGAAGCTCTCCTACACCGGGACGTTCGTCACCCAGCAGGGCGACCGCGTCGAGTCCTCGCGCATCACGCGCTACGCCGGGCCGGGCGGCGAGATCGAGCGCATCGAGGTACTGGACGGCACGCCGCGCGAGATCGTCCGAACGCGCGACACGATCCGTTGCTATCTGCCCGAGCGGCGCACGGTAAAGGTGGAGCGGCGCCTCGATCCGCGCGCGTTTCCGGCGCTGTTGCCGGAGACGTTCGCCGACCTGCTGCGCAACTACGCGGTGTCGCGCGGCGAGTCGGCGCGCATCGCAGGCTACGACTGCGAATCGGTGGTGCTCACGCCGCGCGACGACCTGCGCTACGGCTATCAGCTCTGGGCCGACACCGCGAGCGGCATGCTGCTGCGCGCGCGCACGTTCAACGCGAGGGGCGAGACGGTCGAGCAGTTCACGTTCACCCAGCTCGCGATCGGACCGGTGCCGCGCGAGCGGCTCAAGCCGCGCCACGCGGCGCGCGACTGGCGCATCGAGTACGCGACGGTGGCGCCGACCAGACTCGAAGAGCAGGGCTGGCGGCTCGCGGAGGAGCTGCCCGGGTTCCGCAAGATCGCCGAAGTGACGCGCCGCATCGGCGAGGCCGACGCGGTGAATCAGGTGGTGTATTCGGACGGCATGGCCGCGCTCTCGGTATTCATCGAGCCGGCGTCGCGCCGCGCCGAACGCATCCAGCCGGGGCTCGCGACGCTCGGCGCGGTCAACATCTACACCCGCCAGCTCGCCGACCACGTGGTGACCGTGGTCGGCGAGGTGCCCGCGGCGAGCGTGCGCCGGCTCGGCAACACGGTGGAATATCGCCGTCCGGACCGATGACCGACACAGTACGACGAGGTGAACGATGACGCGGATCAGAACCTGGCTTGCGCTGTGCGCGCTCGGCGTCGCCGCCGGCGCCGCGGCGCAGACGCGCGACCTGCCCGATTTTACCCGCTTGGTCGAGGAACAGGGACAGGCGGTGGTCAACATCAGTACCTCGCAGGCGGTGCGGCGCTCGGCGCTGCCGCAGGTGCCGAACGTCGAGGACGAGGAATTCCAGGAGTTCTTCCGGCGCTTCATCCCGCGGCCGCAGCCGGGGCCGCGGCCGGAGAGCCGCTCGCTCGGTTCGGGCTTCATCATCAGCGCCGACGGCTACATCCTCACCAACGCGCACGTGGTCGAAGGCGCCGACGAGATCATCGTCAAGCTCACCGACAAGCGCGAGTTCAAGGCGCGCGTGATCGGCGCCGACCGGCGCACCGACATCGCGCTCATCAAGATCGACGCGAGCGGGCTTCCGGCGGTCAAGTTCGGCGACCCGAACAAGCTGAAGGTCGGCGAGTGGGTGGTCGCGATCGGAGCGCCGTTCGGCTTCGAGAACACCGTCACCGCCGGCATCGTCTCGGCCAAGGGACGGTCGCTGCCGCAGGAGAACTTCGTGCCGTTCATCCAGACCGACGTCGCGATCAATCCCGGCAACTCGGGCGGGCCGCTGTTCAACATGCGCGGCGAGGTCGTCGGCATCAACTCGCAGATCTACAGCCGCACCGGCGGGTTCATGGGCCTGTCGTTCGCGATCCCGATCGATGTGGCGCTCGACGTTCAGACGCAGCTGCGCGAGCGCGGACGCGTCACGCGCGGCCGCATCGGCGTCGTGATCCAGGAGGTGAACCGCGATCTCGCCATCTCCTTCGGCCTCGACCGCCCGCGCGGCGCGCTCGTCAACTCGGTCGAGAAGGGCGGTCCGGCCGACAAGGCCGGGATCGAGCCGACCGACATCATCCTCAGGTTCGACGGCAAGACGGTCGAGTCCTCGAGCGATCTGCCGCGCATCGTCGGCGGCACGCGCCCCGGCGCGAAGGCCGAGGTCGAGGTCTGGCGAAGGGGCGCGACGCGCACGCTCGTCGTGACCGTCGGCGAGCTGCAGGAGGAGCGCGTGGCCGGACGCGGCCCGGCGCGCGGCGAGCGGCCGAGCGAGCTCGCCGCGAACCGCCTCGGCATCGTCGTGACGGAGCTCTCGGCGAAGCAAAAGGAGGAAATGAAGCTCTCGCACGGCCTGGTGGTCACCGACGTACGGCCGGATGCGCGCGTCGAGGCGCGCCGCGGCGACGTGCTGCTCGCGCTGGTGCACAAGGGACAGCACACCGAGCTGAAAACGGTCGAGCAGTTCAACAAGCTCCTCGCCGGCCTCGACAGGAACGCCGTGATTGCGCTTCAGGTGCGCCGCGGCGAGGCGATGGCGTTCCTCACCGTGAGCGGGTTCGGGGACAAGGGCTAGCGCCACTCCGACGGGTGCGCCGCGCGGCCGTCGCGGCGCGCTGCCTGGGCTACAATAGCGGCCCATTTCGGAGGGTGCCGCGGCACCCTCTTTGCTTATGATGGACCGCAGCCGCATCCGTAACTTCTCCATCATCGCGCACATCGACCACGGCAAGAGTACCCTCGCCGACCGGTTCATCGAACTGTGCGGCGCGCTCAGCGGACGCGAGATGGGCGAGCAGGTGCTCGACACCATGGAGCTCGAGCGCGAGCGCGGCATCACGATCAAGGCGCAGACGGCGGCGCTGCGATACCGCGCGCGCGACGGCGAGACCTATCTGCTCAACCTGATCGATACGCCGGGTCACGTCGATTTTTCCTACGAGGTGAGCCGCTCGCTCGCCGCCTGCGAGGGCGCGCTGCTCGTCGTCGACGCCTCGCAGGGCGTCGAGGCGCAGACGGTCGCCAACTGCTACACCGCGATCGAGCAAGGCGTCGAGGTGGTGCCGGTGCTGAACAAGATCGACCTGCCCGCCGCCGATCCGGAGAACGCGATCCGCGAGATCGAGGACGTGATCGGCATCCCGGCGCAGGACGCCCTGCGGGTGAGCGCGAAGACCGGCGAAGGGGTGCCCGAAGTGCTCGAGGCGGTGGTCGCGCGCATCCCGCCGCCGCGGGGCCGGCCGGACGCGCCGCTCAAGGCGCTCGTGATCGACTCCTGGTTCGACAACTACGTGGGCGTGGTGATGCTCGTGCGCGTGGTCGACGGCGTGCTGCGGCCGCAGGACCGGGTGCGACTGATGAGTACCGGCGCCGAGCACCTGTGCGAGCAGGTCGGCGTTTTCACCCCGAAATCGGCGCCGCGCGCGAGCCTCGGCGCGGGCGAGGTCGGCTTCGTCGTCGCCGGCATCAAGGACCTGCGCGAGGCGAAGGTCGGCGACACCCTCACGCACGCCGACCGCCCGGCGGCGGTACCGCTGCCCGGCTTCAAGGAGGCGAAGCCGCAGGTGTTCGCGAGCCTCTATCCCGTCGCGTCGAACCAGTACGAGGCGCTGCGCGACGCGCTGGGAAAGCTGCACCTGAACGACGCCGCGCTGCACTACGAGCCGGAGGTGTCGCTCGCGCTCGGTCACGGGTTCCGCTGCGGTTTTCTCGGGCTGCTGCACATGGAGATCGTGCAGGAGCGCCTGGAACGCGAGTACGGCATGGCGCTCGTCACCACGGCGCCCTCGGTCGTCTATGAGGTCAAGCTGCGCGACGGCAACCTGGTGCAGGTGTCGCATCCGGCGCGCCTGCCGGAACCCGCGCGCATCGCGGAAATCCGCGAGCCGGTGATCGCGGCGCGCATCTTCGTGCCGCCGGCGTACGTCGGCGCGGTGATCACGCTGTGCACGCAGAAGCGCGGCGTGCAGACCAACATGCACTACGCGCCGCGCCACGTCGTGCTCGGCTATGACCTGCCGCTCGCCGAGGCGGTGATGGATTTCTTCGACCGGCTGAAGTCGGCGACGCGCGGCTACGGCTCGCTCGACTACGAATTCAAGGAGTATCGCGCCGCCGACGTCGTGCGGCTCGACATCCTGGTGAACGGCGAACGCGTGGACGCGCTCGCGACGATGGTCCATCGCGAGGCGGCGCAGCGCCGCGGCCGCGAGCTCGTCGAGCGGCTGCGGACCCTTATTCCGCGGCAGATGTTCGACGTCGCGATCCAGGCCGCGATCGGGTCGCAGATCGTCGCGCGCGAGACGGTGAAGGCGTTGCGCAAGAACGTGCTCGCGAAGTGCTACGGCGGCGACGTCACGCGCAAGCGCAAGCTGCTCGAGAAGCAAAAAGAGGGCAAGAAGCGGATGAAGCAGGTCGGTTCGGTCGAGATCCCGCAGGAGGCGTTTCTCGCGGTGCTGCAGATGGGCGACGAATGACCTTCGCGCTGTTTCTCCTCGGGCTGCTCGTGCTCACCGGGGGGGTGTGGGCGCTGGAGGCGGCCTGGCTGCGCCGCCGGCGGCCGGCCGGGGCGAAGCAGCCGTGGTGGGTGGAATACTCGGTCAGCTTCTTTCCGGTGATCCTGATCGTGTTCCTGCTGCGCTCGTTCCTGGTCGAGCCGTTCAAGATTCCGTCGGGCTCGATGATCCCGACGCTGCTCGTGGGCGACTTCATCTTGGTGAACAAGTACGTCTACGGCATCCGCGTGCCGGTGCTGAACACCAAGATGATCGAGGTGAGCGAACCGCGCCGCGGAGACGTCGTGGTGTTCCGCTTCCCCGAGGACCCGACGCTCGACTACATCAAACGCGTCGTCGGCGTACCGGGCGACCGCGTCGAATACCGCCAAAAGCGGCTGATCATCAACGGCGCGCCGGTGCCGCTGCGCCAGATCGAAGACTACCTGCACCGCGAGCGCATGCAGTTCGCGCGCCGTTACGTCGAACGGCTCGACGGCGTCGAGCACGAGATCCTGGTCGAGGACGAGGCGCCGGCGGTCGCGCCGCCGCCGCGCGCGTTTCCGCACGCGGACAAATGCACATACAATAGCGAGGGTCTCGTCTGCACCGTGCCGCCGGGGCACTATTTCGTCATGGGCGACAATCGCGACAACTCGAGCGACAGCCGCGTTTGGGGGTTCGTGCCGGACGCGAACATCGTCGGCAAGGCGTTCTTCATCTGGCTCAATCTGAACGAGCTGGGGCGCTTCGGTACGTTCCGCTAGCCTGAGGGAGGACGGATCCGCATGCGCACAAGACAACTCGGGCTCGGCCTCGGCGGCCTGCTGCTCGTCGCCGTGGTCGCGATCGCGGCGGCGCTGCTCGCCATGAAGCTCGCGCCGTCGTACATCGAGTTCTTCGCGGTGAAGAAGGCGCTGAACGCGATCGCGAGCGAGCGCAGCGGCGCCTCGCCCGCCGAAATCCGCAAGGCGTTCGACCAGCGGGCGACGGTCGACGACATCACGTCGGTAAAGGGCGCGGACCTCGAGATCACGAAGGACGGCGGGCAGGTGGTGATCAGCGCCGCGTATCGCAGGGAAATCCCGCTGTTCGCGAACATCGGCGTCTATATCGATTTTGCGGCGACTTCGCGGCAATAGCGCCGGCGACGCGGTCGCGGCGTTCGCGCGCGCGCTCGGCTACCGCTTCCAGCGCGAAACCCTGCTTGCGCAGGCGCTCACGCACCGCAGCTTCGGCACCCCGCACAACGAGCGGCTCGAGTTTCTCGGCGACGGGGTGCTCGACTGTGTGATCGCCGAAGCGCTGTACCGGCGTTTTCCGGATCTCGGCGAAGGGGCGCTCTCGCGCCTGCGCGCGAGCCTCGTACGCGAAGCGGCGCTCGCCGCGCTCGCGCGCGCGCTCGGACTGTCGGCCTGGCTGCGCCTCGGCGAAGGCGAGGCGGCGAGCGGCGGCGCCGAGCGGCCCTCGATTCTCGCCGACGCGATGGAGGCGGTCTTCGGCGCCGTCTTTCTCGACGGCGGCTACGACGCTGCGCGCGCGGCGGTGTTGCGCGCCTACGGGCCGGCGATCGAGCGGCTCGATCCGCAGGCGCCGGCGAAGGATCCGAAGACGCGGCTGCAGGAATACCTGCAGGGCTGCGGCCGCGCGCTGCCGCAGTACCGCGTCGTGGCGACGCGCGGCGCGGCGCACCAGCGCGTGTTCGAGGTCGAATGCGTCGTCGGCGAGGCAGACGGCGCGACGCGCCGCACGAGCGGCAGCGGCAGCTCGCGGCGCACCGCCGAGCAGCAGGCGGCAGCGGCGATGCTTGAGCTGCTTGGCGCATGAGCGCGTTTCGTTGCGGCACGGTGGCGCTCGCCGGGCGGCCGAACACCGGCAAGTCGAGCCTGCTTAACCGGCTGGTGGGCGAGAAGCTCGCGATCGTCTCGCCGCGGCCGCAGACGACGCGCCACCTGGTGCGCGGCGTGCTGACGAGCGCCGACTGTCAGTACGTGTTCGTCGACGCCCCGGGCTGGCAGACGCGGCATCCGGGACCGCTCAACCGGGCGCTCAACCGGCGCGCCGAAGAGGCTGCGCGCGACGGCGACGTGGTGCTGTTCGTCGTCGAGCCGTTCGTCTTCGGCGACGCCGACCGCGCGGTGCTCGCGCGCATTCCGGCCGCGGCGCGCATCGTCGCGGCGGTGAACAAGCTCGACTTGGTGCGGCGCGCGACCGACCTGCTGCCGTTCGTCGCGCGCCTGGACGCAGAGAAGCGCTTCGAGGCGATCGTGCCGGTGTCGGCGCGCACCGGCCGCAACGTGCCCGAGCTGCTCAAAGTGCTGCGAGAGAGGCTGCCCGAAGGGCCGGCGCTCTACGACGCAGAGCAAATCACCGACCAGGACGAGCGCTTCTTCGCCGCCGAGATCCTGCGCGAGAAGCTTTTTCGCTCGCTGGGCGAGGAGCTGCCGTACCGCTGCGAGGTGGTGCTCGACCGTTTCCGAGAGGAGGGGCACCTGCGGCGCATCGAGGCCTCGATCTGGGTAGCGCGCGAAAGCCAGAAGGCGATCGTGATCGGACGCGAGGGCGCGATGCTCAAGCGCATCGCGACCGCGGCGCGCCTGGACATGGAGCGGCTGTTCGGCGGCAAGGTGGCGCTCGCCGTGTGGGTGAAGGTACGGCGCGACTGGAGCGACGATGCGCGGCTGCTGCGGCAGCTCGGCTACGCCTGACGATGAAGCGGCGCGCGCACAACGAGCCGGCGTACGTGCTGCACGCGTACCCGTACATGGAATCGAGCCTGGTGGTCGAGATGCTCACGCGCCGCTACGGGCGACTGCCGATGCTCGCGCGGGGGGCGCGCCGGCCGCGCTCGGCGCTGCGCGGGCTGATGCTCGCGTTTCAGCCGCTGCGCGTGTCCTGGAGCGGGGCGTCGGAGCTGGTGACGCTCACCGGCGCCGAGTGGGCGGGCGGCGGCGCGGGGCTCGCGGGCGCGGCGCTCATGTGCGGTTTCTATCTCAACGAGCTGCTGCTGAAGCTCCTGCCGCGCGAGGACCCCCACGAGACGCTGTTCGACGTCTACGCGGAGAGTCTTGCGCGCCTCGCGGCGGGCGAACCGCACGCGCCGGTGCTGCGCGGCTTCGAGCGCCGGCTGCTCGCCGAACTGGGCTATGCTCCGCAACTTGAGCGCGAAGCGCTGCGCGGGGCGGCGATCGAGCCGGACAAGCGCTACGCCTACGAGCCCGACCGCGGTCCGGTCGAGGCGCCGGCGGACGCCGACGGGCTGATCGTGCGCGGGCGTACGCTCCTTGCGATCGCGCGCGACGACTACAGCGACGCCGACACGCGCGAGGAGGCGCGGCGTCTGATGCGGGCGCTGATCGGCGCGCGCCTGGGCGGACAGACGCTCAACACCCGCGCGGTGCTCGCCGAGCTGAGGATCCTGTGATCGAGCTGGGCGTCAACGTGGACCATGTCGCGACGGTGCGGCAGGCGCGCCGCACCTACGAGCCCGACCCGGTTTGGGCTGCGGTCGAGGCGCAGCTCGGCGGCGCCGACGGCATCACGGTGCATCTGCGCGAGGACCGGCGCCACATCCAGGACGAGGACGTGCGCCGTCTGCGCGAGCTGACGCACGTCAAGCTCAACCTCGAGATGGCGCCGACCGACGAGATGGTCGCGATCGCGCGTCGCCTGCGCCCGGAGATGGCGATGCTCGTGCCCGAGGGGCGGCACGAGATCACGACCGAAGGCGGACTGGACATCGTCTCGCAGGAGGCGCGGCTGCGCGAGCAGGTGGCGCGGCTCGCCGACGCGGGGATCGTCGTTTCGGTGTTCATCGACGCCGATCCGGTGCAGGTCGAGGCTGCAAAGCGCATCGGCGCCGCGGTCTGCGAGGTGCACACCGGCCCCTACGCGCACGCGTTCCGCGCCCACGGCCACGACGCGGGCAGCGCCGCGGTGCGCGCCGAGCTGGAGAAAATCCGCACGGCGGGCGAGCGCATCCGCGCGCTCGGCATGCGGTTCAACGCGGGACATGCGCTGAACTACGCGAACGTCGGCCCGGTCGCGGCGCTTCCCGGCGTGCGCGAATTGCACATCGGGCACGCGATCGTCGCGCGCGCCGTGTTCGTCGGCATGCGCGAGGCAGTGCGCGAGATGAAGCGCCGGATCACGCAAGCCGCGCTCGCCGCCGGCCGATGATCTACGGCGTCGGCACCGACGTGGTCGAGATCGCGCGCATCGAGCGGGCGCTCGCGCGCTTCGGCGAGCGGTTCGCGCAGAGGATTCTCTGTCCGCCGGAGCTGTCGCGCTTTCGCGCCCACCGGCAGCCGGCGGCGTACCTCGCCAAGCGCTTCGCGGCGAAGGAGGCGTTCACCAAGGCGCTCGGTACCGGCATCCGCGCACCGGCGAACTGGCACGGCCTGTGGGTGAGCAACCATCGCTCGGGACGACCGGTGCTCGAGTATTCGGAGCCTCTCGCGGCGCTGCTGCGCGCGCGCGGCATCGTGCGCGCGCACCTGACGATCACCGACGAGCGCGCGATCGCCTGCGCCACGGTGATCCTCGAATGCGACGGCTGAGGGCGCGCCTTGCGCGCGGCGTCGTCGTGCTCGACCC
Organism: Burkholderiales bacterium; assembly: GCA_026416295.1. Lineage (GTDB taxonomy): Bacteria > Pseudomonadota > Gammaproteobacteria > Burkholderiales > SG8-39 > RBG-16-66-20. Next base: position 8,545 of record JAOAFL010000052.1, on the reverse strand, counting down.
GCTCGGGCCGACGCTCACCGCCGACGATCGCCGGCGGCTCATGCATCCGGCGGTGGGCGGCGTGATCCTGTTCGCGCACAACTACGAGAGCCCGCAGCAGCTTGCGGCGCTCACCGCCGAGATCGCGGCGCTGCGCGAGCCGCCCCTCCTCCTGTGCACCGATCACGAGGGCGGACGCGTGCAGCGCTTCCGCGACGGGTTCACGCCGATTCCGGCCATGCGGCGCCTCGGGACGCTGTGGGACCGGGACCGCGACGCCGCGCGCGCGTGCGCGCGCGCGATCGGCTACGTGATCGGCGCGGAGCTCGGCGCCCGCGGCATCGATTTCAGCCTCGCGCCGGTGCTCGATCTCGACTACGGCACGAGCGCGGTGATCGGCGAGCGGGCGCTTCACTACGATCCGAACGCGGTCGGCGCGCTCGCCGTGGCGATGATCCAGGGCCTCGCCGAGGCGGGCATGGCGGCGCTCGGGAAGCACTTCCCCGGGCACGGCTTCGCAGCGGCGGATTCGCACGTCGCGGTCCCGCGCGACGAGCGCCCCACGGCAGACATCATGCGACGCGACGTCGCGCCCTACGCGGCTGCGATCGCCGCCGGCCTTGCGGCAGTCATGCCCGCGCACATCGTCTATCCCCGCGCGGATTCTGCGCCGGCGGGGTACTCGCGCTTCTGGCTGCAGGAGGTGCTGCGCGCGAGACTCGGCTTCGACGGCCTCGTCCTGAGCGACGATCTCGGCATGGCGGGGGCGGGCACCGCAGGCGACGTCGCGGCCCGGGCGCGGGCGGCGCTCGCCGCCGGCTGCGACATGGTGTTGCTGTGTCGGGATCCGTCGGCGCAGGACGGACTGCTCGCCGCGCTCGGCGAGCTGCCGATGGCGCATCCGCGGCGCGCCGAACGCATGCGCCGCAAGGGCGGCGCCGACCGGCGCCGGCGGATCGCCTACCGCGAAGCGCTCGCAGCGCTCGAGCGCATCCCGTGACGGCGGCTACGCTCGTTCCATGTAGCTGCCGTCGTTGGTCGAGACCTTGATGCGCTCGCCTTGATTGATGAAAGGCGGGACCTGCACGACCAGGCCGGTCTCGGTCTTCGCCGGCTTGAACGTGGTGGTCGCGGTCGCGTTCTTGATGCCGGGTTCGGTTTCGACGACCGTGAGCACGACCGCCGGCGGCAGCTCGAGTCCGATCGGGCGACCGTCGTAGAAATTGACCTGGACGTCGGTGTTCGGCAGCAGAAACCCGGTCTGGCCCTCGAGAAACTCGGCCGGCAACGCGAGCTGCTCGTACGTTTCCTTGTCCATGAAGACGTAGCTGTCGCCGTCCTGGTAGAGGAACTGCATCTCGCGCGGCTCGACGAAGGCGCGCTCGACCTTGTCCTCGGTGCGGAAGCGCTGGTTCGTCTTGGTGCCGCTTTCGATGTCTTTCATTTCCACTTGCATGAACGCGCCGCCGCGGCCGCCCACGTGCACGTGATAGCACTTGAGCACGCGCCAGACGCGCTTGTCCCACTCGATCAGGTTGCCGACGCGGATGTCGACTGCGGAAACTTTTGCCATGGCTTTCAGGCCGGTTCGAAAAAGCTAGGAATCTTACACGAATCCGGTAACCCGGCGATAGAATCGAACGCCGTGAACGCGCGCTTCGATCCGAAAAGCTTCGTCGCCGGTCTGCCGAACCTGCCGGGCGTCTACCGCATGCTCGCGAAGGACGGCGAGGTGCTCTACGTCGGCAAGGCGGGCGACCTGAAAAAGCGCGTCGCCTCCTACTTCACGAAGCAAGACCAGAGCCCGCGCATTCGCATGATGCTCGCGCAGGTCGCGGACATCGAGGTCACGGTCACGCGCTCCGAGAGCGAGGCGCTGCTGCTCGAGAACAATCTGATCAAGCGTCTTGCGCCGCGCTACAACATCCTGTTCCGCGACGACAAGTCGTACCCGTACCTTGTGCTGACCGGGCACCGCTTCCCGCGGCTCGCGTTTCACCGCGGCGCGCGCGCGCCGGCGAGCCGTTATTTCGGACCGTTCCCGCACGCGCACGCGGTGCGCGAAAGCATCCAGCTGCTGCAGCGCGTGTTCCGGCTGCGCACGTGCGAGGACACGGTCTTCGAGAACCGCTCGCGCCCCTGCCTCCTTTACCAGATCCGCCGCTGCAGCGCGCCGTGCACCGGGCTGATCGACGAGGCGAGCTACCGGCAGGACGTGAGGGCGGCGGAAATGTTTCTCGAGGGACGCGAGGACGACGTGCGCCGCATGCTCGCGGAAAAAATGCAGGCCGCGGCCGCTGCGCTGCGCTACGAAGAGGCGGCGGTGTTCCGCGACCGGGCGCGCGCGCTCGCGCGGGTGCAAGCGCGCCAGTACGTCGAGTCCGAACGCGGCGTCGACGCCGACGTGGTCGCGTGCGCGAGCGAGGACGGGATCGCGTGCGTCAATTTGGTGATGATCCGCGGCGGGCGCCACGTCGGCGACCGCAGTTTCTTTCCGCGCAACGCCGAACGCGCCGGGGCGAGCGAAGTGCTTTCGGCGTTCTTGGAGCAGCATTACGCGGCGCAACCGGCGCCGCCGCTCGTCGTGGTCGGTGCGCCGGTGGAGTTCGCCAGTCCCGGCACGGTGGTGGTGTGCGCGCTCCAGGGCGAGCGGCGTGTGTGGGTCGAGATGGCGGAAAAGAACGCGCGCCTTGCGCTCGCGCAGCGCGCGCGCGAAAAAGGCACGCAGGAGGCGCGCCTTGCCGCGCTGCGCGAGGCGCTCGGCCTTCCCGAGACGGCGGGGCGCATCGAATGCTTCGACGTCAGCCATACGCTCGGAGAAGCGGCGGTCGCCGCCTGCGTCGTCTATGACCGTCTCGACCTGCAGCGTGCGGAATACCGGCGTTTCAACATCCGCGACGTCGCGCCCGGCGACGACTACGCGGCGCTGCGCCAGGCGCTCGAGCGCCGCTACGCGCGCCTGAGCGCCGAGGCGGCACGCCTACCCGACCTCATCCTGATCGACGGCGGTCGCGGGCAGGCGAACGCCGCGCGCGCGGCGCTCGCCGAGCTGGGAATCGGCGACGTGCCGGTGGTCGGCGTTGCGAAGGGGCCGGCGCGTCGGCCGGGCGAAGAGACGCTCGTGCTCGAGACGCAGGGTGCGGTCCTTGCGCTTGCGCCGGAACATCCCGGGCTGCACCTCGTGCAGACGATCCGCGACGAGGCGCATCGTTTCGCGGTGTCCGGGCATCGTGCGCAGCGCAGCCGGGCGCGCACGACGTCGGCCCTCGCCGACATTCCCGGCGTCGGCCCGAAGCGGCGCCAGCGGCTGCTCGCGCATTTCGGGGGGCTGCAGGGGGTACAGGAGGCCGCGGTGGACGATCTGGCCAAAGTCGCCGGCGTATCGCGCGCGCTCGCCGAACGCATCTACCGGCACCTGCACGGCTGATGCCGCTCAACCTGCCGAACCTGATCACCTGGCTGCGGATCGTGCTGATTCCGCTCTTCATCGGGCTGTACTACCTGCCGAACACGTGGATCAGCGTCGAGACGCGCGATGCGGCGGCGACCGCGATTTTCGTATTCGCCGCAGCGACCGACTGGCTCGACGGCTGGCTCGCGCGGCGCTTGAACCAGATGTCCGCGTTCGGTGCGTTTCTCGATCCGGTGGCCGACAAGCTGATGGTGGCGGCCGCGCTGATCGTGCTGCTCCATCTCGGGCGGGTGGAATCGGTGGTCGCGTTGATCATCATCGGGCGCGAAATCGCGGTGTCGGCGCTGCGCGAGTGGATGGCGAAGGTCGGGCAGGCGAAAAGCGTCGCGGTCGCGACGATCGGCAAGCTCAAGACCGCAAGCCAGATGATCGCGATTCCGCTGCTCCTTTACGGCGAACCGCTCGGCGGGGCGGTGGACGGCCAGTGGCTCGGCACGATCCTCATCAACGTCGCGGCGGTGCTCACCGTGGCCTCGATGCTCTACTATCTGCGCAAGGCGCTCCCTCACGCGGCGCTGTAGGCTATAATGCGCGCGGTTTCCCGCGCGGGAGTAGCTCAGTTGGTAGAGCGTAACGTTGCCAACGTTAAGGTCGCGGGTTCGAGACCCGTCTCCCGCTCCAGATTGCAGGAAGGGAAGGCGTGAGCGCCTTCCCTTCGCGTTTCTTCCGGCGGGGTGGCAGAGTGGTCATGCAGCGGCCTGCAAAGCCGTGGACGCCGGTTCGATTCCGACCCCCGCCTCCACACGCCTGGCTCCGAGCGCCCGGGTGGCGAAACGGGTAGACGCAGGGGACTTAAAATCCTGCGATCGATAGTTTCAGCCTATTTCAGGCTTTTTCACGCTTCCCGATAGATCAACGCCTTACGCTCTGGACTTGATCCAGAACGTTTCATAGAATGCCGGGGTAGTTCGGAAGAAGTAGCAACCATGTAGCAACCAAGTAGCAACCGAAATGCAGGGGACTGAAGCCGAAAACGCAGGGGACTAAAGGGATGCCGAAGCCGGCCGCTCCGCTCACCGACGCTCGCGTTCAGGCGATGCGCACGCCGGGCAAGTGGGTCTCCGAATCTATCGGCGGTCGAGGCGGCGGAAGCCTTGTCGTTCGGGTTGCTGCAGGCGGCAGCCGCCTGTTCTATTTCCGCTACGCGGATGCCGAGCGCCGTCAGCGCCTGATCGCGCTCGGCCGCTACGACCGCGAAGGGCGCTCGGGGCTGACGCTTTCCCAGGCGCGCGAGAAAGCGGCCGAGTTCTCGCGCCGCTACCGCGCAGGCGATCGCTTCCTTCGCGAGCATCTGGCCGCCGAGCGGCGGGCGGAAGCCGAGCGGCTCGCGGAGGCGGAGCGACGCGCCCGCGAAGCCGAGCGCGGAACGCTTGCGGCGCTTTTTTCCGCCTACGCCGACTTTCTTGAGCGGCGCGGATCGCGCCAGACGGCGCGAAACGCTCGAAGCCTTTTTCGGACGCATGTCGCCGAGCCCTGGCCTGAATACGCCGAGCGGCGCGCTGCCGAGCTTCGGCCGGGCGAGATTACGACCATCCTTCGCGCCGTCGCCGAGCAGGGAAAGGGCCGAACGGCGGCGAAGCTGCGCGCCTACCTGCGCGCGGCGTATGCGCTCGCGCTGCGCGCCGAACACGACGCGACCGCGCCTGCGCTGCTTCGCACCTTCGGCATCGAATCGAACCCGGTGGCGGCGACCGCGGCGCTTGCGGCGTTCAATCGGGTGCGCGATCGGGTGCTGTCGGCCGCAGAGCTCGGCGGCTACCTGCGGTCGGTCGAGGCGTTGCCCGCGGGGCCGGTGCGCTCGGCGCTTCTTCTTGCCCTCTACCTTGGCGGGCAGCGGCCGGCGCAGCTTCTGCGCCTTACGCCGGCCGACGTCGACCTCGAAGCGCGCACGGTCACGCTTCGCGATCCGAAGGGGCGGCGAACGCAGCCGCGGCTTCATGTTCTGCCGCTCACCGACCCCGCGGCGGCGATCGTCGAAGAGGCGCTTCGGTCTGCTGCCGGCCATTGGGTGTTCAGCGCAAGCGGCAAAAAGCCGCTTCGGCCGGAGGTGCTCGGGCGCGCGGTGCGGGAAATCTCCCGCGCGCTTTCGGGCGAAGGGCGGGGTCCGTTCGAGCTTCGCGACATTCGCCGAACCTGCGAAACGATGCTCGCCGCGCTCGGCATCGGCCGCGACGTGCGGGCGCAGATTCAGTCGCACGGGCTCGGGGGCGTGCAGAGCCGGCACTACGACCGGCACAGCTACATGCGCGAGAAGGTGGCGGCGCTCGAGGCCTGGGCAGCGCACCTTGCGCTCGCGAGGGCCGGCGAACTGGGCAAGGTCGTTCCGATCCGCAGCGCGCGCGCTCAGGCGCAGTAGCGCGCCCCGGGGCGGTTTCGCGGCAGGCGGGGCCGCGTTTTAGAGCACTCGACGCCGAGGTATGGCACGCACGCCGCGTTGTTGCAGTCGAACTTTCGTTCAACGCCGTGCAGTAAAATCCGCCGCAGTCCGTTTTCGGAGGCGATGCGATGGTACGCGGAACCCTTCGGGCAGCAGGCGGCAGCGTGGCGCTCACGCTGCCGAAGAAGCTGCTTCAGTCCGTCGGCCTGGGCGTTGGGGACCGCGTGGCGATCGCCGTCGAGCGCGGCCGAATCGTGGTGCGGCCGACGGCTCGCCCCCGCTACACGCTTGCCGAGCTTCTTGCGCGATCGAAGCCCCGAGCGCGGCTGACGCGCGCCGAACGTGAATGGCTGGAGGCGCCCCGCGCCGGGCGCGAGGCGCTCTGAGGCGAACGCCCCACCGCGGCGACATCTGGAGCGTGCGGCTCGACCCCGCGGAAGGCGGCGAGCAGCGCGGCACCCGCCCGGTTCTAGTAGTTTCGCCTGCGGCCTTCAACCGGTTGGGGCTTGCGCTCGTCTGCCCCGTTTCGCAGGGCGCGATCGGGGCGCGCTACGCCGGCTTTGCCGTGCCGCTCATGGGCGCCGGTACCGACACCCTGGGCGTGGTGCTTTGCCATCAGGCCCGCACACTCGACCTTGCGGCCCGGCGCGCGCGCTTCATCGAGGCCGTGCCCGAGCCGATCATCGGCGAAGTGCTCGCACGTCTTGCGACGTTGATCGAATAGCCGCAGGGCGGCGATCCGAATCGAAGGGATGGCGCCGGAAGGGGGCGCCGATGACCGGCAAGAAACGCGCGCTCGAAGAACACATCGAGGCGATCGCCGCTGAGCTTTGCGAGCGCACCGCCAGGGACTTCGACGGCCTGAACGGCGAGCCGCCGGAGTGGGTGCCAGAAAGCGTTCGCGCCGAATTTCACCGGCTGCGGCCCGAGTTGTTCGCCTTTGCCGAGCGGCTTCGCGCGCATCTGGCCGGCTTGCCGGAAGAAGCGATTCCCGAGCCTTTGCGTCAGGCGCTCGGCTCGGCCGAAACGCTCGCGCATGCGCTCCTAAAGGACCGCGTCGCTCGCCTTCGTGCCGAGCAGGCGGCCCTTGCCGCAGCCGATCGCGCCGGCGAGTCGGCGCTCGGAGCGTCGCTTGATTTCCTTGCGAGGTTCGACCTGGCGATGATTCCGCCGCGAATGCGGGCGGTGATCTCGCGGGTCGCTTTGCTGAGTTTCGCGGTCGAGCTCGGCCCTTCCGAGGGCCGGCGCGCGCTGCTTGGCAGGGACCCGCTGCGCGTTGCCGGCGGCCGCAAGCGCGCCGAGCAGCAGCGGCGCGAAGCGGCGCTGGTGGACTCGCGCATCGCTGGCGAAGCCCGAAAATTCCGCAGCTTCTACGGGCGCACGCGCGTCGCGAAGTTGGTTGCGCGCGCGCTCGGCCTGAAGCCGTCGCGGGTTCGAGCCGCGCTGCGCCGAAAACGGCGCGCAAGCTAGCTCGAGTCAACTTCTTCGCGCGAAACGCGCTGCAAACGCTGGCGCGCCGCTGCACGCGCGCGCAACATGCGCGGCATGAATGACATCGACCTCATTTCGGCGAAAACGATCTGCAACCAGCTCGCGATAAGCCGGACGACTTTGTGGCGGCTGCGGCGCGGCGGCGGGTTTCCGCGGCCGCTGGCGATTGGGGGCGCGCTCCGGTGGAGAGCTCGCGACGTCGCGCGATGGCTCGAGCAGCGCGGATCGCCGCGCGCAAGCGGCGAGGGCGCGGGATGACCGCCGTCGCACCGTTGACAGTGACCGCCCGGCCGGCGCTAGGCAAGGTCGGCGGACTGGGCGCCGACGACGTCCTCGATGTCGAGCAGGCGCTGCTCGGCGCGTTGCTGCTCAACAATCATGCCTTCGAGCACGTCGCGGGCTTAGCCGAAGACGCTTTTTCGGAGCCTTTGAATCGGGCAATTTTCCGCGCGATTCGTCGTGAAATCGAAGCGGGTGGGGTCGCGGACATCACCACCGTTGGCGAGGCATTGCGGGGCGCGGGCTACGGCGCCAGTTCTATTGCCTACCTCGCGCGCCTTGCGGCCAACGTGCCGAGCGCGGCGCGGGCTGCGCTTTACGCCGCGAAAGTGCGCGAGCGCGCCATCGGTGACTGGCCGGAGCCGCAGCCGCTGCCCGAGGTCCCGCCGGTCGCGCCTTTCGAGGACAAGTTCCTGCCGCCGCTGCTTCGCGCGTTCGTCGCCGACATCGCCGAGCGCATGCAGTGCCCGCCGGACTTTCCTGCGGTCGCGGCGCTTGCGATGATCGGCGCGGCGATCGGCCGCCGAGTCACAATTCGGCCGTGCCGTCGCGGCGACTGGGCCGTCGTCCCGAACCTTTGGGCGATGCTCGTCGGCCGGCCGGGGGTCCTCAAGAGCCCGGCGGCCGCCGAGGCGCTCGCGCCGCTCCGATCGCTTCAAGACCTGGCCTTTGAGACGTACAGAACGGCGCTCGAGGAATACGAGATCGCGCGGCGTGCAGCGAAGATCGAGGCCGACGAGCGCGAGCGACAGGCTCGCAAAGCGCTGCGCGAAGGCCGGGCGAGCGCGCGAGAAATCCTCGGTGCAGCGCAAGAGCCCGAACCGCCGCGCGCGCTGCGCTTCATCGTCGCCGATGCGACAGTCGAAGCGCTTGCCGAGATCCTCGAGGAAAATCCGAACGGCGTTTTGCTGGTGCGCGACGAGCTTAGCGGTTGGCTGCGGGAGCTC
>JAOAFL010000140.1 GCA_026416295.1 Burkholderiales bacterium | reverse complement strand
CGTCTTCGGCCGCTTCTGCACGAGGCACTGGGTCGCGAGCACCTGCACGAGTTCGCTTGCGCCGATGCCGAAGCCGATCGCACCGAGCGCGCCGTTCGTGCAGGTATGGCTGTCGCCGCAGACGACGAGCGCGCCGGGAAGCGCGAGGCCGAGTTCCGGCGCGACGACATGGACGATGCCTTGGTCTTCCGAGTCGAGGTCGAAATGCCGGATGCCGGCGCGCGCGCATTCGTCGCGAAGCGCATCGACGAGCTTTGCCGCCCAATCTCGCGTGCCGCGCCGGCCGGGTTCGGTGCCGACCAAATGATCGGGCACCGCGAACGTGAGCTCGGGGTTTCGCACCGAAAGACCCCGGGCGCGCAGCTCGGCGAGCGCCTGCGCGCCGCCCAGATCGTGCAGCAGATGCCGGTCGACGTGAACGAGTTCCGCGCCGCCTTCGAGCCGCGCGACGACGTGCGCGTCCCAGACCTTCTCGAAAAGCGTGCGCCCCATCTACGACGGTGGGTCAGCGTAGCGGCGCTCGAACGCCCAGACCTCGGGAAAGCCGACGAGGTCGTGCAGCCGCGCCATGTCCCAGGCCGGCACCGGCGAGCCGATCGTGCTGCCGTGCTCGCGAACATGGCGAAAAACGGCTTCCATCGCCGCGCAAGCGACGGTCATGCCGGCGCCCGGCCAGATCGCGATCGAATAGCCCCACGATTTCAGCCGCTCGGCCGGCACGACCGGCGAGCGGCCGGTGGGGACCATGTTGGCGAGGAGCCATGCGCTGCCGGCGAGAGCTTCGCCGATGCGCCGAAACTCGTCTTCGGACTCCGGCGCCTCGACGAAGAGGATGTCGGCGCCTGCGCGGGCGAACTCGCGCGCGCGCCGGATCGCCTCCTCGAGCCCGAGCGATGCGCGCGCGTCGGTTCGCGCGACGACGAGGAAGTCCTTCGAGCGACGGGCGTCCACCGCGACCTCGATCCGGCGCAGCGCCTCGGCGAGCGGCACCACCCGGCGCCCCGGCGTGTGGCCGCACTTCTTCGGCATCTCCTGGTCTTCGATCTGGATCGCGGCGACGCCGGCCGACTCGTACCCTTGCACCGTGTGGCGGATATTGAGCAGGCCGCCGAAGCCGGTGTCGGCGTCCGCGATCACCGGCGTCTTCGTCCCTTGCGCGATCGTGCGCGCGCGCTCCACCATGTCGCGGTAGGTGACGAGGCCCGCATCCGGCAACCCCAAGTGCGAGGCGGAGACGCCGTAGCCGGTCAGGTAGAGCGCCTTGAAGCCGAGCCGGTCAGCGATCCGGGCCGAGAGCATCTCGAAGACCCCCGGCGCGACGACGAAGTCGCCCGCGGCAAGAAGCGGCCGAAGCGACGCCGCCGCCACCGCTTCAGTCCACGCGCGCGCCCGAGCGGCGCACCGCCTCGCCCCACTTCGCGACTTCGCCCGGCAGCATCGCGGAAAGCTGCGCAGGCGTCGAGGCGACCACCTCGAGCCCGATGCCTGCGAGCCGCTCGCGGATCGGGGGATCGTTGAGCGCCGCGGCGATCTCCTGGTGCAGCTTCGCGACGATCGGTTCCGGGATTCCCGCCGGGCCGAAGATCGCGAGCCAGCTGTCGGCTTCCGCTCCCTTCACGCCCTGCTCGGCGAGCGTCGGCACCTCGGGTACCGCCGGCGAGCGCCTGAGCGAAGCGATCGCGAGCGCGCGCACCTTGCCAGACTTGACGTGCGGAAGGCCGGTGTTGACGCTGACCGCGGTCAGTTGCACGTCGCCTGCAAGGAGCGCCTGCACCGCAGGCGCGCCGCCCTTGTAGGGGACGTGCACCATCTGCAGGCCGCCTGCGGCCTGAAGGAACATGTCCACCGTGAGGTGCGAGCCGTTTCCGGTGCCCGCCGACGAATACGTGTACTTGCCCGGGTTCGCCTTCACCAGCGCGACGAATTCGGCGACGTTCTTCGCCGGAAGCGACGGGTGCGCAAGGAGGAGCGTCGGAAACGTGGCCGCGAGCGTGATCGCGGTGAAGTCCTGCGGCACCTTGTACGGCAGCTTGGCGTAAAGCGTCGGCGCGATGCCGTGGGTGCCGTTGTCGCCGACGAGGAGCGTGTAGCCGTCGGGCGCCTGACGGGCGACGAATTCGCTCGCCACCGTGCCGCCCGCGCCGGCGCGGTTTTCGACGATCACCTGCTGGCCGAGGCGCTCGGAGAGTTTCGCCGCGAGGATCCGTCCGAACGTGTCGGAGTTGCCGCCCGGCGCGTGCGGGACGACGAGCTTCACCGGGCGCGCGGGGAAAGGCTGCGCCGCGGCGCCGAGCGCGACGCCGGCGGCGAAAAGAGCGAACAGCGTTCTCGCGATCATCCGTCTCCTCCTCCTTCAGCAAGTCGTCGGGGGCGGCGTGCGGCCGCCGCGGGCTACAACCCCGGCATCGAAAAGCCGACCGCCTTCAGCTCGGTGATCACCTGGCGTTGCTGCTCGGCAGCGAGTTCCACGAGCGGCGGGCGCACCCGACGCCACTCCGGGTCGTTCGCAAAATGGGCGGTCACCGCCTTGAGCGCCGGGATCATCGGCACCTTCTGCACGATCGCGCGCGTCGCAGCGATCGCGGCCTGAAGCTTTTCCGCCTCCGGCGAGCGCCAATTGCGAAAGACCCGGTCGATCGCGCCGGGGTTGATGTTCGCGGTGGCCGAAATGCAGCCTTTGGCGCCCGCGCGCATGCCCTGGAGAAGGAACGCCTCGCTTCCCGGAAACACGTCGAAACCGCGCTCTGCAAAGCGCTCGAGCCAGGCGCGCGTGTTCTGCCAGTCGCCCGAAGAGTCCTTTGCGCCGGCGACGATCCCGGGGTAGCGATCGAGCAGCCGCTCGATCAGCTCCGCGCTGATCGGCACGCCCGAGACCGCCGGGATGTGGTAAAGGTACAAGCGCAGCCGCTCATCGCCCACCCGCTCGATCACCTCCGAGAAAAACCGGGCGAGGCCCTCGTCCGAAACCCCCTTGTAGTAGAACGGCGGAAGCATCAGGACGCCCGCGCAGCCGAGGCGCACCGCCTCGCGGGTCATCGCGACCGCGTCGGGGAGCGCGCAGGCGCCCGTGCCCGGCATGAGCACCGATGCGGGAATCCCCGCCTTGACGAGCGCCTCCAGCAGCTCGAGCTTTTCCTCGACCGACAACGAGTTCGCCTCGCTGTTCGTGCCGAAGACGGCAAGGCCCGCGCAGCCGCTTCGCATGAGCCAGCGGCAGTGACGGACGAACCTGTCGGGGTCCGGGGCGAGGTCGCGGCGAAACGGGGTGATCACCGGGGCGAGCACGCCCTCGATTCGGGTGCGGGTGGCAGCGGGTTTCACGGGATCCTCGTTCCGAGGGCGCATTATGCGCGCCTTGCGGCCGGCTGCGGCGCGACGTTTCGCGTGCCGCGCTTGGCTACAATTGGCGCCCGATTCGACCAGAGGAGGAACCCCGATGCCCGCGAAAAAAGCGAAGAAGCGCGCGACGCGGCCGGCGCGCCCGAAGTTCCGGCTCTCGAGCCCCGATTTCCGGCCGAACGGCACGCTCGCGATGGAACAGGTCTATAACGGCTTCGGCTGCAAAGGGGAGAACATCTCGCCCGCGCTCGAATGGACCGGCGCGCCGGAGGAAACGAAGAGCTTTGCGCTGCTCTGCCACGACCCGGATGCGCCCACCGGCGGCGCCGGCTGGTGGCACTGGGTGGTGGTGAACATCCCGGCCTCGGTGACGCGCCTCGAGAAGGACGCCGGCCGCGCGGACGGCTCGAAACTGCCCGAGGGGGCGGTGCAGGTCGCGACCGACTTCGGTTCTCCCGGCTGGGGAGGGCCGTGCCCGCCGGTCGGCGACAAGCCGCACCGCTACGTGTTCACGGTCTATGCGCTCAAGACCGAAAAGCTGGATGTCGCCGGCGCGACGGCCTCCCTTGCCGGCTTCATGGTGAACGCGAACGCGATCGCGAAGGCGGTGCTGATCGGAAAGTACGGGCGCAAGAGCTAGCGGGCGCAGCCGCGAGACCGAGGCGGATCACGGCAGCAGATTCCAGGTGTAGCGCTCGACGACGTCGCCGGTATCGATGACCTTGAAGCGGCGTCGGTTGTAGCCGACCGGGCACTCGGTCTCGCGGATCGTGAACGCGGCGCGGCTCACGCAGATCCACGTGTCGCCGCCCCAGCTTCCGTTGCCGTTGATTTCCTCCGCGTAAAAGAGGTAGTAGCGCCAGCGGATCGGGCCTGGGTACATCACCCTGCATTCGCCCCGGTTGATGCGCCACCAGCCCTCGGAGACGTAAAGGACCTGTCCGTTCTCGTCGGTGAGGTTCGGGCTGAGCGCTTTTGCGACCTGGACGTCGCTGTTCGATCGGTTGCAGATCCGCACTCCGAGCCAATCGGGCTCGGGAGCGGTTCGCTCGACGCGCTCCGGTGCGTTCTGGATTTGCGCGGTGGCCGGCGAGGCGGCGAAAGCGCAAGCGATGACGAAAGCGGCGAATCCGGTCCTGCGGTACACGTGTTCCCCCTTTCTGCGACGGGGCCGCATCCTCCGCAGCCGAAGTCGCGTTCGATCGAACGGCCAAGCAGTGATCATATCAGGGATGACCGGATCGAGCCGTGCGCGCTCGGGGCGCGAGCGGTCTGGCCGGACGTCGCGGCGGGGCGCAGGCATCCTCCAAGCCGGCCCCTGCCGATGAGTGCGGGTTCGGCGCTCCTCGACTACCATCGCGGCGCGGGAACCCGTCCAACGCTGGAGTGAGCGATGCTCGGATTCATAGGCGTGGGCGTCATGGGCGAACCGATGTGCCGCAACATGGCGCTGAAATCGGGCGAGGCGATCTGCGCCTTCGATCTGGAAGATGCGCCGCTCGAGCGGCTGGGCGAGCACGGGGTGATCGCCGCAGAGTCGGTGGCGGACGTCGCGCGGCGTGCCGACGTCGTGTTTCTCGCGCTTCCCGGGCGCAGCGCGGTGAAGCAGGTGTGCGTCGGCGCCGGCGGCCTGCTCGGCCAGATGCGCGCAGGCGGCTGCGTCGTGGATCTGTCGACGAGCTCGGTACCGCTTGCGCGCGAGCTTGCCGCGCGGTTCGGCGCGCGGGGCATCGACTTCTGCGACGCGCCGGTCGCGCGCACGCGCGAAGCGGCTGAAAAAGGGACGCTCCTCGCGATGGTCGGCGGTACGGAAAAGGCGTTCCAGCGCATCCGGCCGCTGCTTGCGCACATCGCGACCGACATCGTGCACTGCGGCCCTGCGGGCGCCGGTCAGGCGATGAAGATCATCAACAACATGATCCTGTTCGAGAACGTCGTCGCGATCGCCGAGGGCATGGCGCTCGCGCGGCACTGCGGCATCGCGCCGACGCTCGCCTGCGAGGTGCTCTCCAAGGGCTCGGCTGACAGCTTCGCGCTGCGCCATCACGGCGCGAAATCGATCGTGCCGGGCGACTACCCGCGGCGCGCCTACCCGACGCTGTACGCGCTGAAGGACATCCGCTACGCGCTTCAGCTCGCGCGCGAGGCGGGACTCGAGCTCGCCGGGGCGGCGAACGCGCGCACGCTCCTCAAGCGCGCGGAGGCCGCCGGCTACGGCGAGGAGTACTTCACCGCGATTGCGAAGGTGATCGCGAAGAAGCGCGGCTGAGGGCATGCGCCGCGCGCCGCTCGCGCCAGAGCGCGATCGCCTCGTTCGCCGCGAGCGCCGCGATGACGACGGCGCCGCCGGCGAGCGCCGCCGACCCCGGGTGCTCGCGCCAGGCGAGCCAGACCCAGAGCGGCCCGAGCACCACCTCGAGGAGCGACAGCAGTCCGATTTCCGCGGCCGAGAGCCGCGGCATCGCCACGGCGACGAGAAGCGCGCAGGGCAGCGCGAGCTGAAAGAGCGCGAGCGCGGCGAAGATCGCGAGGTCGCGCGCGTCGGCCGAAAGCGGAAGCGCGAACGGGGCGGCGAGCGCGACCGAGATCGCGCCGCCCACGAGGAGCGCGGGAACGAGATCCACCTGCCCGCGCGCGCGCTTCACCGTCACCGTGTTCGCCGCCGCCGCGAGCGGGACCGCGAGCGCGACGACGCTGCCCGCGATCGTGCCGCTCGCGAAAGCCTCGTGAAACATCGCGGCGACGCCGACGGCGGCGGCCGCCATCGCCGCCCAGGTCCGAGGCGGGATCCGCTCGCCGAGGAACAGCCGGCCGGCGAGCGCGGCGAAGAACGGCATCGTCGCCATCGTCACCAGCGTGTTCGCGACCGTGGTGAGCGAAAGGGCGAGCATGAACGCGGTGAACATCGTCGCCCAACAGACGCCCGAGACCGCGCCGTGCCAGCCCATCGAGCGAAGGCGCGCCGGCGCCTGGCCGCGATGCCGCGCGAGGAGGTAGGCGCCGACGACGCCGCAGAGAAAAAGCGAGCGCCAGAACGTCGCTTCCCAGCCGTTCGTGACCGACGCCGCCCGCATCGCGACGCCCGCGGTGCTCCAGAGGACGCCGCAGAGAACCATCACGGCGATGCCGAAGCGGTGCTGCGAGGGGCTGGTCGGAGTCACGGCGCGAGAAATGCGTCGCGGAGCGCTCGGCAGCGCGCTCGGAGAGCGGGCTTCACTCGGCAAGCGCCGCCGCGAGCGCCTCGGGCGAGACGCGCACCGCGACCCCGGCGCGCTCCTCCTGAAGCGTCATCGCGACGCGCGCATCGCGCTCGCCCCAGCCGCGCGCGAGCGCTTGCTCGAGTTCCGCGAGCGCGTGCTCGCCCGCGCGCATCGGCACGCCGAGCGAGCGCGCGAGCGCAAGCGCAAGGGTCATGTCCTTGTGCGCGAGCCGCAGCGCGAACGCCGGCGGATCGAACCGTCCGGGCAAAAACTGCTCGGCGAGCCGGTCGAAGGTACGCGCGCGGCCGGTCGCCCCCTGGCGCAGCGCGCGAAAGAGCGCAAGCGGCTCCACCCCGGCCTTCACCCCGAGCGTCATCGCCTCGGCGAGCGCCGTCTGCACCATGAAGCTTGCGGCATTGTGCGCGAGCTTCGCCACCGTGCCCGCGCCGGCCGAGCCGACGTAGAACGGCCGGTCGGCGAACGCCGAGAGCACCGGCAGCGCGCGCTCGTACGTTTCGCGATCGCCGCCCACCCAGAGGGCGAACCGCCCGCTTTGCGCGCCGCGCGGCCCGCCGCTCACCGGCGCATCGAGAAAGCGGATGCCGCGCGCTGCGGCTTCGCCGTGGATTCGCTGCACCGTCTGCGGCGAATTGGTGCTGAGATCGAACCAGGCGGCGCCAGGGGCGAGCAAACCGAGAAGACGCGGGGCCCACGCCTCGACCTCCTGCGGCCCGGGAAGCGAAGTGAACGCGAGTTCTGCGCCGCGTGCCGGATCTTCCGACCAGCGGGCCCCTGCGCAAAGGAGCGGCTCGGCCGCCTCGCGCCGCAGGTCGAAGACCGAGAGCGCGTGGCCTGCGCGAAGGAGCCTCGCCGCGATCGGCGCGCCCATCACACCGAGTCCCACGAAGGCGATTTGCATCCGCGTTCTCCGTTTCGCGATCGAACCGCGAAGATAGCAGCGCCGCGGGTAAGATCGGCGGCTGCGATGCAATGCGACGTCCTCGTCGCGGGCTCCGGCGCTGGCGGCCTCGCCGCGGCGGTGACCGCGGCAAAGCACGGTCTTTCGGTGATCGTCGCCGAAAAGGCGCCGGTTTTCGGCGGCACCACCGCACGCTCAGGGGGCTGGCTCTGGATCCCGAACCACCCGATGCAGGCGCAAATCGGCGTCGCCGACAGCGTCGAGGAGGCGGCGACCTACCTCCTTCACGAGACGGGCGAAAAATTCGATCCCGAGCGGGTGAACGCGTTTCTCGCGGCCGGTCCGCGCATGGTCGAGTGGTTCCAGCGCGAAACCGCGGTGCGGTTCGAGCCTTCGGCGACCTTTTCCGACTATCACCCGGACGCGCCGGGCGGAAAACCCGGCGGGCGCTCGATCGTCGCCGCCGCTTACGACGGGCGCGCGCTCGGGCCGATGTTCGCGAAGCTCGCGCCGCCGCTTCCGGAACTGACCGTCTTCGGCGTGATGATCGGCTCGGGGGCGGAACTCGTTCACTTCATGCGCTGGTCGAAATCGGCGCGCTCGGCGGCGTTCGTCGCAAGAAGGCTCCTCGGGCACGGGCTCGCGCGCCTTTTCTACGGCCGGGGCGTGCGGCTCACGAACGGAAACGCGCTTGCCGCGCGGCTGCTCAGGTCGGCGCTCGATGCCGGGGTGGAACTCTGGGACTCGGCGCCGGTCGTGCGGCTCGTCGTCGAATCCGGGGCGGTGCGCGGCGCGCTCGTTCGCCGCGACGGATCCGAGGTCGAGGTGAGGACGCGCCGCGGCGTGGTGCTCGCCTGCGGCGGATTCCCGCATGACGCCGAGCGCCGCGCACGGCTTTTTGCGCACGCGGCGCATTTCTCGCCTGCGCCGCCTGCGAACACCGGCGACGGGCTGCGGCTTGCGGAGGCGGCCGGGGCAAAAGTGGACGAGTCGCTGCCGCAGCCTGCGGCCTGGGTGCCGGTATCGAAAGTGCCGCGAGGCGACGGCTCTTTCGGCCTTTTCCCGCACTTCATCGACCGCGCGAAACCCGGCGTCATCGCCGTGACCCGCAAGGGCGAGCGGTTCGTGAACGAAGCGAACTCCTACCACGACTTCATCCAGGCGCTCTTTCGCGCCTCGGCGGGCGAGCGCGAGGTCACCGCCTGGCTCGTCACCGACCACCGCGCGATCCGCGCCTACGGGCTCGGGTTCGTCAAACCGCGGCCACTGCCGCTTGCGCCGCACCTCGCGAGCGGCTATCTCAAGCGCGGCCGGACGGTCGAAGAGCTTGCCGCCGCCTGCGGGGTGGACGCGGCGGGCCTCGAGCGTACGATCGCCGAATACAACCGCCACGCGAGAACGGGTTCGGACCCGGCGTTCGGCAAGGGCGGCACCGCCTATAACCGCTTCTACGGCGATCCGGACATCCGGCCGAACCCCTGCATCGCGCCGATCGAGACGCCGCCCTTCTACGCGGTGCAGGTGCACGTGGGCGACCTCGGCACCTACGCCGGCATCGTCACGAACGCGAACGCGCAGGCGCTCGATGCGAACCGCCGCCCGATCCCCGGGCTCTATGCGGTCGGAAACGACGCGCTCTCGATCATGGGGGGCAACTACCCCGGCCCCGGCATCACCCTGGGACCTGCGATGACCTTCGGCTGGATCGCCGGCCGGCATCTGGCCGGCGCGGCGTAGCGGGGACCTTCAGCGCCGCCGGGCGGCCTCGTAGAGCGGCAACACCCGCGGCAGGTTCGCCTCGATCTCCTTCAGGCGCGTCTCGTGCGACGGGTGCGTCGAGAGGAACTGCGGCGGCTGGCCGCGGCCGGTGCGCTCGGCAAGCCGCGCCATCTTGCGCCAGACCTCGGCCGCGGCGCGCGGATCGAAACCGGCGCGCGCGGCAAGCTCCATGCCGACCAAGTCGGCGTCGGTCTCCTGCCGTCGGGCGTAGGGCAGGCTCACCGCGAGATTGGCCGCGTGCGCAAGCAGCTCGGTCGAGAACTGCCCGAGGTTGAACACCGTCGCGGCGACCGCGATCCCGACGCTCTTCAGCACCTGCTCGGACATGCGCGCGCGGCCGTGCTCAAGCAGCGCGTGCGCGATCTCGTGCCCCATCACCGCCGCGACCTCGTCGTCGGTGAGCGCGAGCGCATCGAGGATGCCCGAAAAGAACGCGATCTTTCCGCCCGGCATACAGAAGGCGTTCACCGTGCGCGACTGGATGAGGTTCACCTCCCAGCGCCATTTTTCGGCGTCCTTGTTGAACCGCCCCGAGTGCGGAATCAGCGCGCGTGCGATCGCGCGCAGCCGCTCGACCTGGCGCCGGTCGGTGTTGAGCACGCCTTTCTGCGCCGCCTGGCGCATGAGCTGCGCGTACTGCTGCGCGGCGCTGCGCTCGACGGTCGAGGCAGGAAGCAGCAGCAGCCGGCTTTTCTCGACCTTGACGCCCTCCTGCGGCTGCGCGAGCGCGCCCGCGCACGCAAGCAGCAAGGCGAGCGCGAGCGCTTTCACAGCGCGTCGAAATACGCGGTCATGCGCCGGCGCAGCGCCTCGTCGGGCAGCGTCCCGACGCCCGCGGCGAGGTTGTCGCGCATGTGCTCGGGCCGGCCGGTGCCCGGAATCGCGCAGGTCACCGCCGGATGGCCGAGGATCCACTTGAGGAAGTACTGCGCCCAACTCGCGATGCCGGCCTCCTGCGCTCAGGCGGGAAGCGGCTTTCCGCGCACGCGGCGAAAGAGCGCTCCCTCGGCGAACGGGCGGTTCGCGATCACCGCGATCCCGCGCTCGCGCGCAATCGGCAGCAGGCGACGCTCGGCATCGCGCTCGGCGAGCGAGTAGTTGATCTGCAGGAAGTCCCAGCGCCGCGCCGCGAGCCAATGTTCCACCTCGCCGTAGGCCGCGGCGCTGTAGTGCGTGATCCCGATGTACCGCGCCCGGCCCGCAGCCTTCCATTCGGCGAGCGTGTCCGCGTGCGCGGCGACGTCGACGAGATTGTGCACCTGCATGAGGTCGATCGCCGGCACCCGCAGCCGCCGCAACGACCGTTCCATCTGCCGCAGCCCTTCGCCGCGTCCGACGGTCCAGACCTTGGTCGCGAGGAAAAGCGACGCGCAGACGCCGAGCGCCGCGCACAGTTCGCCCACCACCGATTCGGCCGCGCCGTACATCGGCGACGAATCGATCAGGCGCCCGCCGCCCGAATGGAAAATGCGCAGCACTTCGCCGAGCGTCGCCTTCGCCTCGGCGTCGTCGCCGACGTCGAACACCTGCCAAGTGCCGAGACCGACGACGGGCAGCGGCTCGCCGCTTGCGGGTATCGGCCGCGTGTGCATCGCGCCCGGCGCGGGATTCGCGGGACGCGCGATCACGGTGGCAGCGAGCGCGGCGAGCGATCGCAGGCTCGCCCGGCGCCGAGGGTTCATCGGTCGCGATTCTATGCCTGGGCGCGCGCCTCGCGGCGGCCGAGCCAGAAGCTCACGGCGACCCAGGCGGCCGCGACCGGCAGCATCGCGAACGCGATGCCCGAAACCCCGAGCCCGAGCGCGCGCAGCGCCTGCACGAGCCAGCCCGCGAGCGCGTCGCCGCCGCGGTACACGACGGTGTCGATGAAGTTCTTCGCCTTGTAGCGCGCCTCGCGCGACACCCCGGTGTAGAGCGCTTCGCGCACGGGCTTCGAGATCGCGAATTCGCCCACGCGCCGCGCGATGCCGAAGGCGACGAGCACCGCGAGAACCGGCGCGGCGCCGAGCAGCGCGAAGCCGAAAAGCGAAAGAAGCGGCATCAGCGCGAGCATCCAGCCGGTGCCGAGCCGAAGCGTCAGGCGCGCGGTCGCGCCGAGCTGAACGAGGAGCGCGAGCGCGTTCACCGCGAGATCCACGGTCGCAAAAAGGCGCGTGCGCTCGGCCGGATCGGCGATCGCGGCGCCGACGATCTGCACCTGCTGGAAGTAGAGCGCGGTCGAGAGCACGGTGTAGCAGAGCAGCCAGCCGCTGATGCCGAGAAGAAACGGCGACGTGAGCGCCGCGCGCGCGCCGGCGAGGATCGCGCCGCCGAGCGGCGTCTCGGCGGCCGGCTCGCCCGCGCGCGGGTGCCGGCGCGCCCAACGCGCGAGCGCGAGGATGCAGCCGATCGCGGCCGCGAGCAGCGTCGCCGACACGACGAGCAGGTTCGCCGGCCCGAGGGCGGGCGCCGCCTGCGCGGTGAACGCGGGACCTGCGATCGCGCCGCAGCTGCCGCCGGCGGCGATCGCGGGAAAGAGCCGCGCGGCCTGCGCGCGGTCGAACAGGTCGGCCATGAAGCTCCAGAACACCGACACCGCGAACAGGTTGAACACGCTCACCCAGACGAAGAAACCGCCGGCGAGCAGCGGCCCGGCGCCGCCGCGCAGCGCGAGCCAGAACGCGCACAGGTCGAGCGCAAAAAACGCGTACGTCGCCGCAAGGAGCGGCGCGCGCGCAAACCGCGCGCACACCCAGCCCCAGAGCGGCACGAGCGCGAGCATCGCGGCGAAAACCGCGGTGAACACCCACGGCAGGCGCGCCGCGCCCGCCTGCACTGCGAGCGCGTCGCGCACCGGCCGCAGCACGTAGTACGCGGCGAGCAGCAGAAAAAAGTACGCGAACGCGGCGGCGAGCGCACCGAGTTCGTGCGGCTGCGCGCGCAGCAGGCGACAGAGCCGATCGCGCATGCGCTATAGTACCCGCGCGCGCGCAGCGTTTCGGGAGGTCGCCATGGGCATCTGGATCTTCGTCGGCGTGCTCGCGGCGATCGTCGTCGCGGGGATCGCGATCTACAACCGCCTCGTCGCGCTGCGCGAGCGTTACCGCAACGCGTTCGCGCAGATCGACGTGCAGCTGAAGCGCCGCTACGACCTCGTCCCGAACCTCGTCGAGGCGGCGAAGGGCTACCTCGCGCACGAGCGCAGCACGCTCGAGGCGGTGATCGCAGCGCGCGGGGCGGCGCTCGCGGCGGCGCAGAAGGCGGCCGCCGCGCCGGGCGATGCGGCGGCGATGCAGGGGCTCGCCGAGGCCGAGGGCGCGCTCGGCGGCGCGCTCGGGCGGCTGCTCGCGCTCTTCGAGGCGTATCCCGACCTGAAGGCGAACCAGAACGTCCTGCAGGTGCAGGAAGAGCTCACCTCGACCGAGAACAAGGTCGCGTTCGCGCGCCAGGCGTACAACGACGCGGTGATGGCGTACAACACGCGGCGCGAGTCTTTTCCGGATTCGATCGTCGCCGGCCTGTTCGGCTTCACGGAGGCGAGGCTGCTCGAGGCGACCGAATCGGCCGAGGAGCGCAAGGCGCCGAGGGTCTCGTTCGGCTAGCGCCGGTCGCACGCGAGCGGGCGGCCCGCCGTGGCGACGTTCTTCGAGCGGCAGGAGACGGCGCGCCGCAACACGAGGCTGCTCGTGCTGCTCTATGCGGCGGCGGTCATCGGCGTCGTGATCGCCGTCGACCTCGTCGTCGCGACCGCGTACCTCTGGGCGGTCGGCGACCGACTGCGCGCCGATGCTCGTCCCCCGGAGTTCGGCGGCCTCTACCGCCTGGTGCCGGCCGCGGTTTACGTCTGGGGCGCGGTCGCGACCGCGGCGACGATCCTCGCGGTGAGCGTCTGGAACGTGGCGAAGCTCGCGCAGGGCGGACGCAAGGTCGCCGAGCTCGTCGGCGCGCGCCGCGTGCGGCCCGACACCGCCGATCCGCTCGAGCGCCGCTACCTGAACGTCGTGGAGGAAATGGCGATCGCCGCCGGCATGCGCGTTCCGGCTGCCTACGTGATGGACGGCGAGCCGGGCATCAACGCGTTCGCGGCGGGCTACACCGTGTCGGACGCGGTGGTCGCGGTGACGCGCGGCGCGCTCGAACATCTCGACCGCGACGAGCTGCAGGGCGTGATCGGCCACGAGTTCAGCCACATCCTGAACGGCGACATGCGGCTCGACATCCGAATGCTGGGGGTGCTCGCGGGCATCGTGTTCGTCGGCTCGGTGGGCGAGTTCCTGCTGCGCGCGCAGCGCGGCGACGGCCGCTCGCGCTCGGGGCCGCTGCTCGTCGTCGGGCTCGCGCTGCTCGTCGTCGGCTACGTCGGGCTGTTCTTCGCCCGGCTCATCAAGGCGGCGGTGGCGCGCCAGCGCGAGTTCCTCGCCGACGCCGCGAGCGTGCAGTTCACGCGCAACCCGGAGGCGGTCGCCGGCGCGCTCGATCGCCTGAGGAGCGAACCGGTCGGAACGCTGATCCGCGACCGCCACGCCGAGGAGCTGTCGCACATGTTCTTCGCCGAGGCGGTCGCGCTTTGGTTCGAGCGGCTGTTCGCGACGCACCCGCCGATCGAGGAGCGCATCCGCCGCGTATACCCGCATTTCGAGCCCCGGCTCTATCGCGAAAAGCGCGCCCGCCGGGCGCAGGCGTTCGCGCAGGCACAGGCGCTCGCGGGCGAGCGGCGCGAAGCGGCGGCCGCGCTCCTCGCCGAAGCGACGCTTTCAGGGGTCGGTCGGCGCGCGGGCGACGCGGCGAGCGCGTGGGGCCGGTCGGCGGGGGCAGCCGCCGCGCTCGTCGGCACCACCGACGGCGCGACGCTCGATTACGCGCGGCGGCTGCTTGCGGCGCTGCCGCAAGAGCTGAAGGCGCGCATGCGCACGCCGCACGGGGCGCGCGCTGCGCTCGTCGCGCTCGCGCTCGCTCTCCGCGAGGACGCAAGGCGCGGCCAGCTCGCGGCGCTGCGCGCCGCGGGGCTCGAGGCGATCGCCGAGGAGGCGGAGGCGATCGCGCCGCTTGCCGCGCGAATCGGGCCGCCATCGCGCCTGCCGGCGATCGATCTTGCGCTCGCTGCGCTCAAGGGCGCCCCGGAGGACCTGCGCCGGGACGCGGTGCGGGCGCTCGAGGCGGTCGTGCACGCCGACCAGCGGGTTTCGGTGCACGAGTTCGTCGTCCTCACGCTCGTTCGCGCTCAGCTCTTTCCGCCGCCGAAGCCCGTCGCCGGCGACCAACGGCTCGCCGACCTTGCGCCGCAGGCGGCGCTGCTCGTCTCGCTCGTCGCACACGCGGGCACGCGCCAGGACGCGATCGGCGCGCGCGCCGAGGCGGTCGCGGCCGCGATTTCCGCCGGGGCCGCGGAGATGGGCATCGAGGCGAAGACCGCCGGCGCGCTCACGCCGGAAGGCGCCGCGGCAGCGCTCGAAGCGCTGCGCGAGCTCGCGCCGCTCCAGAAGGCGATCCTCGTTCGCGGGCTGTTCGCGACCGCCACCTACGACGGCCGGATCCGGCTCGCGGAGGCCGAACTTCTTCGGCTCGTCGGCGCGGTGCTCGACTGCCCGCTGCCGCCGCTCCTCGAGACGCTCGACCCCGCTACACTCGCGCCGTGAGCCACGCCGAACTGCACGCCGCGCTGCGCCGCGCCGTCGAAGGCGAAGTGCGCTTCGACGCGGGCGCGCGCGCCGCCTACGCGTCGGACGCCTCGAATTACCGCCAGGTGCCGATCGGCGTCGTGCTGCCGCGCTCGGTCGAGGACATCGTCGCCGCGGTCGCCGTCTGCCGCGAGCACGGTGCGCCGGTGCTCGCGCGCGGCGGGGGCACCTCGCTTTGCGGCCAGTCGGTGAACGTCGCCGTCGTCATCGACACCTCGAAGTACCTCGACCGGGTGCTCGAAGTGGACGCGCAAGCGCGCCTTGCGCGCGTCGAGCCGGGCGCGGTGTGCGATGCGCTGCGCGCGGCGGCCGAGCGGCACGGCCTCACCTTCGCGCCCGACCCCGCGACGCATTCGCGCTGCACGCTGGGGGGCATGATCGGCAACAACTCCTGCGGGCCGCACTCGGTGATGGCCGGAAAAACCGTCGAGAACGTCGAAGCGCTGGAAGTGCTCACTTACGACGGTGCGCGCTTCTGGTGCGGCGCAACCTCCGAGGCGGAGCTACAAGCGATTGTCCGCGCCGGCGGCCGGCGCGGCGAGATCTACGCCGCGCTCGCGGCGCTGCGCGAGCGCTACGCCGAGCACATCCGACGGGGGTTTCCCCGCATCAAGCGGCGCGTGTCGGGCTACAACCTCGATCAGCTGCTTCCCGAGAACGGCTTTCATGTGGCGCGGGCGCTGGTCGGCAGCGAGGGCACCTGCGCGCTCGTGCTCCAGGCGCTCGTGCGGCTGGTGAGTAGCCCGCGCGAGCGGGTGCTGCTCGTCGCAGGGTTTCCCGACATCTACGCCGCCGGCGACGCTGTCCCGCAGGTGCTCGAAGCGGGCCCGATCGCCTGCGAGGGGCTCGACACCGGCATCGTCGGCGGGCTGCGCGAGCGACGCTTGCGGCTTGCCGACCTCGCGCTCCTTCCCGAGGGCGGCGCGTGGCTGATGATCGAGTTCGGCGCCGACACGCGCGCCGAAGCGATCGAGCGTGCGCGGGCGCTGCAGCGGCGCCTCGGCGGCAGGCTCCTCGAAGACCGCGCGATCGCCGAGCGCATCTGGACGATCCGCGAGACCGGCGCCTCGGCGACCGCGCTCAACCTCAAGGGTACGCCCGGCCCCGATCCGGTGGTCGGCTGGGAAGACGCCGCGGTCGATCCCCTGCGGCTCGGCGACTACCTGCGCGAGTTCCAGCGCCTCGTCGACCGCTACGGGTATCGCACCTCGCTCTACGGCCACTTCGGCGACGGCTGCGTGCACGCGCGCATCACGTTCGACCTTCGCACCCCCGAGGGTCTTGCCCGCTGGCGCGCGTTCCTGTTCGACGCGGCGGCGCTCGTCGTGCGATACGGCGGCTCGCTCTCGGGCGAGCACGGCGACGGCCAGGCGAAGGCGGAGCTCCTTCCGGTGATGTACGGCCCGGCGCTGATGCAGGCGTTCGGCGAGTTCAAGCGCATCTGGGATCCGCTCGGCCGCATGAACCCGGGCAAGCTCGTCGATGCGCGCGGGGCGGTCTACCGCGTCGACGAGCACCTGCGGCTCGGGCCGCAGTACCGGCCGGTGACCCTCGCCACGCGGCTCGATTTTTCGAGCGAGGTGGGCGAGGGCTTCGCGCGGGAGCTCGAGCGCTGCGTCGGCATGGGAAAGTGCCGCGCGCGCACCGGCGGCACGATGTGCCCGAGCTATCGGGCGACGGGCGAGGAGCGCTACTCGACGCGCGGACGCGCCCGGCTGCTGCAGGAAATGCTGCGCGGCGAGACGATCGCCGACGGCTGGCAAAGCGACGCGGTGCGCGAGGCGCTCGACTGGTGCCTCGGCTGCAAGGGCTGCAAGAGCGACTGCCCGACGCACACCGACATGGCCGCCTACAAGGCCGAATTCCTGTCGCATTACTACGATCGCCGGCGCCGGCCGCTCGCGGTCGCGGCGTTTGCGCGCATCGGCGAGTGGGCGCCGCGCCTTGCGCGCTTGCCGCGCCTTGCCAACCGCATCGCGTCGGCGCCGGGCGCGAGCGCGCTCCTTCGGCAGGCACTCGACATCGCGCCCGAGCGGCCGCTTCCGCGGCTTGCGGCTCGGAGCCTGCGAAAGGCGCTCGCCGCGCGCGGGCGGCCGCGGCCCGTCGGGCAAGGCGAGCCGGTGATCGTTTTGGCCGACACCTTCACCGCGCATTTCCGGCCCGAGGCCGGCGTCGCCGCCGTCGAAGTGCTCGAGGCGGCCGGGTTCCGCCCGGAGCTTTCCCCGCACGGGCTCTGCTGCGGCCGGCCGTACTACGACGCCGGGATGCTCGATGCCGCGCGCTCGGCGATGCGCAGGATCCTCGAGGCGATGGCGCCGAGGATTCGCGCCGGGGTGCCTCTCGTCGTCCTGGAGCCGGGGTGTCTTTCGGTGTTTCGCGACGAGCTGCGCCGCCTTTTCCCGGGGCAGGCCGAAGCGATGCGGCTTTCCGGACTCGCCACCTCGCTCGGCGAACTGCTCGTCGAGCGCGGCTGGCGGCCGCCGGCGACGGCGACTGGCGGACGGGCGCTCGTTCACGGTCACTGCCACCGCAAGGCGCTCGGCGGCATCGGCGCCGACCTCGCTCTGCTCGAAGCCGCCGGCATGACGGTTCACGCCCCCGACACCGGCTGCTGCGGCATGGCGGGCGCCTTCGGCTTTCGCCGCGAGACCTATGGCGCGTCGGTCCGGATCGCCGAGCGCGCGCTGCTCCCTGAGGTGCGACGAACGTCGCCTGCGACGCTCATCGTCGCGGACGGCTTTTCCTGCCGGGAGCAGATCGAGGCGCTCACCGGCCGCCCGACGGTTCACCTTGCCGAGGCGCTCGCGCGCGCTCTCGCCGCGCGGGACGCGCGCGCGGCCGCGGCGCCCTGAGGGCCGGGCGCTTCCGGCGCCCCTCAGGCGAGCTTTCTCAGCACCGCCGCTGCCTTTTTCGCGTCCTCGGCGCTGTCGAGCGCGACGAAACCGACGAACTTGCGCCCGAGCGCGCTCATCGCAAGGCCCCGGAACGAGATCCCGGCCTCGGCGAGCGCGCGCGCGATGCGCGCCGCCGTGCCCGGCTTGTCCGGGCCCTCGATGCGCACCGAATGGATCGACGCCGACTTGGCGAAGCCGGCCTCCTGCGCCGCGCGGGTCGCTTTCGCGCCCTTCACCGGGTAGGCGAACAGGATGCCCTTGCCGGGGTTCTCGGGCGTTCGGCGCGCGAGCGCGAACTCGAGATTCACCTTGGCGCGGGCGAGCGCCTCGAACTTTTCGGCGGCGCCGCCGACCCGGTCTTCGACGGTCGCCGTCCAGACGTCTGCACGCGTCACCTTGAGTGCCATCGCAAGTCCTCCTCTCGTCGGTCGGAGCGCCAATCCTACGCCGACTACAATGCCGACATGAAGCGGTACTTGGCGATCCTGCTCCTTGCCTTCGCGCCGGCGTGGGCGCAGAGCCCGGCGGCGCGCCTCTTCGCCGCGATCGAGGACGGCAAACCGCTCGTGGCCGAGGGTATCGTCGAGCGCGGGGGCGTCGATCTCGAGGCGCGCAACGAGGCGGGCGAGACCGCGCTTCACCGGGCGATAGAGAAGGGCTATCGCGAGCTCGCCGAGCTGCTCGTGCGGCGCGGCGCGCGGCCGAACGCGCGCGGACCGAACGGCGAGACGCCGCTTCATTACGCGGCGTTGCACGAGGACCCCGCCTTCGCGGCGCTCCTGCTCGCCGCCGGGGCCGACCCGCGGCTGCGCAACGACGACGGCGAGTCGCCGCTCTACTGGGCGGTGCTCGCCGGAAACGCCGCCACCGCACGGCTGCTCGCCGAACGCGGAGCCGACCTGCGGGCGAAGGACCTGCGCGGCAACGGGCTGCTGCACGCGGCCGCCGACGGCGGCTCGGTCGAGCAGGTCGAGTGGCTGCTCTCGCTCGGCCTCGATCCCCGGGAGCCGAACCGCGAGGGCAAGCGGCCGCTCGACTACGCGCGCGAGCGCGGCCACGCCGAGGTCGTCAAGCTCCTCGAACGGCTCGCCCGGTAGACGGCCGGCGCGGGCACCCTCCGAGGTCCGGCCGGCGCGGCTTCTGCGCCGGGCGCCGACTCCGGGTATATTTCGGCCGGGCCAGGGCGACCCGCGGGGAAGGCGGCATGCACGCGACGCAGATCCGGCAGAAGGACGGGGTCTTCTACTTCGTCAGCTACAAGGCGAAGGACCTGCTCGCGAGGGTGCGCTTCATCAGCCGCTTCTACGGCGAGCAGGGCGAGATCTCGCCGGCGCCGGTCGCCGAGAACGACGACATCGCGCAGTTCATCGCCCGCATCGAGCGCAGCGACAGCGCGTTCCAGCGTTCGCTGTCGCGCACCAAGGTGCGACAGCTCGTCAACTTCTACGAGACCGCGGTCTCGCAGCCGGCGATCCCCGGGACGGTGCTGCTCTTTACGCACGAGCGGCTCCAGTTCCGCGCCGAGAACGCCGACGGCATCGGCACGCTGTCGGAGCCGGCGGGCAAGTTCCTGATCATCGACGGCCAGCATCGTCTTGCGGCGCTGCACTTCTACATGCAGGAGCGGCCGGCCGATGCCGCCACCATCCACGTGCCGTGCATCATCTTCGACGGCAGGAGCGAGGACTTCGCCGCCGAGATGTTCGTCATCATCAACTCGACGCCGACGCGCATCAACAAGAGCCATCTCATCGACCTCTACGAGCGCGTCTCATGGGCCGCGCCCGACCGCAAGTTCGCCGCGCGGCTGGTCGAACGGCTCTACGGCGAGGGCGACAGCCCGCTTCGCTACCGCATCAACCGCCTCGGCGGTCGCAGCCAGCGCGACAAGTGGGTGTTGCAGGCCGAACTCTTCAACGAGCTGCACCGCTGGGTGCGCGGGCGCTGGCGCTCGATACAGCTGGCGGGCGGCACGCCGAAGGAGCTGCCGCGGTACTACGCGATCGTGCGCGACTTTCTGCAGGCGGCGAAGGCGGTCTTCGGCGACAAGGTCTGGGGC
>JAOAFL010000114.1 GCA_026416295.1 Burkholderiales bacterium | reverse complement strand
GTGATGCCGGGCGACAACGTGAAGATGACGGTGACCTTGATCACGCCGGTGGCGATGGAGCAGGGGCTTCGCTTTGCCATCCGCGAGGGCGGCAAGACCGTCGGCGCCGGCGTGGTCTCGAAAATCATCGAGTAGCGGACGTGCAGAGCCAGAGAATCCGCATCCGTCTCAAGGCGTTCGACTACCGGCTGATCGACCGCTCGGCGCTCGAGATCGTCGACACCGCCAAGCGCACCGGGGCGGTGGTGCGGGGTCCCGTGCCGCTGCCGACGCGCAAGCAGCGCTTCGACCTGCTGCGCTCGCCGCACGCGGACAAGACCTCGCGCGAGCAGCTGGAGATCCGCACGCATCTGCGGCTGATGGACATCATCGATCCGACCGACAAGACGGTCGATGCGCTGATGAAGCTCGATCTGCCGGCGGGCGTGGACGTCGAGATCAAGGTGCAGTAGGGCGTCGCGGGGCGGCGGAGGGCTTCGCAGGGTTCGGGTTTCGCTGCCGGCCAATTGCAGCCGGCGCCCGGGGCGGGGAAGCGTCGCCCCGGGTCAACGAGAAGAGGACGGTATGGCGTTGGGACTGGTCGGCCGCAAGGTCGGCATGATGCGCATCTTCTCCGAGGAAGGCGACGCGCTCCCGGTGACGGTGCTCGACGTGTCCGACAACCGAATTACCCAGATCAAGACGCCGGAGCGCGACGGCTACGGCGCGGTCCAGGTCGCGTTCGGGCGGCGGCGCGCAAAGCGCGTCACCCGCCCGCTCAAGGGCCACTACGCGAAGGCGGGCGTCGAGGCCGGGCGCGTGCTGAAGGAGTTCCGCGCGACGCCCGAGGAGCTCGCGAGCCTCAAGGTGGGCGCAAAGCTTGCCGTCGAGCAGCTGTTCAAGGTCGGGCAGAAGGTGGACGTGCAGGGCGTGACGATCGGCAAGGGGTTCGCCGGCGTCATCAAGCGGCACCATTTTTCCTCCAACCGCGCGACGCACGGCAACTCGCTCACGACGAACGCCCCCGGATCGACCGGCATGCGCCAGGATCCGGGCCGGGTATTCCCGGGCAAACGCATGGCCGGCCACCTCGGCAACGTGCGGCGCACGGTGCAGAACCTCACGGTGGTGCGCATCGACGCCGAGCGCCAGCTGCTGCTCGTGAAGGGTTCCGTGCCGGGCCACGCCGGCCGCGACGTGATCGTGCGCCCGGCGGCAAAAGCGCCGGCGCGGGCGGGCTGATCGAGGGCGTGCGATGGAACTGAAGCTCATCAACGAACAGGGGTCGGCCGGCACGCTCGCGGTGCGCGACGAGGTGTTCGGCCGTCCGTTCAACGAGGCGCTCGTACACCAGATCGTGGTCGCGTACGCGGCGAACGCCCGCCGCGGCACGCGCAAGCAGAAAGACCGCGGCGACGTGCGCCATTCGACGCGCAAGCCGTGGCGGCAGAAGGGCACCGGCCGGGCGCGCGCCGGCATGGTCTCGAGCCCCCTGTGGCGCGGCGGCGGCAAGATCTTCCCGGCGACGCCGGAGGAGAACTTCGCGCACAAGGTCAACCGCAAGATGTACCGCGCCGGGATCTGCGCGATCCTTTCGCAACTCGCGCGCGAGGACCGGCTGCGCGTCGTCGAGGACTTCCGCGTCGAGCAGCCGAAGACGAAGCTGCTCGCGCAGAAGGTGAAAGCGATGGGGTTCGACGAGCTGCTCGTCATCACCGACGAGCTGGACCGCAATCTGGCGCTTTCGGCGCGCAACCTCCCGAACGTCGAGGTGCTGCCGGTGCAGCGCGCCAATCCGGTGGCGCTCGTGCGCTATCCGAACGTGCTGCTCACGCGTGGCGCGGTGGCAAAACTCGAGGAGATGCTCGCATGACCGCGGCCCGCAAGTACGCGCCGGAGCAGCTGATGAACGTGCTCCTTGCGCCGGTGGTGTCGGAAAAGAGCACGCGCGTCGCCGACAAGCATCGCCAGTACGTGTTCCGCGTCGCCGACGGCGCGACCAAGCCCGAGATCAAGGCGGCGGTCGAGCTGCTCTTCAAGACGAAGGTGGAGGACGTGCGCGTCGCGCGCGTCAAGGGAAAGGCGAAGCGCTTCGGCCGCTTCGCCGGGCGGCGGCGTCACTGGAAAAAGGCGTACGTGCGTCTTGCCGCCGGGCAGGAGATCAACTTCGGCACGATGGAGTGAGGCCGCCATGCCGCTCGTCAAGGTCAAACCCACCTCGCCCGGGCGCCGCGCCTACGTGAAGGTCGTCACCCCCGGCCTGCACAAGGGCGGGCCGCACGCGCCGCTCACGCGCGCGCAGAAAAAGAGCACCGGGCGCAACAACGCCGGCCGCATCACCATGCGCCACAAGGGCGGCGGGCACAAGCAGCGCTACCGCATCGTCGATTTCCGCCGCGACAAGGACGGGATCCCGGCGCGCGTCGAGCGCCTCGAATACGATCCGAACCGCAGCGCGCACCTCGCGCTGCTGCTCTACGCCGACGGCGAGCGCCGCTACATCATCGCCCCGAAGGGCGTCGCGCCGGGCGCCGAGCTCCTCTCGGGGTCGGAGGCGCCGATCAAGCCGGGCAACGCGATGCCGCTCCGGAACATCCCGGTCGGCACGACGGTGCACTGCGTCGAGATGCTGCCCGGCAAGGGCGCGCAGCTTGCGCGCGCGGCGGGCGCCTCGGCCCAGCTGCTTGCGCGCGAGGGCTCGTACGCGCAGCTGCGGCTGCGCTCGGGCGAGATCCGCAAGGTGCACGTCGACTGCCGCGCCACCATCGGCGAGGTGGGCAACGAGGAGCACAACCTCGAGTCGGTCGGAAAGGCGGGGCGCATGCGCTGGAGGAACGTGCGGCCGACGGTGCGCGGCGTGGCGATGAACCCGATCGACCATCCGCACGGCGGGGGCGAAGGCCGCACCGCCGCGGCCGGTCCCCCGCAGTCGCCCTGGGGGGTCAAGAGCAAGGGCTTCAAGACCCGGCGCAACAAGCGCACGCAGGCGATGATCGTGCGCGACCGGCGCCAGGCGTAGACGGAAGGATCGCATGGCTCGTTCGATCAAGAAGGGTCCGTTCGTGGATCTGCATCTGCTGAGGAAGGTCGAAGCGGCGCGCGCGAGCGGCGACAAGCGGCCGATCCGGACCTGGTCGCGGCGCTCGACGATCGTGCCGGAGTTCGTCGGCCTGACGCTCGCGGTGCACAACGGCAAGCAGCACGTGCCGGTCTACATCACCGAGAACATGGTCGGCCACAAGCTGGGCGAGTTCGCGCTCACGCGCACCTTCAAAGGCCATTCGGCCGCGGGCAAGAAAACCGAGACGCCGGTGGGCGGTGCCGCCGGCGCGAAGAAGTAGGGGGCGGCGATGGAGACGCGGGCGGTCCTGCGAGGGGCGCGGCTCTCGGCCCAGAAGGGGCGGCTGATCGCCGATCTCATCCGCGGCAAGCCGGTCGACAAGGCGCTCAACATTCTCGCCTTCATGCCGCAGAAGGGCGCGGCGCTCATGAAGAAGCTGCTCGAGTCGGCGATCGCGAACGCCGAGCACAACGACGGGGCCGACATCGATACGCTGAAGGTGAAGCGCGTGCACGTCGAGCGCGGGACCTTCCTCAAGCGCTACCACGCGCGCGCCAAGGGACGCGGGGCGCGGGTGCACAAGCACACCTGCCACATCTACCTCACGGTGGGGGACTGAGAACGGCCATGGGACAGAAGATCCATCCGGTGGGCTTCCGGCTGGCGGTGAACCGCAACTGGAGCTCGCGCTGGTACGCCGAGGGGCGGCATTTCGCGCCGATGCTCGCCGACGACATCAGGGTGCGCGCGTTCCTCAGGAAAAAGCTCGCGCACGCGTCGGTGAGCAAGGTGCTGATCGAGCGGCCGGCAAAAGACGCGCGCATCACGATTTTCTCCGCGCGCCCCGGCGTGGTGATCGGCAAGAAGGGCGAGGAGATCGAGGCGCTCAAGGCGGACCTGCGGCGCCTGATGGGCGTGCAGCAGGTGCACGTCAACATCGAGGAGATCAGGAAGCCCGAGACCGACGCGCAGCTGATCGCCGATTCGATCGCGCAGCAGCTGGAAAAACGCATCATGTTCCGGCGCGCGATGAAGCGCGCGATGCAGAACGCGATGCGCCTCGGCGCGCAGGGCGTGAAGATCATGAGCTCGGGGCGCCTGAACGGCCACGAGATCGCCCGCACCGAGTGGTACCGCGAAGGGCGCGTGCCGCTGCACACGCTGCGCGCCGACATCGACTACGGCTTCGGCGAGGCGAAGACGACCTACGGCGTGATCGGCGTCAAGGTCTGGGTGTACAAGGGCGAGGTGATGGGCCGAAGCGACGCGCAGCCGCAGGCGAGCGCCGGCGCCGCCGCGCCCGCGGTGCCGGCGCCGGCGGCGCCCGAGCCGTCGGCCGAGCCGAAGAAGGCGAAGAAGCCGGCGCCCAAGCCGGGGGCAAAGCGCGCTGCCGCCGCAAAGCCGAAGGCCGACGGTGGCCAGAAGCCGGCCGCAGGCGGCGAGGAGCGAAAGCCCGAGGGCGCGGGCGAGAAAAAGGCCACCGCGGCCAAGGCGCCGAAAACGAGCGTCAAGCGCGCGCGCAAGCTCGCGAAGGAGGGCGAGGGCGGCAGCGAGGCGCCGGGCAGCTCGGCCGACGAGGGCGGCGCGCAGGACACGAAGAGCTGAGGGAGCGACATGCTGCAACCGGCACGCACCAAATATCGCAAGCAGCAGAAGGGGCGCAACAAGGGCGTCGCGACGCGCGGTACCAAGGTCGCGTTCGGCGAATTCGGTCTGAAGGCGATCGGCCGCGGGCGACTCACCGCGCGGCAGCTGGAGGCGGGGCGTCGGGCGCTTTCGCGCCACATCAAGCGCGGCGGACGCATCTGGATCCGGGGGTTCCCCGATAAGCCCATTTCCAAGAAGCCGGCCGAGGTGCGCATGGGCAACGGCAAGGGCAACCCGGAGTACTTCGTGTGCGAGATCCAGCCGGGCAAGATCATCTACGAGATGGACGGCGTCGAGCCGGCGCTCGCGCGCGAGGCGTTCGCGCTCGCGGCGGCGAAGCTTCCGTTTCGCACCGCGGTGGTGCAACGCACGCTCGGCTAGGAGGGCGACGCGATGAAGGCGAGCGAGCTGCGCGCGATGGACCTCGACGCGCTCAAGAAGGAACTGAACGAGCTGCTGCGCGCCCGGTTCGGCCTGCGCATGCAGCACGCCACGCAGCAGCTGGCCAATACGAGCCAGCTGAGGAAGGTGCGGCGCGACATCGCGCGCGTGCGCACCGTGATCAGGGAGAAGACGGCGAAATGAACGCGACGACGGCGAATCCGGCCGCGAGCGCGCCGGCGAAGAACCGCAGGACGCTCGTCGGCCGCGTGGTGAGCGACCGGATGCAGAAGACGGTCGTGGTGCGCGTCGACCGCCGGGTGCAGCACCCGGTGGTCGGCAAGACGATCACGCGTTCGAAGAAGTATCACGCGCACCTCGAAGGCCTCGAGGCGCGCGAGGGCGACATGGTCGAGATCGCCGAATGCCGGCCGATCTCGAAGACGAAATCCTGGACCGTGACGCGCGTCATCGCCCGGGCGCGCGCGCTGTAGCGTTGCCGCAGGCGCGCCGCGCGCGGTAGAATACGCGCCCTTTCCCCTCGCGGGGTCCAAGACTGCCGCCCGGGCGGGCGGCAAGTTGGAGAGGAAACACAAGCCATGATCCAGATGCAGACGTTGCTCGACGTCGCCGACAACACCGGCGCGCGCTCGGTCATGTGCATCAAGGTGCTGGGCGGCTCGAAGCGCCGCTACGCCTCGATCGGCGACGTGATCAAGGTGAGCGTCAAGGACGCCGCGCCGCGCGGGCGCGTCAAGAAGGGTGAGGTCTACGACGCGGTGGTCGTGCGCACGGCGCACGGCGTGCGCCGGCCCGACGGCTCGCGCATCCGCTTCGATTCGAACGCGGTGGTGCTGCTCTCGCCCAAGCTCGAGCCGATCGGCACGCGCATCTTCGGGCCGGTGACGCGCGAGCTGCGCACCGAGCGATTCATGAAGATCGTGTCGCTCGCGCCCGAAGTGCTGTGAGGAGCGGCCGATGCAGCGCATCCGCAAGGGCGACGAAGTGGTGGTGATCGCCGGCCGCGACAAGGGCAAGCGCGGCACCGTGCTGCGCCGGGTCGGACCCGAGCACGTGGTGGTCGAGGGCGTAAACCGCGTGAAGAAGCACCAGCGCCCGAACCCGATGAAGGGCCAGACGGGCGGCATCGTCGACAAGGACATGCCGATCCACGTCTCGAACGTCGCGCTCTGGAATCCGCAGACGGGCAAGCCCGACCGCGTGGGCTTCAAGGTGCTCGCCGACGGCCGCAAGGTGCGCGTGTTCAAGTCGACCGGGGAACAGGTCGAGGCGTAGGGACCGGCGATGGCGAAGGAACAGGACAAGCAGGACAAGAAGGACAAGACGAAGGCCGCAAAGCCCCAGCCGCAGAAGGCGGCCGCGCGCAAAGCGCCGCCGCCGGCGCGCGAGAGCGCGGCGGCGGCGCCTGTCGAGACCGGTCCGGAGCCGCCTGCGCCGCCGGCGCGCCTTGCGCTCCACTACCGCGAAAAGGTGGTGCCCGAGCTGATGAAGAAGTTCGGCTACAAGACCGCG
This sequence comes from Burkholderiales bacterium, assembly GCA_026416295.1. Lineage (GTDB taxonomy): Bacteria > Pseudomonadota > Gammaproteobacteria > Burkholderiales > SG8-39 > RBG-16-66-20. The sequence continues at coordinate 16,393 of JAOAFL010000114.1, read as the reverse complement.
ATGCAGGTGCCGCGCATCACCAAGATCACGCTCAACATGGGCGTCGGCGAGGCGGTCGGCGACCGCAAGGTGCTCGATGCCGCGATCGCGGACATGACGCGCATCGCCGGCCAGAAGCCGGTGGTGACGCGCGCGCGCAAGTCGATCGCCAACTTCAAGGTGCGCGCCGGGTTTCCGATCGGGTGCATGGTGACGCTGCGCGGCGCGCGCATGTACGAGTTCCTCGACCGGCTGGTCAACATCGCCATGCCGCGCATCCGCGATTTCCGCGGCGTGTCGCCGCGCGCCTTCGACGGGCGCGGCAACTACAACCTCGGCATCCGCGAGCAGATCATCTTCCCCGAGATCGAGTACGACAAGATCGACGCGATCCGGGGTCTGAACATCGCGATCACGACGACGGCGAAGACGGACGAAGAGGCGCGGGCACTGCTCGCGGCGTTCCGCTTCCCGTTCCGGAACTGAACCGCACAGGGACGAACGCATGGCCAAGCTCGCTGTGAAGCTGCGCAACGAGAAGCGGCGCAAGACGGTCGAGAAATTCAAGGCGAAGCGGCAGGCGCTGCTCGAGGTGCTGCGCGATCCGCGCGCGACCGAGGAGGCGAAGCAGGAGGCGCGCGCGAAGCTCCAGCAGCTGCCGCGCGACGCGTCGCCCGTGCGCCTGAGGAACCGCTGTGCGCTCACCGGGCGGCCGCGCGGCGTCTACCGCCGCTTCGGCCTGGGCCGCAACAAGCTGCGGGAGCTGGCGCTGCGCGGCGAGGTGCCCGGCGTGATCAAGGCGAGCTGGTAGGGGGTGCCGATGGCGATGAGCGACCCGATCGCGGACATGCTCACCCGCATCCGCAACGCGCAGAGGGTGGGGCACGCGGAAGTGAGCATGCCGTTTTCCAAGCTCAAGCACGCGATCGCGCAGGTGTTGAAGGACGAGGGCTACATCGAGGACCTCGCGGTGCGCGGCGAGGGGGCGCGGCGCGAGCTGCGCATCGGCCTCAAGTACTACGCCGGCCGGCCGGTGATCGAGCGGCTGGAGCGCGTGTCGCGGCCGGGGCTGCGCGTCTACAAGGGCCGCGACGAGCTGCCGCGCGTGATGAACGGGCTGGGCGTGGCGATCGTCTCCACCTCGCGCGGCGTGATGACCGATCGCAAGGCGCGCGCGAGCGGCGTCGGCGGCGAAGTGCTCTGCATCGTCGCGTAGGGGGCGACCGTGTCCCGCATCGCGCGCAATCCGGTGGTGCTGCCGAAGGGCGTCGAGGTGACGCTCACGCCGACGCACATCGTCGTCAAGGGGCCGCTCGGCACGATCGAGCGGGCGACCGACCCGAACGTCGAGGTGACGCGGGAGGGCGACGCGCTGCGCTTTCGCGCGCGCGGCAATTCGCGCCAGGCGCGCGCGATGTCGGGCACGATGCGCGCGCTCGTCGCGAACATGGTCGCCGGCGTCACCAAGGGGTTCGAAAAGCGCCTCACCCTGGTCGGCGTCGGCTACCGCGCGCAGGCGCAGGGCGACAAGCTCAACCTCTCGCTCGGGTTCTCGCACCCGGTGGTGCGCACCATGCCGAAGGGCATCAAGGTGACGACGCCGACGCAGACCGAGATCGTGGTAAGCGGCATCGACCGGCAGCTGGTCGGCCAGGTGGCGGCCACGATCCGCGACGTGAAGCCCCCCGAGCCGTACAAGGGCAAGGGCGTGCGCTACGCCGACGAGACGATCGTGCTGAAGGAAACGAAGAAGAAGTAGAGGGCAGAGGGCATGAAGGACAAGACTCGGGCGCGGCTGCGACGCGCGCGCGCGACGCGACTCAAGATCCGCGAGCTGGGTGCGCTGCGCCTGACCGTGCACCGGACCAACTTCCACATCTACGCGCAGATCACGACGGCGCGCGGCGACCGGGTGCTCGCGTCGGCGTCGAGCGCGGAAAAGGACATGCGCGCGCAGCTCGCGAACGGCGGCAACCGCAAGGCCGCCGAAGCGGTCGGTCGGCGCATCGCCGAAAAGGCGCGCGCCGCCGGCATCGAACGCGTCGCGTTCGACCGCGCCGGCTACCGCTACCACGGACGCGTCAAGGCGCTCGCCGAGGCGGCGCGCGCCGGCGGCCTCAAGTTCTAGGGGGCGACGATGGCGAAAGTCCAGGCCCGCGTGCAACCGCAGGAAGAGCGCAGCGACGGACTGCGCGAGCGCATGGTCGCGGTGAACCGCGTCACCAAAGTGGTGAAGGGCGGCCGCGTGCTCGGGTTCGCGGCGCTCACGGTGGTCGGCGACGGCGACGGCGGCATCGGCATGGGCAAGGGCAAGGCGCGCGAGGTGCCGGTGGCGGTGCAGAAGTCGCTCGAGGAGGCCCGGCGCAACATGGTCAAGGTGAGCCTGAAGAACGGCACGCTGCACCACGCGGTGATCGGACACCACGGCTCGGCGCGCGTTCTGATGCAGCCGGCCTCGCCCGGCACCGGCATCATCGCCGGCGGGCCGATGCGCGCGGTGTTCGAGGTGATGGGGGTCACCGACGTGCTCGCCAAATGCTTCGGCTCGACCAACCCCTACAACGTGGTGCGCGCGACGATCAAGGGGCTGCTTTCGATGAGCACGCCGGCCGAGATCGCCGCCAAGCGCGGCAAGAAGATCGAGGAAATCCTCGCCTGAGGGCGCGCATGGCGGAAAAGACGCTCAAGGTGAAGCTGGTGAGGGGCCTTGCCGGATGCAAGGCGGCGCACCGCGCGACGGTGCGCGGGCTCGGGCTCAGGCGCCGGCACCAGGTGGTCGAGCTTCCGGACACGCCGGAGGTGCGCGGCATGATTCGCCGCGTCGAGTATCTCGTCAAGGTGGAGGGCTGAACCGATGCGGCTGAACACGCTCAAGCCCGCCCCGGGCGCAAAGCGGGCGCGGCACCGGGTCGGCCGTGGCGTCGGCTCCGGCTGGGGCAAGACCGCCGGGCGCGGCCACAAGGGCCAGCACGCGCGCGCCGGCGGCTACCACAAGGTCGGATTCGAGGGCGGGCAGATGCCGCTGCACCGGCGGCTGCCGAAGCGCGGCTTCACCTCGCCGACGCGCGATGCGGTGGCCGAGGTCCGGCTTTCGGACCTCGAGCGGATGAAGGCCGAGGTGGTGGACCTCGCGACGCTCAAGGCCGAAGGCGTGGTGCCGCGGCACGCGCTCGCCGCGAAGGTGATCGCGAGCGGTGCGCTCGCGCGCAAGGTGGTGCTGAAGGGCGTCGGCGCCACGCGCGGCGCGCGCGCCGCGATCGAGGCGGCGGGCGGCGCGGTCGAGCCGCCGCCGGCGGCTGCGCGGCCTGCGAAGCTGCCGAAGAAGAAGCCGAAGGATTGACGCGTCTTGGCGAACGGGCTCTCCAGCGTCGGCCGGACCGGGCGCTACGGCGACCTCAAGAAGCGGTTGCTGTTCCTGCTCGGGGCGCTGTTCGTGTTCCGCATCGGGGCGCACATCCCGGTGCCGGGCATCGACCCGAACGTGCTCGCGGAGCTGTTTCGCGGCCAGCAGGGCGGGATCCTCGGCATGTTCAACATGTTCTCGGGCGGCGCGCTTTCGCGCTTCACGATCTTCGCGCTCGGGATCATGCCCTACATCTCGGCCTCGATCATCATGCAGCTGATGACCGCGGTGGTGCCCGCGCTCGACCAGCTGCGCAAGGAAGGCGAGAGCGGGCGGCGCAAGATCACGCAGTACACGCGCTACGGCACGGTGTTCCTCGCGCTCTTTCAGGCGACCGGAATCTCGATCGCGCTCGAGTCGCAGCCGAACCTCGTGCTCGAGCCGGGGCTCGCGTTCCGCCTCACCGCGATCACTTCGCTCGTCACCGGCACGATGTTCCTCATGTGGCTCGGCGAGCAGGTGACCGAGCGGGGGCTGGGCAACGGCATCTCGATCATCATCTTCGCCGGCATCGCCGCCGGGCTGCCGAGCGCGATCGGCGGCACGCTGGAACTGGTGCGCACCGGCGCGATGCATCCGCTGACGGCCATTTTCATCGCCGCCGGCGTCGTCGTGGTGACCGCGTTCGTCTGCTTCGTCGAGCGGGGCCAGCGGAAGATCCTCGTCAACTACGCCAAGCGCCAGGTCGGCAACCGCATCTACGGCGGGCAGAGCTCGCATCTGCCCTTCAAGCTCAACATGTCGGGGGTGATTCCGCCGATCTTCGCAAGCTCCCTCATTCTCTTTCCGGCGACGCTGCTGTCGTGGTTCGGCGCCTCCGAAGGCCTGGTGTGGCTGCGCGATCTGGCCGCGACGCTTTCGCCCGGCCAGCCGATCTACGTGCTGCTCTACGCCGGGCTGATCGTGTTCTTCTGCTTCTTCTACACCGCGCTGCAGTACAACCCGCGCGAGACCGCCGACAACCTGAAGAAATCCGGCGCGTTCGTGCCCGGCATCCGCCCCGGGGACCAGACCGCGCGGTATCTGGAGAAAATCCTCACCCGCCTCACCCTCGCCGGCGCGGTGTACGTGACGCTCGTGTGCCTGCTGCCCGAGTTCCTGATCCTCAAGTGGAACGTGCCGTTCTACTTCGGCGGCACGTCGCTGCTCATCATCGTCGTGGTGACGATGGACTTCATGGCCCAGGTGCAGGCCTACATCATGACGCACCAGTACGAGAGCCTGCTGCGCAAGGCGAATTTCAAGGGCGGGCTGAGCGCGCGCTAGCGGGCCGGGGAGAGCGACATGAAGGTGATGGCATCGGTGAAGCGCATCTGCCGCAATTGCAAGATCGTGCGGCGCAAGGGCGTCGTGCGGGTGATCTGCAAGGACCCGCGTCACAAGCAACGTCAAGGCTGACCGCGTTCCGCTTGTAAGGCGTTGACCGCGGGAATATAATTTCGCGCTTTTTCCGGACGGCGAGCATGGCCCGAATCGCAGGCATCAACGTTCCCAACCATCAGCACGCCTGGATCGCGCTCACGGCGATCTACGGCATCGGTCGCTCGCGCGCGCGCGCCATCTGCGCCGCCGCGGGCGTCGATCCGGCGCGCAAGATCAAGGACCTCACCGACGCCGAAATGGAGCGGCTGCGCGAGGGCGTCGCGCGCTTCACCGTCGAGGGCGAGCTGCGACGCGAAGTGCAGATGTCGATCAAGCGGCTGATCGACCTCGGCTGCTACCGCGGCTCGCGCCATCGCAAGGGCCTGCCGGTGCGCGGCCAGCGTACGCGCACCAACGCGCGCACGCGCAAGGGGCCGCGCCGCGCGGCGGTGAAGCTGAACGTCCCGGCGGGCAAGGCGGGCTGAGGCGCACGCATGGCGAGCCGCAACATCCCGACGCAGCAGCAGCTTGCGCAGACCGCCGCCGCGCGCGCGCGCAAGAAGGTGAAGAAAAGCGTCGCCGAGGCGATCGCGCACATCCACGCCTCGTTCAACAACACCATCGTCACCATCACCGACCGCCAGGGCAACACGCTCGCCTGGGCGAGCGCGGGCAACGCCGGCTTCAAGGGCTCGCGCAAGTCGACGCCGTTCGCGGCGCAGGTCGCCGCCGAGCGCGCCGGGCGCGCGGCGCAGGAGTTCGGCGTGAAGAACCTCGAGGTGCGCATCAAGGGGCCGGGGCCGGGGCGCGAGTCGGCGGTGCGGGCGCTGAACGCGACCGGCCTCAAGATCACCGCGATCGCCGACGTCACCCCGATTCCGCACAACGGTTGCCGGCCGCCGAAGCGGCGCCGGGTGTAGCCGGCCGCGCAAGGAGCCGCCATGGCAAGACCGACCGACGCAAGATGCCGCCAGTGCCGCCGGGAAGGCGAAAAGCTCTTCCTGAAGGGCGAGAAATGCTTCACCGACAAGTGCGCGATCGAGCGGCGCGGCTATGCACCCGGTCAGCACGGGCAGAAATCGGGCGCGCGGCTTTCGGACTACGGCAAGCAGTTGCGCGAAAAGCAGAAGATGCGTCGCATCTACGGGGTGCTCGAGCGCCAGTTCCGCCGCACCTACGAGGAGGCGTCGCGCTCGAAGGGCGTCACCGGCGAGCGGCTGCTGCAGCTCCTCGAGTCGCGTCTCGACAACGTCGCCTGGCGCATGGGGTTCGGCGCCTCGCGCGCCGAGGCGCGCCAGATCGTGCGCCACAACGGAATCCTCGTGAACGGCAAGCGGGTGAACATCCCGTCGTACCGGTTGCGTCCGGGCGACGTGGTCGAGGTCGCGCCCAGAGCGCGCGAGCAGCTTCGCATCAAGGCGGCGGTGGAAGCCGCCGAGTCGCGCGGCTTCCCCGAGTGGTTGCAGGTGGACGCGAAAGCGCTCAAGGGCACGTTCAAGTCGCTGCCGGCGCGCAGCGATCTCGGGTCGAACCTGAACGAGAGCCTCGTCATCGAGCTCTACTCGAAGTAACGCGGAAACGGACCGACCGACCATGGCATTGACCGGACTTCTCAGGCCGAAGATCGTCGACGTGCAGAACCTCTCGCCCACGCACGCGCGGGTGACGATGGAGCCGTTCGAGCGCGGCTACGGCCATACGCTCGGCAACGCGCTGCGCCGGGTGCTGCTCGCTTCGATGCCCGGCTACGCCGCGACCGAAGTGCAGATCGCGGGGGTGGTGCACGAGTATTCGACGCTCGACGGCGTGCGCGAGGACGTGGTGGATCTGCTGCTCAACCTGAAGGGCGTGGTGTTCCGGCTGCACAACCGCACCGAAGCGATCCTGACGCTCAGGAAGAAGGGCGAGGGGCCGATCACCGCCGGCGACATCGAGCCGGCGCACGACGTCGAGATCGTCAATCCCGAGCACGTGATCGCGCATCTTGCGGCCGGCGGCAAGCTCGAGATGCAGATCAAGGTCGAGGCCGGGCGCGGCTACGTGCCGGGCAACATGCGCTACCTGCCGGAGGAGACGAAGGGGATCGGCCGCATCGTGCTCGACGCCTCGTTCAGCCCGGTAAAGCGCGTCGCCTACACCGTGGAATCTGCGCGCGTCGAGCAGCGCACCGACCTCGACAAGCTGATTCTCGACATCGAGACGAACGGCGCGATCGAGCCGGAGGAGGCGGTGCGCTACGCGGCGCGCATTCTCGTCGAACAGCTGTCGGTGTTCGCGCAGCTCGAAGGCACGACCCTGCCGGTCGAGGAGAAGAAGCCGGTCGCCGTCGACCCGATCCTGCTGCGTCCGGTCGATGACCTCGAGCTGACGGTCCGTTCGGCGAACTGCCTGAAAGCCGAGAACATCTACTACATCGGCGACCTCATCCAGCGTACCGAGACGGAGCTTCTGAAGACGCCGAACCTCGGGCGCAAGTCGCTCAACGAGATCAAGGAAGTGCTCGCTTCGCGCGGCCTCACCCTCGGCATGAAGCTCGAGAATTGGCCGCCGCCGGGGCTCGAGCACCACCACCCGAGGGCGCAGTAGCCATGCGGCACGGCCACGGGCTGCGCAAGCTCAACCGCACCACGAGCCATCGCCTCGCGATGCTGCGCAACATGGCGGTCGCGCTGCTCACGCACGAGGAGATCCGCACCACGGTCCCGAAGGCAAAAGAGCTGCGGCGCGTGGTGGAGCCGATGATCACGCTCGGCAAGAAGCCGACGCTCGCCAACCGGCGCCTTGCCTGGAACCGGCTGCGGGACGAGGCGGCGGTCGCCAAGCTCTTCAAGGAACTCGGCCCGCGCTACGCGAGCCGAAACGGCGGATACCTGCGCATCCTGAAGACCGGGTTCCGCAAGGGCGACAACGCGCCGATGGCGCTCGTGACGCTCTTGGACCGGCCAGAGCCCGCGCCCGAAGGCGCGAAGAAGGAAGAAGATAAGGCCGAGGCGAAGACGGCCGCGTAGCGGCGCTTGCGCCGCCCGATCGCGCGGCGCCCCTTTCAAAGACGCGTGCGCGTCGTCCTATTCACCGACTTCGGCTCGGCCGATATCTACGTCGGCCAGGTGAAGGCGGTGCTCGCCGCCGAGGCGCCGGGCGTTTCGGTTCTCGACCTTCTCAACGACGCGCCCGACTACGACGTCGAGGCGGCGGCGCATCTCCTTGCCGCGCTCGCGCCCGAGTTTCCGGCGGGCAGCGTCTTTCTCGCAGTGGTGGATCCGGGCGTGGGCACAGCGCGCGATGCGATCGTCGTCGAGGCCGACGGCCGGCGCTTCGTCGGTCCGGACAACGGGCTCCTCTCGGTGCTCTGGCAGCGCGCGCGGGAAAAGCGCTGTCACGCGATCCGCTGGCGGCCGCAGCGCCTGAGCGCGTCCTTTCACGGGCGCGACCTTTTCGCGCCGGTCGCCACGCGGCTTGCCGCCGGAGCGCTTCCCGACGGATGGCTTGCGACGAAGCCGGCGCCCGACGTGCTGTTCGATCCGGGGCCTTTGTGGCGGGTGATCTACGTCGACCACTACGGCAACTGCGCGACCGGAATCCCCGCCGCGGGCCTCGAGCGCGCGGCGCGGCTCGCGGTCGCCGGCCGCGAGATCGGCTGGGCGCGCGTCTTCGGCGAAGCGCTGCGGGCGGAGCCCTTCTGGTACGAAAACAGCTCCGGCCTCGTCGAAATCGCGATCGCGCGCGAAAGCGCCGCGCGAGCCCTCGGCATCGGCGTCGGGACGCCGATCAGTCGGGCAGCACCAGGATCGCCCTGTAGTCGTTGACGTTGGTGCCGGTGGGGCCGGTGACGACGAGGTCCCCGAGCGCGGCGAAGAACCCGTAGCTGTCGTTTGCGGCAAGGAGCCGGCGCGCATCGGCCCCTTGCGCGGCGGCGCGCGCGAGGGTGTCGGGCGAAAGCAGCGCCCCGGCGTTCTCCTCGGTGCCGTCCAGCCCGTCGGTGTCGGCGGCGATCGCGTGTACGCCCGCAAGCCCGCCGAGCTCGATCGCGAGCGAGAGCAGAAACTCGCCGCAGCGCCCGCCGCGGCCGCCCTTCGCGCGCAGGGTGACGGTGCATTCGCCGCCGGAGATGAGCGCGACCGGCGGCCGGAAGGGCTCGCCGCGCGAGCGCACCTGGCGCGCGAGCGCCGCCATGACCTTCGCCGCCTCGCGCGCTTCGCCGGTCACCGAATCGGACAGGATCGCCGCGGCGACGCCGGCGTCGCGAAACACGCGCGCCGCAGCCTCGAGCGAGCGCTGCGCGCTCGCGATCACGCGATTTTCGACGCGCGCGAAGACGGGGTCGCCCGGCTTCGGGGTCTCCGGCCGCTCGCCGCGCACGCCGGCCACCAGGTGCTCGAGCACCGCGCGCGGCGGGCGGACGCCGTAGCGGTTGAGCACGTCCACCGCGTCCTGATAGGTGGTCGGATCCGGCGCGCACGGCCCTGAGGCGATGTGCGTCGGATCGTCGCCGGTGACATCGGAGATCGCGAGCGCGAGCACCGGCGCGCGGCAGGCGGCGGCAAGCCGCCCCCCTTGGATGGCCGAGAGGTGCTTTCGCACCGCGTTGATCTCCTGGATGGTCGCGCCGCAGCCGAGCAGCTCGCGCGTCACCTGCCGCAGGTCCTCGACCGTGATGCCCTCGGCCGGCAGCGCAAGCAGCGCCGAGCCGCCGCCGGAGACGAGCGCAAGAAGGAGGTCGGCCGAGCGAAGCGCGCGCGCCGCCGACAGCATCTCGCGCGCCGCTTCCTCGCCCGCGCGGTCGGGAAGCGGATGCGAAGCTTCGCGCGAGCGGATGCGCTCGAGCGGCCGGGCGTGACCGTAGCGCGTGAGCGCGATTCCGTAGAGGGGCTTCTCGGCCGGCCAGTGGCGCTCGACGGCGAGCCCCATGCCGCAGGCGGCCTTGCCGACGGCGAGAACGAGCGTGCGTCCTTCGGGCGGCGGCGGCAGATGCGGCGGAACCGCTTCGAGGGGATCGGCGGCCGCGACCGCGGCGCGAAAGCTCGCCTCGAGCAGTTCGCGCGGACTCAGCCGAAACGCTCCTTCGCCGCCTCGCGCCCGAGCGCGTAGAGGGGCGGATAGTGCTCGCGAAACGCCTGCTGGATCTCGGCCGCCGGCACGTCGGCGAAGGCGCCGCGCTCGCGCACGTATTCCATGTGCCGGCGGTTGTCCTCGTCGAAGGGGTGAAAGATCGAGTCCTCGCGCCCGTCGAATTCGAGCGGCCGCACGCGGAATCGCTCGCACAGCTCGCGGTTGAACGCCGGCGTCGCCTTCACCCAGCGGCCCGCGAGGAAAAGCTCGGTATAGCCGTGGTAGACGAAGAGGTCGGTGCCCATGCGCGCGCGAAGCGCCGGCGTCGTCAGATGGTTCTTTACGTCGGCGAAGCCCACGCGCGCCGGGATCCCCACGGCGCGCGCGCAGGCGGCAAGGAGCGCCGCCTTGCCGACGCAGAAGCCCTGACCGGCGGCGAGGACGTCGGAGGCGCGGAACACCGCGTCGTCGGAAAAATCGAGGAACGGGTTGTAGCGGATGCCGTCGCGCACCGCGTAGTAAAGCGCGACCGCACGCTCGCGATCGTCCGCCCCGCGCGCCTGCGCGCGCGCAAACGCCGCCACCTGCGGGTGCGCGCTGTCGATGTAGCGGCCGGGTTGGAGATACTGCCTCATCGATCGAGCTTCATCAGGCGCCGCGCGCCCTGAAAGAGCGCGCTCTGCGGGTCCGCGAGCGCGTCCATCACCGAGAAGTGGTTCGCGCCCGGGAGCTCGATGTCGCCGGCGAAGACGGTGCGCCAGCGCTCGGCGAGAAGCGCGTTCTGCCGCTTGAATTCGGAGCTCTCGGCGCCGCCGACGCAGGTCATCACCGGCGCGCGCGTCGCCGGGGGCAGAAACGCGGGCGAGAGCCGCAGCGCCGTCTCCTCGTCGAGCCGCAGGTCCGGCTGGAGCCACTCCACGTGAACGAGCGGGCGCAGGTCGTAGAGGCCGCTCACCGCAAGCCCCCCTTTCCACAGGTCCTTCGGCAGCCGCGGGTCGAACACCGGCCAGAGCGCCGCCATCATCATCGCGGTGAGATGGCCGCCGGCGGAATGACCGCAGACGTAGAGCCGGTCCTGGTCCATGCCGTATTCCTCGGCGTGCAGCCACAGCCAGCGGCTCGCGCGCAGCATCTGGCGCACGATCTCCTCGATCGTCACCGCCGGGCACAGCGCGTAGTTCACCACCGCGAGCGAGACGCCCGCGTCCACCCACGCCGGCGCGAGGAACGAGAAATCCGACTTGTCGAGCGAACGCCAGTAGCCGCCGTGGATGAACATCAGGCAGGTGCCGTCGCCCTTGCGCGCAGGGAAAAGGTCGAGCGTCTCGTGGGGCGAGTCGCCGTAGGCGCGGTCGAGGTAGCAGATCATGCGCGCGCGCGCCGTCTTCGATGCCTCGGCCCAGCGGCGGAAATACTCCGGATGCTCGGGCACGAGCGCCCGGTTGTTGTACTCGCGCGAGTAGAACGCCGGGTCCTTCGGCTCCAGGGCAGGCGCCTTGCGGCGCCGGGCGGCGGCGCTCAAGCGCGGCTCTCCCGCCACAGGCCGAGCGCGATCTGCGCCGGGCGGTCGGAAAAGGAAAAGAGCACGCACTCCGAGCGCACCGCGAGGCGCAGCGGCCGCCACGAGGGCACGACGAAGATGTCGCACGGCTCGAACGCAAAAACCTCGTCGCCGATGCGCGCCTCGCCCTCGCCCTCGAGGGCAAGATAGACGGTCGCGTCGCTCGAGCGGTACGGCGCGGTGCGAAAGCCTGCGGGCAGAAGCTGGAGGAACGCGCCGATCGTCGGCATCGCCGGGCCGCCGGTCGCGGGGTTGATGTACTGCATCTTGAAGCCGTGGCAGGGGTCCGGGTCGCCCGCGCGCGCGAGCGCCGCGATCGCCTCGCGGCTGCGCGCGTACGGGTAGCAGAAGACCGGCGAGGTCTTGCCGAAGCGCGAGGCGCCCTCGAGCGGCGCGAGGTTCGCGCCGTAGCGCGCCGCGGCGTCGCCCTCGGGGCGCACGACCGGCTGCACCTCCTCGGGGTAGTTTTCCGCGAAGGTCGCATCGAAAAGCTGCGCGATCGGGATGTCCAGCCCGTCCATCCACACCACCGGCTCGGTGCCCGGGTTGCCGTGATCGTGCCAGGCCCAGGCGGGCGTGATGATGAAGTCGCCCGGGTGCATGGTGACGCGCTCGCCGTCCACCGCGGTGTAGGCGCCCGAGCCCTCGACGACGAGCCGGAGCGCCGTCTGCGTGTGGCGGTGGCTCGGCGCGACCTCGCCCGGCAGAATCAGTTGCAGGCCGCAGTACAGGCTCGTCGTGATGCGCGACTGGCCGCGCAGCCCGGGGTTTTCGAGGACGAGCACGCGGCGCACCGCTTCGCGGGCGCTGATGAGGCGACCCGACTCCTCGATGTAGGGACGCACGGCGCGGTACTTCCACAACGCCGGCCGGCAGGCGCTCTGCGGCGCGGGCGGCACGAGCGCGTGCAGCACCTCCCACAGGGGGGCGAGATGGTCGCGGTCCATCCGCCGGTAGAACTCGCGCCGTGCCGCAGCCACCGGGACGCCGTCGCGGTTCTCGAGGACGCTCGCCATGCCGATCTCCGAGGAAATAAGGCCGATTCTCGCCCGGCGCGCCGAGCGTCGCAACGGCGCGCCGGCGGCGTTTCGAACCGCCCGCTCGGCCTACTCCTGGGCGATGCCGGCGCGCTGGCGCACCGACCCCCAGCGGGCGATCTCGGCGCGGATGTGCGCGCCGAGCGCCTCGGGCGTCGAACCCTCGCTCGCTTCGAAGCCGGCGTTCGACATCTGGCGGCGCACGTCCTCGCGCGCGAGAACCGAGCGCAACGCGCGGTTCGCCCGCTCGACGATCGGCGCGGGAGGGAGTGTTCGCGGGAACGGCGAGCGCCTTCGCCCGGTGACGACGACGAGCGGCATCGCCGCGACCATCGACACCGGTCGAAAGTCGGCCGCCGGGTCGTACGGCAGCGTGCGCTACATCACCGCCGACACCGCGCGACCGTTGCTCGGCATGGAGGCGGTGTCGCCGTCGGGCGGCGCCTTCGCGACCTGCGCGGCGGCGATCGTTCCGCCCGCCCCGGGACGGTTTTCGACGACGACCGACTGCCCGTGCGCCTCACCGAGCGGCTGTGCGACGATACGCGCCACGATGTCGGTTCCGCCGCCCGGGCCGAAACCGACCGGCATGCGCACCGGGCGCTGCGGCCAGTCCTGCTGCGCCGCGGCGAGCGGCGCGGCGAGAAGCAATGAGAAAATGGCGACCTGACGGCGCGGCACCGGGCGAAGCTCGCAACGCCCGGCGCCGGCGCGAACCGAGAAGAAAAAAGTGGGCCTCGATGTCGGAGCGGGAAGAGAAGCTGGCGATCGTAGAGGTGGTCAACAACTGGGCGCTGTGGCGCGACGCCGGCGACTGGGAGCGGTTTCGCACCGTCTGGCACGACGACGGCTGGATGACGGCGACCTGGTTCCAGGGCCCGGCGGAGAAATTCATCGAGGCGAGCCGCGCCGGCTTCGAGAAAGGGGTCAACATCCTTCACTTCCTCGGCGGAACGAGCGTCGATCTGGCGGGCGAGCGCGCGATCGCGCAGACCAAGATGACGATCGGGCAGCGCGGCGAGGTGGACGGCGTGCTCGTCGACGTGGTGTGCATCGGCCGCTTCTACGACTTCTTCGCCAAGCGCGGCGGACGCTGGGCGATCGTGCGCCGCCAGCCGATCTACGAAAAGGACCGCATGGACCCGGTGGATCCGGCCGCGCGCCTTGCGCTCGACGCGCAGCTGCTCGCGCGTTTTCCGGAGGGCTACCGGCATCTCGCGTATCTGCAGACGAAGCTCGGCTTTACCGTCAAGCTCGACCTGCCGCAACTGAAAGGGCCGGCGGTCGAGACGCTGTATGCCCAGGGGCGCGCCTGGCTCGCGGGCGCGCCCTCGGCGTTTCCCGACACGCATCTCTGAGAGGAGGAGGAAGACGATGATTCGATGGATCGTTGCGCTCTGTGCCGCCGCTGCGGGGTTCGCTGCCCCGCAAGCCTTCGGGCAGGCGTGGCCGGCGAAGCCGGTGCGCATGGTGGTCAACTTTCCGCCGGGCGGCGCCGTCGATCAGCTCGCGCGCGCGCTCGCGCCGCGGCTGCAGGAGGCGTTCGGCCAGCCGTTCGTGGTCGAGAACCGTCCCGGGGCGAACGGCTCGATCGGCGCGGGCGAAGTGGCGAAGGCCGCCCCCGACGGCTACACGATCCTCATGTCGGCCGGAAGCTCGATCGCGGTGAACGGCCTCATCTACCGCAACCTCGACTACGACCCGATGAAGGCGCTCGTCCCGGTCGCGCCGGTCGCCGTGGTCTCGGTGTTCCTCGAGACGCGCGCGACGCTCCCGCCGAACACGCTCGCCGAATTCGTCGCGCACGCGCGCGCCAACCCGGGCAAGCTGAACTACGGCTCGCCCGGCAGCGGCAGTTCGCCGCACCTCGCGGGCGAAATGTTCAACCGCGCGGCGAAAATCCAGACCGTGCACGTACCGTACAAGGGCGCGGCGCCGGCGCTCACCGATCTTCTCGCCGGCACCCTCGACTTCATGTTCGACCCCGGCGTCGGTCTTCCGCACGTGAAGGCCGGAAAATTGAAGCTCCTCGCGGTCGGCAGCCCGCGCCGGCACCCGCAATATCCCGACGTGCCGACGGTCGCCGAGGTGCTCGGCGTCGAGTTCGACACCGACACGGTGTTCGGCGTCTATGCGCCCTCGGGCACACCGCGCGAGATCGTCGCGCGGCTGAACGCCGCGATCTCGCGCGAGATGCAGGGCGGGCCGGTCGCCGAGCGCGCCCACGCGATCGGCGCGCAGCCGCTCGTGCTCGCGCCCGAGCCGTTCGCCGCGCGCCTGCGCGCCGAGCACGAGCGGCTCGCCGCGCTCGTGCGCGAGACCGGGCTGCGGGCCGACTGAGGCGCTAGGAGCGCACCGGCTTCAGCCAGGTCACCGGCCGGCCGAGCGCGCCGCCGAGCGCCTTGCCCGCGGGGTCGGCGAGCGCCGCCTCGCGCGCGCGGCGGATCGCCGCCGCCTGCTCCGCCGGATCGTCGGTCGGCGGGTTTTCCACCAGCGCGTCGAGGATCGCGAGGAAATTCGCCCGCCCGCGCCGGTAGGTTTCGCCGTAGCCCTTGAGCAGCTGCGCGCAGCGCGCGATCTCGAGCGCGAGCGGCGGGCTTTTCGCCGCCGCCTCGCGCACGCGCGCAAGCCACCGCTCGACGAGCTTCTGCTCCTCGCGATAGCGGTACGTGTACGGCCGCCAGGGCCGCAGCTTCGCGAGCGCGCGCACGAGCAGGAACCCGAACACGCCCGAGGTCTTCACGTGCAGCCCGACGTTGAACGCATCGAGCTTTCCGCGGCGCTCGGCCCAGGCGAGGAGGCGCGCGCCGAGCGCTGGCGGCAGGAGCGCCGCGAATTCCTCGAGGCCGGGCTTGAGGTAATCGACGACGACGACCGGCTCGCCGTCTTTTGCGCGGACCTCGCGCCGGATGCGCGCGAAGCGCTCCGGGCGCGTCTTCAGGTCCGCCACCCGGATGATGTCCTCGTAGCACATCCAGAGGACGAGTTGGCGGGCGACCTCGGCCGCGAGCGCCGGTTCGGCGTCGACAAACGGCTCCAACCGTCGCCGGTAGAGCGCGACGTACGCCTCGCCCTGGTACTCGCGAAGGCGCGCGACGGCGAGGTCCACGATCTCGGCGAGCGCGGTCGCGCGCTTCGGCGGCGCCGGCGGCTGGGGTGCCGGGCGCCGTCTTGCGGCGACCTCGAAGCCCGCGGCGAAACCGCGCAGGCTCGCCTCCGCCCCGCGGCCGCTCGCGCGGATCGCCGCTTCGCATTGCTCGCGCGCAAGCGGCAGCACCCCCGCTCCCGCCATCGCGCCGAAAAGCACCGCGTTGATGACGGTGCCCGCCTCGTCGGCGAGCGCGCGCATGTCGGCGAGCACCGCGCGCCGGGCGAGCTTGTGCGCAGCCTCGATCACGCGCGCCGAGTCGTAACGGCCGTCGGCCATCTGCATCTTTTCGACCGTCGCGTAGACGCGGTGGGTGGAGGCGATGAGCGTCGTGCGCTCCGGGGTCACGAACCCGTTCTGCATCGCGCGCGCCGCCTCGACGAGTTCCGAGGCGACCATCACATCGACGTTGCCCGGGCTCGGGGTGAGCGACAGCACCGGCTCGCGCCCGGCGAGCTGCTCGCGCGTCGCGGGATAGATTTCGAGGTAGTAGGTGGTTGCGCCGGTGCGCTGGGCGACCCCGGGAATCGAGGTGCTCTGCGCCGGGAACCCGGCGCGCGTCGCCGCCTCGAAGAGCCACTCGGCCATGACGCCGCCGCCCTCGCCGCCGAGCGCTGCGATGAGGATCGTGATCGGCCGCTCAGGAAGGCTCATCGCACGAGGCTCCTTGCGCGTTCGAGCAGCCGGTCGAGCCAGCCCGGGTTGTGGACGATTTCGGCGCGGTAGAACGACGGACAGAGCACCGCGGCGTGCGCGTTCTCGCCGCACAGGCCGCAGCCGACGCAGCCGTCGATGACGGTGGCGACCGGATCGCGCCGCAGGGGGTCGGGGTTGTCCTTGATCGTGAGCGTGGG
>JAOAFL010000100.1 GCA_026416295.1 Burkholderiales bacterium | reverse complement strand
ATTCGCCCGCGCGATTTCGTTCCGCCCGAAAGTGCTTTACAACCCGAAGGCCTTCTTCGCACACGCGGCATGGCTGGATCAGGCTTGCGCCCATTGTCCAAAATTCCCCACTGCTGCCTCCCGTAGGAGTCTGGGCCGTGTCTCAGTCCCAGTGTGGCTGGCCGTCCTCTCAGACCAGCTACCGATCGTCGCCTTGGTAGGCCGTTACCCTACCAACTAGCTAATCGGACATCGGCCGCCCCTCTCGCGCGAGGTCCTTGCGGATCCCCCGCTTTCCTCTCCCGAGCTCATGCGGTATTAGCCGGACTTTCGACCGGTTATCCCCCACGAGAGGACACGTTCCGATGCATTACTCACCCGTTCGCCGCTCGCCGCCAGGGTTGCCCCCGCGCTGCCGCTCGACTTGCATGTGTAAGGCATGCCGCCAGCGTTCAATCTGAGCCAGGATCAAACTCTTCAGTTCAATCTCTGATGATGCGAGTACTGCCGCCCGCTCAAAGTAAACGAGGCTTCGAATGCTTCGCCACTCCGTGCGGGCGCGCGATGCATGGGCCTTTCGCATCGAGCGCCCACACCTATCGGCTGCGAATTGTTAAAGAGCCCCCGGACAGGTCTGGTTGCGGGGAGAGGATTTGAACCTCTGACCTTCGGGTTATGAGCCCGACGAG
Source organism: Burkholderiales bacterium (assembly GCA_026416295.1). Lineage (GTDB taxonomy): Bacteria > Pseudomonadota > Gammaproteobacteria > Burkholderiales > SG8-39 > RBG-16-66-20. Next base: position 18,324 of record JAOAFL010000100.1, on the reverse strand, counting down.
CTGCCAGACTGCTCCACCCCGCGTCCGGAATCGAGCCAGAAATTATAGAAACGGGAAAGCGCGGGTGTCAACTGTTTTCTCGCGACGGACTCAGTCGGGCGTTGCGCCGCTCGCGGCGATCACCCGCGACCATTTCGCCTGCTCGGCCCGGATCCAGGCGGCGAACTCCGCCTGCGAACCGCCGACCACGTCGAACCCCTGGCGAGCGAGCGATTCGCGGTTCTGCGGCGAACGCATCGTCCGGGCGGCTTCCGCGTTCAGCCGGCCGAGCACCTCGGCGGGCGTTCCCGAAGGTACCATCAGGCCGATCCAGGCGAGCGACTCGAGCTGCGGATAGCCCAGCTCGCCGACGCTCGGCGTCTCCGGCGCGTGCTCGCTTCGCTTGAGCGCGGTCACCGCGAGCGACCTCATCTTGCCCGCCTTTACGTGCGGCAACACCGCCGGAATGATCGCGAACATCGTCTGGATGTTGCCCGCCAGCATGTCGGCGACCGCGGGCGGGAAGCCGCGGTACGGAATGTGCACGATGAAAAGTTTCGCCTCGCTCTTCAGGAGCTCCATCGTGAGGTGCGAGGCACTACCGCCGCCCACCGAGCCGTAGGACAGCCGTCCTGGGTTGCGCCGCACGTGCTCAATGAAACCCTTGAAATCGGTCGCCGGGACCGTCGGCGTGACGACCAGCATCTGCGGCGCCGAGGCAAGGAGCGACACCGGCGCGAGGTCCCGGTCGGGATCGTACGGCAGGTTCTTGTAGAGGAACTTGTTGATCGCCGCGGGACCGTTGCTCGCGATGAGCAGCGTATGCCCGTCGGGCGCGGCCTTGGCCACGGCGTCCGCGCCGATGTTGCCGCCCGCGCCGGGACGGTTTTCGACCACCACCGGCTGACCGAGCGCCTCCTGCAGGCCGGTCGCGAGGGTGCGCCCGACGATGTCGGGGGTCGAGCCCGGCGGAAACGGCACGACGAGGCGGATCGCCCGCGCCGGCCAGGACTGCGCCTGCGCGATCGTCGCGATGCCGAGCAGCGCGAAGGCGAACGCGCGCAGCGTTCTCGAAGTACGGTTCATCGTCATATCCTCTCCGTTTCGCCGCTGCGCGGCTGCCACACCATGAGCTTTTTCTCGACCAGCGTCACGATCCAGTCGAGAATCAGGGCGAACGCCGTGAGCACCAGGATCCCGGCGAACACGGTGTTGATGTCGAACACGCCCTCGGCCTGGTGAATCAGGTAGCCGACGCCCTCGGCCGAGCCGAGGTATTCGCCGACCACCGCCCCGACGAACGCGAGCCCGACGGAGTTGTGCAGGCTCGCGAACACCCAGCTCATCGCCGAGGGCAGGTACACGTAACGCAACAGCTGCCGCGGCGACGCGCCCAGCATGCGCGCGTTGGCGAGCACCACCGGGCTCACCTCGCGCACGCCCTGATAGACGTTGAAGAACACGATGAAGAAGACGAGCGTCACCCCGAGCGCGACCTTGGAGGCGATGCCCAGACCGAACCACACGAAGAAGATCGGCGCGAGGATCACCCGGGGCATCGCGTTCAGTGCCTTCACGTACGGGTCGAGAATCGCCGAGGCGAGCGGCGCGAGCGCGAGCCAGATGCCGACGGCGATGCCGAGCACGGTACCGATCGCGAAGGCGAGCAGCGTCTCGACGAGCGTCACCCCCAGGTGGCGGTAGATGTCGCCGCCGACGAACCAGTGCCAGATGCGGCCGAGCACCTTCAGCGGCTCGCCGAAGAAAAACGACGCGCGGTGCGGATCGTCGAAATAAAACGGTGGAAGGATCCCCGGCACCGTGAGGACATGCCAGAGGGCGAACACGCCGGCGAGCACCGCCGCCTGAGCGAGCCGCAGTCCCGCGCTACTGGAGCTGGCGCGCATAGCCTTTCAGCACCTCGGCCTTCATCGCGTGCCAGATCTCTGCGTGCAGCTCGAGAAAGCGCCGGGTCAGCCGCGCCTCCGAGACGTCGCGCGGGCGCGGGATGTCGATCGCGTACTCCCCGATCGGGTGCGATTCCGGGCCCGCCGAGAGCACCACGACCCGGTCCGAGAGCGCGATCGCCTCCTCCAGATCGTGCGTGATGAACACCACCGATTTGCGGTTCGCCGACCACAGTTCGAGCAGCTCGTTTTCCATCAGCTGGCGCGTCTGCACGTCGAGCGCCGAGAACGGTTCGTCCATCAGCAGGATCTGGGGATCGAGGATCAGCGTCTGCGCCAGCGCGACGCGCTTGCGCATGCCCCCCGAGAGCTGATGCGGATAGCGGTCGCCGAAGCCCGCAAGGCCCACGCGGCGCAGCCAGTCCCGGCCCTGTTCCTGCGCCGTTTCGCGCGGCACCCCGCGGAACTCGAGCCCCACGGTGATGTTCTCGAGCGCGTTGCGCCAGGGCATCAGCGCATCCTGCTGGAAAAGGTAGCCCGCGCGCCGGTTGACGCCGGCGAGCGGCTCGCCGAACACCCGCACCGTCCCGGCCGAGGGCGCGAGCAGCCCGGCGGCGACGTTGAGGAGCGTCGACTTTCCACAGCCCGTCGGCCCGACCACCGAGACGAACTCGCCCGGGGCGACGACGATCGTGGTGTCGCGCACCGCGGTGTAGCGCGCGCCCCCGCGCGCCCCGGAGACGAACGTGCAGGTGATGTTTTCGAGCGCGAGCGCCGGCGGACTCACTTGTACTTCGCGTTCGCCTTGCGTGCGAACTCGTTGGTGTAGGTGCGCGCCAGATCGATCTGCGCCTCGCGCACCGCCGGATCGAAGTTGCGCAGCGCCTCGAGCGTCGCGCGCGCGCCGGCGTCCGAGATCAGACCGTCGGGCGAGAGCGCCGGTTTCACTTTGTCGAACGCAAAGAGATAGAGCGCCCGGTCGCCGAGCAGGTACGACTCCGGCACCACTTTGGCGACGTCGGTCGCGCTCGCTCGCGCGATCCACTTGTCCGCGCGCACGATGGCGTTCGCGAGCGCCTGCGCGACGTTCGGGTATTTCTTCACGAACTCTTCCGGCGCGTACAGGCAGCCGGCCGGCAGCGGTGCGCCCCAGATCTCCTGCGTGCCCTTGAGGGTGCGCGTGTCGGCGACGATGACGACGTCGCCGTCCATCTCGAGCTTCGTCATCACCGGATCGACGTTCGCGATCGCGTCGATCTGCCGGCTCTTCATCGCCGCGATCGCGGTCGCGCCGATTCCGGCGCCGACGATCGACACGTCGCGCGCCGGATCGAGCCCCGCCTTGGTGAGCAGCTGCTTGACGAGATTGTGCGTGCTGGAACCCGGCGCCGACACGCCGATCTTCATGCCCTTCAGGTCCTTGTACGACCTGAAGCCCGCGGCTTTCTCCTTCGCGACGCCGAGCGCGATCTGCGGCAGGCGCCCTTGCAGCACGAACGCCGTCAGATACTGCTTCTTCGCCTGCATACTGATCGTGTGCTCGTAGGCGCCCGACACCACCTCGGCGCTGCCGCCGACCACCGCCCGCAGCGCCTGCGCCCCGCCGGCGAAGTCGCTGATCTTGACTTCCAGCCCTTCGTCCTTGAAGTAGCCGAGCTGCTCGGCGATCGTGAGCGGCAGATAGTAGAACGCGCTCTTGCCGCCGACCGCGATGTGCACGTCGCGCTTTTCGAGCTGTGCGTGCGCGGCAACGCTCGCGCACAGGAGCACCGCCGCGATCCAGACCGTCCGTTTCATCGTTCGTCTCCTCGAGGTCGCCTCTCACAGTCCGCGCCGCTCGCGCAGTGCCTGCGAAACCGTGCCGATGTCCACGTACTCGAGCTCTCCGCCGACCGGCACGCCGCGCGCGATGCGCGACACCTTTACGCCCCGCGGTCGCAGCAGTTCGGCGATGTAGTGCGCGGTCGCTTCGCCTTCGTTGGTGAAGTTGGTGGCGAGGATCACCTCCTGCACCTGCCCGTCGCTTGCGCGCGCGAGCAAGCGGTCGAGACCGATGTCGCGCGGCCCGATGCCGTCGAGCGGCGAAAGCCGTCCCATCAGCACGAAGTAGCGGCCCGCGTAGCTCATCGTCTGCTCGACCACGGCAAGATCGGCCGGCGTCTCGACGACGCAAAGGAGCGACGCATCCCGCCGGGCCGAGCGGCACAGCGCGCACACCTCATCCTCGCAAAAATTGTTGCATTGCACGCAATGATGCACCGAACGCAGGGCCGCAGCGAGCGCCCCCGCGAGACGCTCGGCGCCGGCGCGGTCGTGCTGCAGCAGGTGGTAGGCCATGCGCTGCGCGGTCCGCGGACCGACGCCCGGCAGCACGCGCAGCGCCTCGATCAGGCGTTCCAGCGCCTCGACGTGGGGCAGCGGCTCGCGGATCAAAGCGGCAACTTAAATCCCGGCGGCAGACCGATCGCCGCCGCCATGCCGGCGAGCCGCTCGGCGACCGTCTGCTCGACGCGACGCGCGGCGTCGTTGAACGCGGCGGCAAGCAGGTCTTCCAGCATCTCGCGGTCTTCGGCAAGGAGCGAGGGATCGATGTGCACGCGTTTCACGTCGTGCCGGCAGGTCATCACGACCTTGACGAGCCCCGCGCCGGCCTCGCCCTCGACTTCGACCGCCGCGAGGCTTTCCTGCATGCGCCGCATGTTTTCCTGCATCTGCTGCGCCTGTTTGAGGAGCTGGCCGATGTTTCCCTTCATTCATGCCTCCCCGCCGCTGCGCCCGGTCGGTTGTACCGACGCCTCGAGCAGTCGCGCGTCGAACGTCTCGATCAGCTCGCGCACCACCGAGTCGTTCTCCATCGCGCGCAGCGCCTCGGTACGCTGCGCCGCGCGCGCACCGGCCTCGAGCGCGGCCGCCGACGTTCCGCGCGTCTCGCCGACGCTTACGCGAAGATCGATCCTGCCGCCCAGATGCTGCTCGAGCGCTGTGCGCAGCTTGTCGCGATAGGCAGCGCCAGCCAGGTGCGCGAGGCTACGGGGCACCACGAGCTCGAACGCCGAGCCGTTCCAGGCGCGCAGCTCCGCGTTCAACGCGAGCTGGCGCACCGCCCCGGTCACGGGCAGCGCGCGTGCAAGCGCCGGCCAGTCGCCGTCGAAGGCGCCCTTTTCCTGCGTCGCGCGGGCGACGGGGACGGCGGCCGGCTGAGCGTCGGCTTCCTCCTCCGGTCGGAACGCGAGCATGCGCAGCAGCGTCATCAGGAACCCAGCGTGCTCATCGGGGGCGCGCTCGAGATCCTGCCGCCCCTGGAGCGCGATCTGGTAGTAGAGCTGGACGGTCGCCGGATCGAGCCGCGCCGCAAGCCGCGCGAGCGCCGCGCGGTCGGGTGCATCATCCTCGATCGCCGAGGGAACGAGCTGCAGAAGCGAAACGCGCGTGAGCAGCGCCGCAAGTTCGCGCAGCGCCGTATCGAACGACAGGCTGCGCGCCTGCATCTCGTCGGCAAGCGCCATCGCCCCGGCGCCGTCGCCGGCGGCGATCGCCTCGAGCAGCCGATGCAGCCACTCGTCGTCCAGCGCGCCGAGCATCGCGCGCACGTCCGCCGCCGCGACGCGACCGCCGCCGTGCGCGATCGCCTGATCGAGCAGCGAGAGCGCATCGCGCATGCTGCCGGCGGCCGCCTGCGCAAGGAGCGGCAGCGCCTCTGGCTCGTACGGGAGCCGCTCGGCGTCGAGCACGCGGCCGAGGTGCGCCGCGATCGCCTGGCGCGAAAGCGACCGCAGGTTGAACTGCAGGCAGCGGGAGAGCACCGTCACCGGAATCTTCTGCGGATCGGTGGTCGCGAGGATGAACTTCAGGTGCGCGGGCGGCTCCTCCAGCGTCTTCAGCATCGAGTTGAACGCCGGCTTGGAGAGCATGTGCACTTCGTCGATCACGAACACCTTGTACCGGCCGCGCACCGGAACGTAGGCACCGCTTTCCTGCAGCGCCCGCATTTCGTCGATCCCGGTGTTCGTCGCGGCATCCACTTCCAGCAGATCGGGAAAGCGCCCGCCGTCGATCTCGACGCATGCGCCGCACTGCCCGCAGGGCTGCGGTCCGACGCCGCGCTCGCAGTTCAGGCACTTCGCGAGAATGCGGGCGAGCGTCGTCTTGCCGACGCCGCGCGTGCCGGTGAAAAGGTACGCATGGTGCAGCCGCCCTTCCGCGAGCGCGTGCCGCAGCGCGCGCACGACGTGCTCCTGGCCGACCATCGCCTCGAAGTCGCGCGGCCGCCACTTGCGGGCGAGCACCTGATAGCTCATGCGCGGATTGTAGCGGCGCGAACGGCGCAAGAGGCGAGCCTGACCCCGGCACTTGCAGGCGTCGGCTGTGGCTGCTTCCTTCCGGACCTGACCAGGTTCACCGGGCCGCAATGCGGGGGGGCCCGCCGCGCGCATTATGCCCGAGCGGGCGGCGCGCCGGTGGCGGAGAGAGTGGGATTCGAACCCACGAAGCGCTTTGGGCGCTTACACGCTCTCCAGGCGTGCGCCTTAGACCGCTCGGCCATCTCTCCGGTGTGCGACGCCGATTCTATCAGCCGGCGAACTGGCGATCCTCAGTCCGCCATCAGCACCAGGCGGATCTTCAGGTAGGTGAACAGTACCCAGAGGACCAGCACGATCGCCGGCGCGAGCGCCCAGAGGTACTCCTGCACGAAGAAGCGCGGCGCGATCAGCCGCGCCAGGGCGAAAACCGGCGACGTGACGGTTTTCAGGATCCGGTAGGCGAAGTTTTGCTCCCGGTTTCTGCCGGCGAGCACGTAGAGCACACCTTGCCCGATGAGCGCGAGCCCTGCGATCTCGGTGACCGCCTTGAGAAGGATGACGATGTGAATCGGCTCGAGGGGCACGACGGCGGCGCGCCGGCGATGCTAACATGGTCGACCGAGATCGTCTGCGTCGCGCACGCGAAGGTCATGCTCGGCTGGGTCGAACCGTGGATGCACTACCTGCGCGGCCGGCTGTTCGCGTTGCTGCGCAGCGAAGCGGGCGCGATGCGCGAATTTTCGCTCGCGCTGCGCCTCAGACCCGGCTTCGCGCGCGCGGCGTGCGCGCTCGCCGCGGTCCATGCGCGCCACGGTCGCTATCGGCTGGCCGAGGAATGCCTCGAGATCGCGTGCCGGGGCGAGCCCCGCAACGCGGCGATCTTCTACAACCTCGGCTACGTGCGCGAGCGGGCCGGGGAGCTCGCGCGCGCGATCGAGGCGTTCGCCGAGGCGGTGCGCCTCGATCCGAAGCTCGATCGCGCCTGGTACGGCATGGGCCTCGCGTACGCCGCGCTCGGGCGGCATCGGGAGGGGGCGCGCGCGCTGGAAGAGGCGGCGACGCTCCAACCGGAAAATCCGTTCGCCTGGTATCAGCTCGGCATGGCGTACCACACGCTCGCCGAGCCGGAGAAGGTGCGCGAGGTGATCCACCACGTGCTGCGCTTCAACCCGAGAATGGCACGCCGCCTGATCCGCGACACCGGGGCAAGCGACCTCGCGCACCTGGTGCGCTTTCTCGACGACTGAAAAACGCGGAGGGCCCGTCTGGCGGGCCCTCCGGTCCGGACCGCGACCCGCGCGTCGCCTCAGGTGCCGCGCGTGTCGATCGCGCCGGCGAGCTGCGGATAGCGCACGCTTTCGACGAAGTCCTGCACCTCTTGCTCCGGTTTCGGCGTGAGCAGGCTCACGACGATCATCGTGATGAACCCGACCGGCATGCCGAACACGCCGGCCGAGATCGGCTGCATCTTGAACCACATGTATTCGGCGACCGGCTTCGTGATGCCGAACACCTCGCGCAGCCATGGGTACGTGGTCACCATGTAGTAGATGCACACGCCGAGCCCGGCGACGATGCCGGCGGCCGCGCCCCACTTGTTCGCCCGCTTCCAGAACACGCCCAGCACGAGCGCCGGGAAGAACGCCGACATCGCGAGAGAGAACGCCGCGCCGACGAGGAACAAGATGTGCCCCGGCTTGTACGAGGTCACCCACGCGGCGAGCAGCGCCACCAACAGAAGCAGCGTCTTCGCCACCGTCACGCGCCGCTTGGTGGACGCGTGCGGGTCGATCATCTTGTAGTAGACGTCGTGCGACAGGGCGTTCGCGATCGTGAGCAGCAGCCCGTCGGCGGTCGAGAGCGCCGCCGCGAGGCCGCCGGCCGCGACCAGACCGGAGACGACGTACGGCAGTCCGGCGAGCTCCGGGGTCATCAGGACGATGAGATCGCCGCCGATGCGCATCTCGGCGAGCTGCAGCACGCCGTCGCCGTTGATGTCGACAAACCGGATGAGGTCCGGATCGACCGCCCGCCAGGCGGCCAGCCACCCGGGGATGTCCGCGTGCTTCAGGCCAACGATGTTCGAGTACACGTCGTACTTCGCGAGCACTGCGAGCGTCGGGGCCGACCAGTAAAGCAGGCAGATGAAGAACAGCGTCCAGAACACCGATTTGCGCGCCTCGCGCACGCTCGGGGTCGTGTAGTAGCGCATCAGGATGTGCGGCAGCGCGGCGGTGCCGAACATCATGCACAGCACGATCCCGAGGAAGTTGCGCCGCGCGACGTCGCGCGCCTCCTCGTTCGCGCCGGGGAACGCCTCGGCGTGCGGCCGAAGCGCCGCCGCGTGCGGCGCAAGCCCGCGGTCGGCGGTCCAGCGCTTCTTCGCTTCCTCGACGTTCGGCGGATACGCGGCAAGCGCCTTCTCGGCCGCCTCGATTTCGGCGGCAGGCGCATTCGCCGCGCGCAGGTCGGCCAGCCGCTTCTCGAGCGCCGCCTTGCCGTCGGCGTACGCCTTCTCCGGGTTCTTGAGTGCCTCGGCGGCCGCGTCCGAGCGCGCCTTGGCGAGCTTGCGCACCTCGGCCTCCTTCGGGTCGGCGGCGATCTTCTTCTCCACCTCGGCCAGTTTTTGCATCACGTAGCCGTAGCTGAGGTGCGGGATCGGGTTGCTCGTGTGCTTGACGCCGAGCCAGATGACGGGAATGAGGTAGGCGATGATGAGGATGATGTACTGCGCTACCTGCGTCCAGGTCACTGCGCGCATTCCGCCGAGGAACGAGCAGACGAGGATGCCGGCCAGACCGACGAACACGCCGATGCCGAACTCGAGGCCCGTGAACCGGCTCGTGATCAGCCCGACGCCGTAGATCTGCGCGACCACGTACACGAACGACACGAGGATCGCCGAGATCACCCCGAGCGTGCGCACGAGGTTGCCGCCGTAGCGCGCACCGAGAAAGTCCGGGATCGTGAACTGGCCGAACTTGCGCAGGTACGGCGCGAGGAACACGGCCACCAGCACGTAGCCGCCCGTCCAGCCCATGATGAAGGCGAGACCGTCGTAGCCCGAAAGGAACAGGGTGCCGGCCATCGCGATGAACGAGGCGGCGCTCATCCAGTCGGCGGCGGTCGCCATGCCGTTGAAGAACGCCGGCACCCGCCGCCCGGCGACGTAGTACTCGGCGACCTCGGCGGTGCGGCTGAGGATCCCGATCATCGCGTACAGACCGATCGTCGCGAACAGGAACGCGAGACCGATCGCCCGGCGCGACATCCCGATCTGCTCGGCGATCGCGAGCAGGACGATGAACGCGAGGAACCCGCCGGTGTAGATGCCGTAGTACTTCTTCAGGGCCTGGTTGAAGGCCCGCTGGCTGAACGCTGCGGTCTGGTTCATTTCTCCTCCTCCTCGGCGACGCCGTATTCGTGGTCGAGCCGGTTCATGTAGCGCGCGTAGTACCAGATGATCAGCACGTAGACGATCAGCGAACCCTGCGCCGACAGATAAAAGCTGAGCGGCCAGCCGAAGAACGTGATCTGGTTCAGCTCGCGCGCGAACCAGCCCTGCACGAAGGTGAACACGAACCAGATCACCATCAGCACGGCGGTGACGGCGAGGTTCTTGCGCCAGTACTCGCGGTGCTTCTCGGTCAACTGGACAGCCATGCGCGATTCCTCCCCCGATGAGATTCCGTGAAATCCTCCACAGCGAAGCTTACACGCGCCTTACGAAGATCGGTTGCTGCGGCGCATCAGCGGCCCGCCCTTAGCCGCTCGACTGCTTCAGCTGCTCGAGGATCGCCGGGTTTTCTAGCGTCGAGACGTCCTGGGTGATCTCCTCGCCCCGGGCGATCGCGCGCAGCAGCCGCCGCATGATCTTGCCCGAGCGCGTCTTCGGCAGGTTGTCGCCGAAGCGGATGTCCTTCGGTTTGGCGATCGGGCCGATCTCCTTCGCCACCCACTGGCGCAGTTCCTCGGCGACGCGCTTCGCTTCCTCGCCGGTCGGCCGCGGGCCCTTGGTGACGACGAAGGCGACGATCGCCTCGCCGGTCACCTCGTCGGGTCGTCCGACCACCGCGGCCTCGGCGACGAGCTTCGAGTTCGCGACCAGCGCCGACTCGATTTCCATCGTGCCGAGCCGGTGTCCGGAGACGTTCAGCACGTCGTCGATGCGTCCGACGATGCGGAAGTAGCCGTCCTCGTCGATGCTCGCGCCGTCGCCGGCAAGGTAGAGCTTGCCTTTGAAATCCTCCGGCCAGTACGTCTTCTTGTAGCGCTCCGAGTCGCCCCAGATCGTGCGCAGCATCGAGGGCCACGGTCGCCGGATGACGAGAATGCCGCCTTTGCCCTTGCCGACCGACTGACCGGTTTCGTCCACCACGTCGGCGAAGATTCCCGGAAGCGGCAGCGTGGCGGACCCCGGCTTGAGCGGCGTCGCCCCCGGCAGCGGCGAGATCAGATGGCCGCCGGTCTCCGTCTGCCACCAGGTGTCGACGATCGGGCAGCGGGAGTTCCCGACCATGGTGTAGTACCACATCCATGCCTCGGGATTGATCGGCTCGCCCACCGTGCCGAGGATGCGCAGCGACGAAAGGTCGTACTTCTTCGGCAGGTCCCCGCCCGCCTTGATCAGCGAACGGATCGCGGTCGGCGCGGTGTAGAACACCGTCACCTTGTGCTCCTGGATCATTTTCCAGAACCGGCCGGCGTCCGGATAGGTCGGCACGCCTTCGAACATCACGACCGTCGCCCCGACCCCGAGCGGCCCGTACACGATGTACGAATGCCCGGTCACCCAGCCGACGTCAGCGGTGCACCAGAAGATGTCCGACGGCTTGTAGTCGAACACCCACTTCATCGTCACGATGGTCCACAGGAGATAGCCCCCGGTGGAGTGCTGGATGCCCTTCGGCTTTCCGGTGGAACCGGAGGTGTAGAGGATGAAGAGCGGATGCTCGGCGTTTACCCAGGCCGGCTCGCAGGTGTCGGGCTGCCCCTGCACGACCTCGTCCCACCAGCGATCGCGTCCGGCCGTCATCGGGACGGGGCTTCCCGTTCGCCGGTAGACGACCACGGTCTTCACTTTCTCGCAGCCGCCGAGCGCGAACGCCTCGTCCACCACCGGTTTCAGCGGGATCTCGCGCCCGCCGCGGAACTGGCCGTCGGCGGTGACGACCGCCACCGCGCCCGCGTCGATGATCCGTTCCTGGAGCGATCTCGCCGAGAAGCCGCCGAAGACCACCGAATGCGTCGCGCCGATCCGCGCGCATGCTTGCATCGCGACCGCTGCCTGGATCGACATCGGCATGTAGACGATCACCCGGTCGCCGCGGCCGATCCCGAGCGACTTGAGCGCGTTCGCGAAGCGGCAGACCTCGCGATGCAGCTCGCGGTAACTGATGCGCGTCACCTTGCCGTCGTCGGCCTCGAAGATGATCGCGGTCTTGTCGGGTTGCGTCGCGAGGTGCCGGTCGAGGCAGTTGTACGACGCATTGAGCTCCCCGTCGTAGAACCAGCGGAAGAACGGCGGGTTCGACTCGTCGAGCACCCGGGTGAACGGTTTCGACCAGACCACATGTTCCTTCGCCAGACGCGCCCAGAAGCCCTCGAAATCGCGCTCGGCTTCGGCGACGAGGCTGCGGTAGGCGTCCATGCCGGCGATGTTCGCCTGCCGGACGAACTCCGGCGAAGGCGGGAACACGCGCGTTTCGGTGAGGACCGACTCGATGGTGGCCGCCATGCTGAACTCCTCCTTTTGCGTTGCGAACGATGGGCAGCCGTCTAGGCTGCGACCCTCGGCTTACACGCGGCTTACGGCTGCACCGGCGCGGATACAATCACCAAACCGCTATCTTGTAAAGCACCCGTCCATGGCCAGCATCCTGCGCGAGCACCTGGTGCAGAGCGTCGCCGACGCGCTGCAGTTCATCTCCTGCTATCACCCCCGGGACTACATCCGTGCGCTCGCGCGCGCCTGGGCGCGCGAGCAGTCCCCGGCGGCAAAGGACGCGATCGCGCAGATTCTCGCCAATTCGCGCCTGTGCGCCGAGGGCCGCCGGCCGATCTGCCAGGACACCGGCATCGTGAACGTGTTTCTGCGCGTCGGCATGAACGCCCGCCTCGTCGGGTTCGACGATTCGATCGAAGACGCGGTGAACGAAGGCGTGCGGCGCGCCTACACCGACGCCGCGAACCCGCTGCGCGCCTCGGTGCTCGCCGACCCCGAGTTCGCGCGCCGCAACACCCGCGACAATACGCCGGCGGTGGTTCACGTGCAGCTCGTGCCGGGCGAGCGCCTCGAAGCCGATGTCGCCGCGAAGGGCGGCGGCTCGGAGGCGAAGGCGAAGTTCGCGATGCTCAACCCCTCGGATTCGGTCGTCGACTGGGTGCTCGAGATGGTGCCGAAGATGGGCGCCGGCTGGTGTCCGCCCGGCATGCTCGGGATCGGCATCGGCGGCACCGCGGAAAAGGCGATGCTCCTTGCAAAAGAAGCGCTGATGGAGCCGATCGACATGGCCGAGCTGAAAGCGCGCGGTCCGCGCGACCCCTACGAGGCGCTGCGGATCGAGCTCTACGACAAGGTGAACGCGCTCGGCATCGGCGCGCAGGGGCTCGGGGGGCTGTCCACCGTGCTCGACGTCAAGATCCGCCATTACCCCACGCACGCGGCGAACAAGCCGATCGCGGTCATTCCCAACTGCGCGGCGACGCGCCATGTGCACTTCGTCCTGGACGGGTCCGGGCCGGCCCATTTCGAGCCGCCGTCGCTCGAGGACTGGCCATCGATCGCCTGGTCGCCTGCGCACGGCGCGCGGCGCGTCGATCTGGACCGCCTGACGCGCGAAGAGGTCGCACGGTGGAAACCGGGCGAGACGCTTCTCCTCACCGGACGGCTGCTCACCGGGCGGGACGCGGCGCACAAGCGCATCGTCGAGCTGCTCGACCGAGGCGAGCCGCTGCCGGTGGATTTCACCGGCCGCGTGATCTACTACGTGGGCCCGGTCGATCCGGTACGCGACGAAGTGGTCGGGCCTGCCGGTCCCACCACCGCGACGCGCATGGACAAGTTCGTCGAGACGATGCTCGCGCGCACCGGTCTGCTCGCGATGATCGGCAAGGGCGAGCGCGGGCCCGAGGCGATCGCCGCGATCCGCCGCCACCGTGCGGCGTCGCTGATCGCCGTGGGGGGCGCCGCCTACCTCGTCGCGAAGGCGATTCGCGCCGCGCGCGTGGTCGCGTTCGAGGACCTCGGCATGGAGGCGATCTACGAGTTCGAGGTGAAGGACATGCCGGTCACGGTCGCGGTGGACGCGAACGGCAACTCGGTGCACGAGTCCGGCCCCGCCGAGTGGCGCCGGCGCATCGCCGAGTTCAAGATCCCGGTGCACGCAGCTTGAGCCCGCAGGCCGGCTGGCCGGCGGCGCTCGCGGTATTCGCCGGCGGGCTCGTGTGCGGCGCCTACGTCGGCAAGGTACCGCCGGCGCTGCCCGCGCAGCGCGAAGCGCTCGGCCTGAGCCTCGTGGAATCCGGCTTCATCGCGACCACGTTCAACCTGATCGGCCTTGCGGGCGGGATGTTCTTCGGTCTGCTCTGCGACCGCCTCGGGCACAAGCGCGTGGGGCTGGCGGGTCTCGGGCTCATGGCGCTCGCCGGTGCCGGGGGCGCGCTCGCGAGCGACTTTTTCGCACTGCTGCTCACGCGCTTTCTCGAAGGCGTAGGCTTCATGCTCTACGCGGTCGCCGGCTCGGCGCTGATGGCGGCGACGATGCCGGCCGGCCGGGAGCGGCTGAAGGCGATGGGTCTGTGGAGCGCGTACATGCCGACTGGCGCGAGCGTCGCGTTGCTCGCCGCGCCGCCGCTGCTCGCCGCCTGGGGCTGGCGCGGACTGTGGGCGGTGCTCGCGACCGCCGCCGCGATGAGCTTCGTGCTCGTCGCGCGCGCTGCGCCCGCGCCGCGCTTCGGCGGCGTCGGGTTCGTGCGGCTCGCGCGCGAATCGCTCTCGCAGCCGGCCGGGCTTGCGCTCGCTGCGCTCTTTGCGTTCTACGTCGCGCAGTGGACTTCGGTGATGGTGTGGTTGCCGACGTTCCTCGCGGAGGAACGGGCCGCGGCGCAGGGGACGGCCTCGCTCCTCACCGCCCTGATGGTGCTCGCCAACGTCCCCGGCAATCTCGCGGGGGGATGGCTCCTTTCGCGCGGGGTGCGCCGCGGGCGGCTGATCCTTTTCGCGTGCGCGGCGATGGCTGCCACCGACGTCGCGATGCTGACCCCCGTGCTGCCCGACGCGTTGCGCTACGTCGCGTGCCTCGCGTTTTCGCTGTGTGCCGGCGTCATTCCCGCCTGCGTGTTCTCCGGCGTCGTGGTGCACGCGCGCACGCCGGCGCACGTCGGCACGACGAACGGCCTGGTCATGCAGACCTCGCAGGCGGGCCAGTTCTTCGGGCCGATCGCGCTCGCCTGGCTCGCGGCGGGCGGCGGCTGGAGCGCCTCGCTCTGGGCGATGCTCGGCTTCGCCGCCGGCGGCGCGTTGTGCGGGCTGGCGGTCGCGCGAATCGAACACAAGGCGAAACCGGCGCGCCTCTAGAGGCGCCGCACGGCTACAATGGGCGCCGGCCATGCGTCAGGTCCATATCTGCGAAGTCGGCCCGCGCGACGGGCTGCAGAACGCGCGCCACCGGATGACGACCGAGGCGAAGAAACGTTGGGTCTCGGCGCTCGCCGCCGCCGGCGTCGAGGAAATCGAGGTCGGCTCGTTCGTTCCGCCGAAACTGATCCCCGCGATGGCCGACACCGAGGAAATCGTGCGCCATGCGCTCGGCATCGCAGGGCTGCGCGTGGTGGCGCTCGCCCCGAACGTCAAGGGCTTCGAACGCGCGTTGCAGGCGGGCGCACACAAGGTGACGTTCCCGGTTTCGGCCTCGCGCCGCCACAGCGAGGCGAACGTGCGCATGAGCCCGGAGCAGATGGTCGCGCAGGTGAAGACCTGCGTCGAGATGCGCGGTGCGAGCGGCCCGCAGATCGAAGCGGGCATCGCGACCGCCTTCGGCTGTACGCTGCAGGGCGAGGTGCCCGAAGACGACGTCGTTCGCCTTGCCGCGCAGCTCGCGGAGGCGGGCGTCGATTGCATCGCGCTCGCCGACACCGTCGGTTACGCGAACCCCGCCCAGATCCGCCGGCTCTTCCGGCGCGTTCGCGCCGAGGTGGGCGACAAGCTCGAGGCGGCGCACTTGCACAACACCCGCGGCCTGGGGCTTGCGAACGCGCTCGCCGCCTTCGACGAAGGCGTGCGACATTTCGACGCCTCGCTCGGGGGCCTGGGCGGATGCCCGTTCGCACCGGGGGCGAGCGGCAACGTCGTCACCGAAGACCTGGTGTTCATGTTCGAAGCGATGGGAATCCCGACCGGCATCGACCTCGACCGCCTGATCGAGGCCCGTCGGATCCTCGGGGAGGCGCTGCCGGAGGAGCCGCTCTACGGCCATCTGGCCGCGGCCGGGCTGCCCAAGGGCTTTTGCGCGGCCGCATGAGGGGGCCAGCGCCCCTTGCGGGCATCCGCGTCGCCGAGTTCGCCCACATGGTGATGGGCCCGAGCTGCGGGCTCGCGCTCGCCGACCTCGGCGCCGAAGTCGTCAAGATCGAGCCGCTCGAAGGCGACAACACCCGCCGGCTGGAAGCCGCGGGCGCCGGATTCTTCCCGATCTTCAACCGCAACAAGAAAAGCCTCGCGGTGGACCTGAAGCGCCCCGAGGGGCGAGAACTGGTGCTCCGGTTCCTCGACACCGCCGACGTGCTGATCGAGAACTTCCGTCCGGGGGCGCTCGAGCGACTGGGGTTCGGCTACGAGGCACTCGCGGCGCGCAACCCGCGTCTCGTCTACTGCTCTCTGAAAGGGTTTCTGCCGGGGCCGTACGAAGGACGCGCGGCACTCGACGAGGTGGTGCAGATGATGGGGGGGCTTGCCTACATGACCGGCTTGCCCGAACGGCCGCTTCGCGCCGGTGCCTCGGTCGTGGACATCCTCGGCGGCACCTTCGGCGCACTCGGCGTGCTCGCGGCGCTGCGCGAGCGGGAGGCGACCGGCCGCGGCAGGCACGTCACGAGCGCGCTCTTCGAGGCCACCGCCTATCTCGTCGCGCAGCACATCGCGCAGTACGAGCTGACGGGCGAGGCGCCGCCGCCGATGTCGGTGAAGCGCCCGGCGTGGGGCGTCTACGACATCTTCGAGACGGCGGACGACCGGCTTTTCATCGGTATCGTCACCGATACGCAGTGGGACACGTTCTGCCGCGAGTTCGGCGAGGCGGAGCTGAGGGCCGATCCGCGCCTTGCATCGAACGGCGCGCGCGTCAAGGCGCGCGGCTGGCTGATCCCGCGCCTTGCGGAGGTCTTCCGCCGGTGGCGCCGCGCCGAGCTGGAGCGAAAGCTCGACCAGATCGGCCTTCCCTACGCGCCGATCGCGAAGCCCTGGGATCTTCTCGACGATCCGCACCTCGCCGCCTCGGGCGGTCTGCTCGAGACGCAGCTGCCCGACGGACGGCGCTTGCACGCGCCGACGCTGCCGCTCGCCTTCGACGGCGAGCGGCTCGCGAAGCGCTCCGACCCGCCGGCGGTCGGCGAAGGCGCGGCCGAGCTTCTCGCCGCCCTCGGCTACCGTCGGGAAGAGATCGCCGCGCTGCGCGAAGCGGGCGTGATCGCGCTGCCCTGAAGCGTCAGGTCGCGACGATCCGCGTCTCGCCCGGCTTCATCACGCTCACCTGAACGCCCGGCGCGATCTGCGCGAGGGCCCGCTGGAACGCGTCGCCCGCCTCGACGCCGCGCACGAACGGATTGTGCGCGTAATGAACCGGAATCGCGTGCGAGACGCCGAGCCACTGGCAGGCGCGCGCCGCCTCTTCCGGCCCCATGGTGAACGGGCCGTTGCCGACGCAGACGATACCGAGGTTCGGCTGGTAGCGCGCGCCGAGCGTGCGCATCTCGCCGAAGAGGTCGGTGTCGCCGCTGATGTAGACCCGCACGCCGCCGATATCGAGCATGAAGCCCGCGGCCGGGTATGCGGCGAGCGTCGAGTGTACCGCGGGCACGAGCCGCGCGGTCATCGCGCCGTGGCGCGCGATACCGCCGAAATTCATGCCAGCGCCGTTGTTCGCGACGATTTTCGCCGGATCCAGCCCGGCCTTCTTGAAGTCCTCGACGAGCCCCTTGCGCATCAGGTCGCTCTGGCCGGCGGTCAGCACCGGCACGCCGGCGTCGGCGAGCCCCTTCAGCATCTCGAAGTAGTCGCCGATGTGGTCGCCGTGATCGTGCGTGAGCAGCACGAACACCGCCTCCGGGCGCTTTCCGACGACGTAGTTCACGAACGCGTCGCGCGAGGCGTACTCGGGCGCCTTCGGGACGTTGAAGCGCGTCCAGCCGGCGTTATTCCAGATCCAGGCGTCGCCGTAGGCGATCTGCTTGTAGTCGGGCGTGGCGATCTCGACCACCCCGCCGCCCAGCCAGCGCACCGTGACTCGTCCGCCCGTCAGGCGTTCGGCCCCGCCGGTACCCGGACCGGGGCGCGCGCCGATGCCGCAGCCGGCAAGCGCGAGCGTACCGCCCGCCGCGAGCATCCCGCGCAAAAGCGCGCGCCGCCCGCAATCGACCGCGATCCCCGCGACTGCTGCCTTGCCTGCCTCTTTCTCGCTCACGTTTCGTTTCCTCCTCGAAATCGGGCCGCGGCCCCTGCCCGGCCCATGACTCGTGCGCTACTTCGACGCGAGCAGATCGCGGATCTGCGCGAGCGCCGCCGGGTCCTCGATCGTGGTGAGGTCGCCCGGATCGCGTCCCTCGACGATCGCCTGAATCGAGCGGCGCAGCACCTTGCCCGAGCGCGTCTTCGGCAGGAGCGAGACGAAATGCACGCGCGCCGGGCGCGCGATCGCGCCGAGGCTTCTGTCCACCGTCTGCATCACTTCGCCTTCGAGCTTCGCGCGCGCCTCGGGCGTCGCCACCTGCGCCGGGTCCTTCGGCACCGCGAACGCCATCGGCAGCTGGCCTTTGAGCGGGTCGGCGACGCCGACCACCGCGCACTCGGCGATCGCCGGATGCATGTTGACCGCCTCCTCGATCTCGCGCGTGCCGAGCCGGTGGCCGGCGACGTTGATGAC